>DNDP01000037.1:1521-4763 GCA_003484235.1 Verrucomicrobiales bacterium
GCGCACCAGGTCCGGCGGCAAGCCGATCTCGCCATTGGATCCGGCCGGGAAGGACTCGAGCGCGGAGGCGTCCGCGCCGTCCGGCCTCAGGGCGCGCGGGCTCCCGGAGGGGCTGGGGGACACAAGTGAGCTGGTCATCGATTTCACGAGAACGACGGCGCCGTTTCCACCGCCGGCGGTGGCGTGGGGGTTTCCACCAGGATTCCGAGCTCGTTCACGGTCTGTTGCACCGCCGCAAGCAGGCCTTGAATGTCCGCCTCAAAGATGCGGCCGATCGAGCCGATCCGGAACGTGTCCGCCTGGCTGATCTTGCCGGGATAGATGATGAATCCCTTGTCGCTCAGCCGGCGATAGAAGGTGTCGAAGTCAAATTCCGGATCAGGCGGGAAAAGGAACGAGGTGATGATGCAGCTCTGCACCGCCGGATCGAGGTAGGGACGGAATCCGAGCGCCCTCATGCCGGTCACGAGCGTCTGGTGGTTGCGCATGTAGCGCGCGCACCGCGCTGCGGGTCCGCCCTCGGCCTCCAGTTCATCCAGCGCCCGCGAAAACGCGAGGATCGCGTGGGTGGGCGGCGTGTAGCGGAACTGCCCGTTCTTCTCGAAGCCCTTCAGCTGGCCGATCAGGTCCATGCTCAGGCTCCGGGCGATCCCTTCACAGGCCAGCAGGACGTCGCGCCGGCACAGCACGAAGGAGAATCCCGGCACGCCCTCGATGCACTTGTTGGCCGAGGAGATCAGGAAATCGATGTGCCACCCGGCGAGATCGATGGGCAGCGCGCCGAAGCTGCTCATCGCATCCACGACGTAGGTGCGGCCGTGCCGGTGGGTCACGTGTCCGAGTTCATCGATCGGATTGAGCACGCCGGTGGTGGTCTCGCAATGGACGGCCGCCACGTGGGTGATCGCCGGGTCGGCCGCCAGGGCGCGGTCGAGCGCCGCGGGATCGCTGGGCGTGTCCTCGCCGGTGCGCAGCGCAAGGTGGGCGATCCGCGCATGCTTGAGCATCTGAATCATCCGTTCGCCGTAGGCGCCATTGGAGAGCACCGCCACCTTGCCTTCGGCCGGCACGCAGGTCTGAAAGACCGCCTCGACTCCGAACGTGCCGCTGCCCTGAAGGAGCACGGCCTCATAGCCCCGGCCGCGCGAGACGCCGCCGAGCTGCAGCAGCCGCTCGCGTACGGACGCCACCACGGCGTTGAACTCGAAGTGCCAGGAGCCCGCGTCGTGCAGCATGGCCTCCTTGACGGAATGGCTGGTGGTGAGCGGTCCCGGGGTGAACAGCAATTTGTCACGCGCCGAACTCGGCGCCGATGGATCGGTTTTTGTTTTCACGGTCTGTCCTTGTTATCAATCATCTCGGTTCAAACGCCTCAACAACGGGCCGGGCGCTCCACGCCGCCGGCGCCTTCAGGCGCAGCGCGAACGCGACGGTGGCGGCGGTGTCCGCCGTGTTTACCGGCACCTGCAGCTCGTGTCCGCGCCGCACTCCGGGTCCGCGGACGATCCAAGGTATCTCAATCTCCGCCATGGTCGCGCCTCCGTGGCCCTTGTTGATCCCGCCATGGTCGGAAGTGACAAGCACGAGCGAATGGTCGAGCGCCCGGAGCTCCTCCAGCACAGCCAGCACTTCGCCGATCAACCGGTCGGCGACCTCGACCGAGGCGTAGTATTCCGGCGTGCCATGGCCGGCATCATGTCCGGCGTGATCCACATGGTCGAGATGGATGAACAGCAGCGTCGGCCGGGCTTCGCGGAACCAGGCCATGGCCTGGCGGACGGCGTTGGTGGGGCCGTCGGTGTCCTCGATCCGGCTCACCAGTTCACGCTCGAACAGGCGGCCGAAACCGCCCCAGTCGTGAAACACGCCCGTGACGGCGTCGGATCGCTGTCCGCGCAGCACGCTGAAGATGGTCGGGAAGATGCCGCCCGGACCCCGCGCGGTGGGTGCGATGTCGAACTTGTCCGGCTGCCAGTCATTGGAGGTGATGCCATGTTCCTCCGGGCTGGCGCCCATGATCATTGAAGCCCAGTTGGGGCTGCTGGATGTCGGCATCACGGCCCGGGCGCCCAGCGTCCAGGCGCCTTCGCGCATCAGCCGGTCCATGGCCGGGGTCGCCGCCTTTCGCACCCCGTCCGGACTCATGCCGTCAACACCGATCACGATGACATGGCGCACCGCCGGCGCGGGCTGCGCCGCGGCAGGAATCAGGGCGGAGCCGCAGGTCAGTCCCAGCCCGAGCAGGAGCATTGGAAATGGCTTCATCGTTTCAACTCCGTTTCCGGGCGGCCGGAATAGAGGAACAGGCACAGGACCGCGCAGAACGCCGCAATGCCGGCGAGCACATGAAAGCCGAGCCGGTAACCGCCGGCATCCACGATCTGCCCAAACTGCTGGCCCGCGAGAATGCTGGCCACGTAGCCGATGCCGTCAACGAACCCGGCGACGGTCGCGACGTAGGCGGGCCCGCGGATCTCCACGGCCAGGATCCCGGCCAGCAGACTGTATGGCCCGTAGGAAAGAAACCCGATGGCGCCCACCGCCACCGCCACCGGCAGGAGGCCGAGCCGGAAGAGGTTGGGCATGTTCCAGAGCAGCAGCGTCAGGCTGCCAAGGATTGCCACAAGCAGGATCGTTCGGCCCCGCGCCGAACACCTTCCAAACGCCCAGCCGAGCGAGATGATTCCGAGCGCGCCAAACAGGTCGAACGGGGTTGCCAGCATCGCCGCAATCCGGGTGGACACCTCCTCGCCGCCTTCGGTCTTGATGAAGTCCACGGTCCACGTGTTGAACGTCTCGCGGAACATCGTGAGGCCGAAACTCAGCCCGAGCACGATCCAGAACCGGCGGATCCCGACGAGCTGTTTCACGCGCGAATAGACCGGCTGTTTGGGCCTGGTCCTTCCCGGCTCTGCCGTGTCCGCCGTGGGGGGTGCGTCCGGCGCCGGTTTCGGGAGCACCAGCGCCGCCACGAACAACAACACCAGCAGCACCAGCGCGGGGACACCGAGCACCGCCCGCCAGTTGTTGCCGCTCCAATGGGCGATCTCGCCGGCGAAGAGGGTCGAGAGCGCCCCGCCAAAGACGAAGCTGAGCGACAGCACGGCCATGGCTAGGGGCAGGCGGTGGGCGGGAAACCAGTCGGGCACAAGCTTGACCATGCCGCCCCACGCGGCGGATCCGGTGAGCCGGTTGGCGCTGTAGACCCACGTGAGGGCGATCAATCCCGACACCATTCCCCC
>DNDP01000037.1:4964-7186 GCA_003484235.1 Verrucomicrobiales bacterium
GGAAGACGGCGACACCCAGCAGCGAGAGCAGAAAACAGGTGCGCCCGCCGAAGCGGTCGATCAGGGGACCGAAGATGAACTTGCCGGCGGCGTAGGCCAACGTGCTGACGCTCGCGATGACTCCGACGTCCGCCCGTGACGCACCCCAGGCATCCTGAAGGAGCGGGACCGCCACGGCGAAGTTCTTCCGGCAGAGATAGACTCCGATATAGCCGGCGGCCAGCACGGTCAGGTAAAGCCAGGCTCTGCCAGACTGTGCCGGCGTAAGGTTGATCGCTCCAACACCGGCGAACGCCGGATTGGCTGGAGATGCAGGGAGGTTTGTCACGGCTTGAAGACCAATCAGCGGGGGCCGGTGGCGTGACACACAGACATCGCCACCAGCCACCCGCCGCACATCCTTCCACCCGGAAGGAAAACAGGATCCCCCTGCCCGGCTCGGGCCGGGCAGGGGTTGCAGCACCAACTCAAGGCAGGATCAGGCGGAAGTACTCGTTGCCGGTACCGAGCGGCACCACAATCGAGCTGCTGCCGGCTGATCCGGGAACATCGGTCCACGGCCCGTTGACCACGTCGGAGGCCCGCTGGAGCCTCGCACCCGGCTGGCCGCGCCAGTCGAACTGGAGCGAGTTGCCGCCCGAAACAACCGCGGAGGTCATGGTCCCCAGCGTGACACCGGACGCGGTGTTGAGGCTGTTGCCGCCCAGTCCGCGCTGATAGATGGAGGCAGCCTCAGCTGCGGTGATGATGCGGCGCCAGATTCCCAAATCGTCGATCATGGCATCCGGGAAGCCGGGGGATCCATCCGTGATGTCGCCATAGGAGCCGGTTCCGTCCTCACCGATGTTGACATTCAATCCGGCAGGGGTGTCCACCGTCTGGGTCATCCCCGAAATGTCCACGGAGTTGACGAGCACGCCGTCGATGTAGGTCCGGGCGAACCCGCCCCGATCGAACGTGGCCAGGTAGTGGTGCCACTCGCCGTTGTTCAGCGTTCCAAGTCCCGGTGAATCACGACGGACGCGGCTGCTGTCGGCAATGTTCCATTTGATGCCGTTGCCGGACGGTGCGAACACCCAGCCCTGATTCCCGCCGCTGTCCCAGTCCTTGTTGCCAATGACCGACGGGTCGGAGAACCGCTGCGAGTATTTGATCCAGAACCCGATCGTGAAATCGGTCGTGGTGCCGAAGTTCAGGCTGGCGGGTGCTCCCAGCGAGATGTAGTTGCGGCCGTTCGCCACCGAGGTGGAGAAACCGGCGGCCTGGCCGACCCGGCCTGCCGAGAAGGGAATGTTGCCCATTGCGGTGCCGTTCACGCCGCCGCCGGAAGCGTCATTGAGATCACCGTCGAACCTCAGATGGGCCACCAGATCCTGGTTGATGTCAGTCGGAATCCCGACCACGGCGGTGTTGCTGGTGACCGACCCGTTGGCGTTGGTGACCTCGACCGTGTAATTGCCCGCTTCGGTACTGAGGGCGTTGTTGATCGTGAGCGTCGCACTCGTGGCACCACCGATCGCCACGCCGTTCCTGAACCATTGATAGGTGACCGGAACGCTGCTCGAGACACTGACCGAGAGGGACAGGTTTCCGCCCGGGGAAAGAATGACCCCGACCGGCTGGGTGGCGATCACCGGAGGAAGCGTGCTGGTGTCGATGACCTGAGGGATGCCGGACGCCTTCGGGCCACCCAGTGCCGAGACTTCGAGCTGGGTCAGCGCCACGTTGCGGACCTGCAGGCTGCTGATATAGCCGGGCTGGTTGTCGCCATCGTTGTCGGCAAAGAAGTTGACGGCCCCGGGCATGCCAAAACGGCCATCGACTCCGGGGGTTCCGCCCTGGCCGACGAATGTTCCGTTGATGTAGTAGCGGACCGGATTGGCGCTCAGCGTCAGGTCAACGACGATGACCACACGATTCCATTGCCCACCCGGCAGGTTGCTGTAGTAGCCCGTGTTTCCGACGCCGATGGCGCCGCTGGTGTTGACGAAGAACTCCGCGTCGTCGGTGTTCTCAATCGGGGAGACCTGCACGAATGTCCGCCAGTTCGAGTTCACCGCCGCAGGCCAGAGGATGTCGTAGATCATCGTGTAGATGTTCTTCTCCTTCGCGGACGGACCGCCATTCGGGCCGCCGACCGCGGCGATGTAACCGGCTCCGGGGCCGGGCGCACCGAAGGCCATGACGTTGGCGGGCGTGCCGCCGATGTCAGGAATTCCGAA
>DNDP01000037.1:7398-12411 GCA_003484235.1 Verrucomicrobiales bacterium
GGGGTGGCGACATTGAGTGCAAACAGGAGAGCGGCGTTGCTGTTCTGTGTGCCGGCGCCGTTGGTGACGCTCACGCTGTAATAGCCGGTGTCGCCGGTCGCCACACTGGCGATGGTGTAGCTGCTCGCCGTCGCACCCGGAATCGCGGTGCGGTCCACGCCCGTGCCTTTGTACCACTGGTAGGTAAACGGCGCGGTCCCGGCCACTGCGGCCGTAAACGTCACCGGGTTGCCGATCGTCACATTGGCGGAGGCCGGATGCTGGGTGAACGAAACCGGTATGGGGCCGGCATCGACGACGATGTTGTCCAGGGCCCACCACCAGTCGTTCAGGGCTTTCTCCATGCCAAACCGCACCTGCACCGAGGTGGCGCCGGCAGGGTTGTTGAGCGGCAGGGTAATCCGTTCATTCGGGGCATCGGCTTTCAGGGTCGGCCCCGGATTGGCGGTCCACCGGAGGATCTCCGTTTGAGCGCCGCCATTGAATGACACGGTGATGTAGATTTCCTGGGGCTCTTCCGTGCGGGTGCTCGAATCGAAGGCCAGGAAGGCGGTGCCCGTGCCGGCTGCGGAGATGTCAATCGCCGGCGTCACCAGCTTGCTGTTGAAACTGCCAAGGGATTCGGGATCGCCCTTGTCATCCCATTCGTCGGGATCGGCCACCGCCACGGTGCCCTTGCCGCGGACAAACTGTGTGCGGTCCTGATCGCCGGCCGTGGTGGCCCACCATTCGCGGTTGAGAAAGGTCCAGCCCCGGAATTCGGTGACACCATTCACCGCATCGACCGGGTTGACGCCATACATCGGGACCGTGCCGTCCTTGTTGGTCTGGTCCACGGTCCAGTTGGGGGGCGGGTTGGGGGTATAAACCGCCGTGCCGGCCAGTCCCTCATCCACATTCGGCCCGAGAACCAGCCCCTCGAAATCTTCGAACATCAACGGAACGCGGAAATCGATCGAGAAGCTCTTCTGTCCGGAAGCGCTGTCGGTGTATTTCAACTCTGCGGTGTAGTCGGTGAGGGCGCTCGTCGCCGGGCTCGCCACGGTCACGGTGACTGCGGCACCCTGTCCGGGATTCTGGGGCGAAACGTTCACGGTCTGGGCGGCACCATTGAGCAGCACTTGAAAATTCGACAGCGTGCTGTCACCGGACTGCAGCACGAACTTGATCTCCGAGCCGGGTTTGGCAAATCCACCGGCCGGAGCGAACGATTCAACAAACGACGGAACCGGAGGGATAGTCAGGGGGATCTTGGTGGCGGCTGGCCCGCCCAGCGCGGCAACCTGACCCGGACTCAACGCGGTGGTGCGCAGCTGGAGGCTGGAGATGTAGCCCGCCTCGCTCCGCGGAGCGGCCGGCGTGTTCCAGACTTCGGTAAACAGCCGCGCATACTGATTGAGGGTATTGAGCGCCCAGTATCCGTCGTTCGGAAAACTCAAATTGACGGTCAGCGGATCTCCCGCCCGCGTGCCATTGATGTACTTGGTCAGCACGACCTGGTCGGCGTCGCCCGTCAGATCCTTGTACTCGCAGACGATGACGATGCGGTACCAGGTGTTGGCGGCGAGCGACCCGGCACCCGAACCCCGAACCGTCAGGGCATTGTCGGTGCCGATGTAGATCTCGGCCCCGTCGGCATTCGCGGCTTCAATGGCCTCCTTGATGTCGAGAATCGCTCTCGCCTTGTCCACGGAGCCCGCCGGGAACAGCACGTCCATCGCAAGCGTCCAGGTGTTGACGTCGATGGCCCCGGTGAATCCATTGGGAGTCGACGGTACCGGCATGCGATACCCCTCGGAGCTTGCGGTCACTTTGGGAAAGGACATCACCGTCGCAGGCGCCCCACCGATGTCAGGGATGCCAAAATTTGCGGTGGTGTTGAAGGTGGTACCGGTGGCCGTCGCGCCGCCAGGCCCGTCATTGTAGGTGATGGGAGCGGCGCTGACTGCGCCAGCGGTGGCACTCAGATTGCCGTTGAAGTCCCATTGCCCGAAGGGCTGGGCGAACAACGAACCCGCCGCGACGGTCCAGGCCGTCACGAGCGCAGCTCGAAGCCAATTGCTTTTTGTGGTCATACGAACGGGATGTGGTTTCTGGTTGTGGGTTGTGGAAATCGTTCCGGCACCGCCGGATTGTTTGCTATTTGTTGGCCGAGCGGTACCGCAGCAGTTTTTCGGCTTCGGCGTTCCCCTTCTCGGCAGCCTCGGCGACTTTCTGGTTCGCCGTCAGCAGGGCCTGCGAGGCCAGGCCACGCTGGTGTCCGTCCAGGTCCGTGCGCGAGGTCAGCTTCTGCAACGCCACGAGCGCGCGCGGATAGTCCCCGTTGCGGAGAAACTGGATTGCCTCGTCGGCCATCAGCTTGAGATCACCACCGGCCGAGGCGAATGCCTGTTCGAGGGTGGTGGGCGCCTGTTCGACGGCCAAGGGTTCGGGTGCGCGCGAAGCGGTGTCCTCGCCGCAGCCGCAAAGCATGAGCAGGCCGGCACCCAAAGCGAAGCCGAGTACGACACGATTGGAAAACAACATGGGCAGGGCGGTCAGCAGTCGGTTTAGAAACGGGGCACTTCGTTGGGGCGTTCGCCGGTGTACCAGCGGTAGTCCACCCCCTTCGTGTAGGGAATCGAGGAGACACTGCCGGACACCCACAGGGTGTCGCACTGGTTGTTGTGCCGGAACCAGAGGGTCCGCATGTCGATCACTTCGGGGTAGAGTCCGGCCAGCCCGTACACCCATTGCGTGAGGTTCTCACTCTGTCCCGGGAAAAGCCCCAGGGAATCCGTCGGCCCCTCCATCTTCTGCTCGGCGGCATCCTGCGCGAACACCGTGCTCGACGGACTGGCGATGTCGGCGACCTTTCGGGGCGACCGCTTTGCCGGATCCGGCTGGGTCACGACAAACTGGTTGATTCCGTAGCTGGAGTCCCGCCACCAGTCGCTGGGAAAGCGCAAACCGTCTTCACGCCACTCGTCCACAATCTTGGCGCTGGGACACCGGAAAATCTTCTTGCTGTGAACACCACCGAGGTAGTCCACGTAGCCCCGTCCCCAGTAGGCGAGCCCGTGCTCCGCCGGCAGAAACACCTGCGACCTCGGGTTGGCGGTCCACATTCCGTGGTTGGGGATGGAGCCGTTGCGGTTGTGGTAAACTCCGTTGTGATCGTCGGCGTAGATCTGCGTGGCCACGCCGATCTGGCGGAGATTGTTGATGCACGACGCCTTCTTGCCCTGATCCTTGGCACGGCTCAGTGCCGGCAGCAGCAGGCCGGCGAGCACGGCTATGATGGCGATGACGACGAGCAGCTCGATCAGGGTGAACCCCTGCGAGGTTCGGCTCGACCGGAATGTAGAATGGGTGGGCTTCATGGGCGATTGGCTTTTGTGAATGGTCCGAGTGTAAACAAATCAGCGATGCCAACAATCGCCTGAATTGGGGGTGCGCGTCGGCCAATCGTCACTTGTCCGTCACCTCTGCGACGTCCCGCCGCACACCAGCCGACACTCGGGCCGCCGCCCGCTGACGAGTGGGCGGTCACGGAGGATGGGCAGATCGATGAAGGTTTACCCTGCTGGTGGAAGTGAATGCCCGCTGGACCCGCGCCAAATCGATCCTCCCGCACCGAACAGTCGGCTGCACCTTCACCCCCCCACAACCTCGTCGGCGCGCCGAAATGCAGTTCATTCTTGCGTTCACTCGCCGTGTCCTCTACGGAATCTGCGTGTCCAAGAAACGTCCAAGAAGCGGCGAAAAGATCTATTCTGCAACGCTGATCGATCGTTGGAACCCCGCCTACTGGCGCACAAGGATCCGCAAGAGCACCTACACCTATCGCGGCGAAACACGTGAAACGTCCCACTGGCATGTCAAGTTCCAGGTGAACGGCAAACGGCGCACCGTCACCCTCAGCTCCCTTGATCTCGATGCCGCCGCGGTGGAAGCACGCAACGCCTACCGCCAGGCCGTCACCGGCGTGAGTTCAGCCGGCACACAGCCCGCATCCGAGGGCGAACCCGATGACGCGACCCGCATGTCCGCCGCACACTGGCGCCGCCGGCTGTTGCGCCGCAAATATCTCGAACTGCTCCGGCAGGGGCAGGCGACGGAATGGTCGGTGGTGATCGATCACGATGCCGCGCGCAGGCTCTTTCCGCTGGGCACGATGAATCCCGACGAGGCGGCAATGCGTGCGGCCGAACGGTTTCAAACGGTGGCCCTGCAGGGCTGGCGGCAGGCGAACCTGCAGTATGAACAGGAGTTCACCATCGCACTTTTCTGGAACGAGAACCCGATGGTCTGCACCTACACGACGCTGCTGACCATTCCCGCGAGCCTCGCGAGCGAACTTCCCGACGGCGGCCAGGTGCAGTGCGCCGTGATCGAGCCCGACGAGGGGGTGCGCCGCGCCCTGCGGCGTTGGCTGTGCTGCCAGCCCGGAATGCCACTCCGTGTGGTGCCGGTCGAGGCCGGCTCGCTCGAGGCCTACCTGAAGAAGGAACAGCCCGCCCTCATCCTTGCCAACCTCTCCCAAAGCGGCGAATCGGGCGTGGAACTGGTCGCCCGCCTGAAGGAACTCGCGCCAAACACCCCGGCCTACACCTTTGGGATTTTCGAGGACA
Source organism: Verrucomicrobiales bacterium (assembly GCA_003484235.1). Taxonomy (GTDB): domain Bacteria; phylum Verrucomicrobiota; class Verrucomicrobiia; order Limisphaerales; family RI-55; genus RI-55. Next base: position 12,012 of record DNDP01000037.1, read on the forward strand.
GCGACGGCATCTTCGCTTCCATGAGCGGCATCAGCGGAGGCTACATGCTGAGGCGCCGTCCGCCGGACCGCCTGCTTGATCCGATTTTTGGCGCCGCCCTCAAATCCTTCACCCCGGACCGCGCGCTGCGCCTGGTCCGCCGCTACTTTCAGCATCTGCTGGAAGCGGGCGAAGAACCGGCTGAACCATCAGTCGAACCATCGCTGACGATTCGCGAACACGAAGTGATGGTCTACATGGCGCAGGGGCTTCAGGACAAGGAGATCGCCAACAAGCTCGACATCAGCACGTGGACGGTTCACAGCCACGTCAGACGCATTTTCCAGAAGTTTGAAGTTCACGGCCGGACCGAGGCCGTGGTGAAGTTCCTGGAAATGGAGAAGATCTTCTGAGGGCTCAT
>DNDP01000037.1:12576-15146 GCA_003484235.1 Verrucomicrobiales bacterium
GGAAAAAATCTTCTGAGGGCTCACGGCCCGGGCGGACCCGCCTCCAGTTCACGGAACAGGCGAACCGCATCGTTCAGCACGGCAGGCGCGCCGGCCAGGCCATCGGACACCTCCTGGGAGAGATTGGTGCGGCTCAGCAGCTGGTCGAGTTCCATGCCCCGCTTGGCCAGCAGCTGCGGAGCGGTTTCGGCTCCGTGCAGTGACTGCAGCATGAACAGCAGTTCCAGGCGGCGGGCGGACTCTTCCTCCGACGTTCCGGCCGGTTCCTCGTTCAGCCGCCGCCAGATCAGCCCGGCGGACTTCATCCGGGTGATGAACGAACCGAACACGATGATGAAATCGTCGTGTCGCTGTCGGTCGTACCCCGGCGCGGTGCGGGTCTCCGCCCAGGCGGCTTCGAGGCTGGCCACTTCATTGAACAGCTCAGACCCGGGTTCCGCATCGGTGAGCCGTTTGCCCAGCGCCTCTGCCCGGCTCACCACCGGCTTCAACCCGCTCAGATAGTCCGCAGCGGTGGCGGCGGGAGGTTCATCCAGCGCCGGCCGGAACAGAAGAAAGGCGGGGATCACGACGGCGAGCAGAATGCCGGCAGCCACAAGCTTGCGGGTGAATGGATTGGCGGGAGTGGACATTGCAGATTGAGCTTCTTCGCCGCGACGCATTGCCGTGAATCTGGGGGCAACCCAAAGCGGGTGTCAATTCACCTCCTTCTTCGGACGGCAACAATCTCGACGTGGTGCGATTCAAAACAAGGCGGCATCCGAAAACCGGAACGCCGGGCGGTTGTCCCTACCTTCCCAGCCACGCCGTGGATTTCAATCGCAGGCGAAGGAAACAATTGCGGCCTGCGTCATGTGCGAGGCGTGTCAACCGCCCTCCTTCATCCGCCAGAGAATAGGACAAGGTCACCGGTGTCCAATGCACGAGGTCATGGCTCATTTCGATGACATAACGCTCGGGATCCGGCGCCTGCCAGCGGATCTCCAAGGTCACGGATTCTTCGGCCAGGGAATGCCCGTTGGCTGAGATCAGGTTGGGAGATCCGAACAGCTGGATGCTGGTGAATCCGACAAATCCGTTTCTTGACGGATTAGTCAACGCCGGCGGCGACACGTAGTTGAGCTGCTGCAGGAACAGGCTGCCGTTCGCACCGGCTCCCCACGCGGTGCCGCCGTTGGCGAGCACGTTGGCAAGCGGGAAACCGTCGAGTGTTTGATAGAGAACTGCCACGCGACCACCGCCGCCACCGCCCGGTTGAGTGCTGCCAGCATCGCCGCCATGGGCGGACAAGCTGCCCGCTCCACCCAGGGTTTCCGCGGTCAACTTGATCCCGCCTCCGCTGCCGCCGCCGCCCCAAGGGGTGCCCGCACCTCCGTTGGCGACCAACTGGCCGTTGAGCGTGACGTTGCGGGCGACGATGCGGATCAAGCCGCCACCGTGACCGCCAAAGTCCGAGTCGGCCCCGCCGCCGCTGCCGGGTTCATTCGGGTCCTCAGGCTGGCCGTAAAGCGCGTTGGCGGTGCCGCCGGCAGTACCGATGCCGCCGCTCCCGCCGTAGCTGCCACCGTTGCGCCGTGTGCTGCCGCCCACCGAGGTGTTGCCCAGCGTACGACCCTCCCAAACATTGTTTCCAGGGCGCCGCGCGCCCAGATAGCCGCGCCCGGTAACGTCCACCCGACTGGTCGCATCAATCGTCAACGCATCATCCACCACCAGTTCCAGTCCCGTCTGGAAGACGTCCGACGATTCGGGATGACTCAGCCAGCTTCCACCCAGGATCTCCACAGTCCTCGCGTGGAGCCGGCCCCGGCGGTCCGGCCGCAGCCGGTCGCCATCGACGAGGTCCACTTTGGCCCCTCCGCGCAACGCGAGGTGCCCGACTCCAAGTTCGGCGAAATACGTTCCCCCCACCGTGGCCACTGAGGTCAGCGGGCCGTCCGCCGGATCGGTGACGATGGTGTTGGTGGTGTTGCCCACGATGCGGAAGGTCGCGGCAGTACCCGTGTCCGGCTGCAGGCGCAGCCCGATCAAACCACCCGGGATGAAGGAGGCATTGGTGTCCGTCAACCGGTTCGCCTCGAGCGCGGTGCTTGAACCACCGGCCAGTGACAGAAGCGGTGTGAACGCCGTCGGCACATTGGTGCCGAACGCATGCACGATCAGTTCACCCAGCGGCGTTGCCGTGCTTTCGAAATAGATCGTGCCCGCAGTGCCGGCCTGTCGCGCGATTTGCCCCCCGACAGCCTGGACGTTGGCAAAGTCGAAGGCGGCACCGTCGGTGTAGTAGATCGCGATGCGTCCGCCGCCGCCGCCGCCGGGTTGCGTGGTTCCCGCCGTGCCCCCGTTGGCGCGAATCAACCCGCCGCCCGAGATGGTTCCGGAGGTGATCTTGATGCCGCCACCGCTGCCGCCACCGCCCCAAGGAGTGCCGTTGCCGCCGTGCGCGAGAATCTGGCCTTCTAGGTTCAGGGTGTTGACCGTCATCCGCACGAGGCCGCCGCCATTGCCGCCAAAGTCCGAGTCCGCACCACCACCGCTGCCCAGTTCGTTTGGATCACGGAACGAGCCGT
>DNDP01000037.1:15379-15676 GCA_003484235.1 Verrucomicrobiales bacterium
GTTCGTTCGGATCACGGAACGAGCCGTAAACGAGATTGGGCGACTGCTCCGCCGATCCAACACCTCCAAGTCCACCATGGCTGCCGCCGTTGCGCCGGACGCTGCCACCCAGCGTCGTATTGCCCAGGGTCCGCCCCTCCCAGGCAACGTTCACACCGGAGCGCCCGCCAAGGTAACCGCGCCCGGTCACATCAATCCGGCTGTTGGTCGAGATCGTCAGCATGTCGGCCGCGATCTCCAGCCGGTGCTCATTCGTCAACCCGGCTCCCGGATGGGTCAGCACCGCGCCGTTGGTGA
>DNDP01000037.1:15895-16071 GCA_003484235.1 Verrucomicrobiales bacterium
GTCAGCACCGCGCCGTTGGTGAGACTGAGCGTCAACACGTTGACATTCGTGGACGAGATGATCGCGCGATCGAGCAGGACGTGCTCGTTGCCGGTCGTCGGAGGCAACGGGGTCTCGCGTCCGGTGCCGCGGAAGACGAGCAGACCCGACTGACCACTTTGTTCGGTGTAAATTGT
>DNDP01000037.1:16368-16748 GCA_003484235.1 Verrucomicrobiales bacterium
CCCGCCCCCGCCGCCGCCCGGCTGGGTGCCGCCTGCATTGCCACCATTGGCGTCAACTGAGCCGCCGCCATTGAGAGATTCCGTGGTGATCTTGACGCCACCGCCGCTGCCACCACCACCCCAGGGGCCGCCGTTTGCGCCGTTGGCCAGAATCTGGCCCTCGAGATTGAGCGTGTTGACCGCAACGCGCACCAATCCGCCACCACTGCCGGCAGGGCCCGAGTCGCTGCCGCCACCACTGCCCAACTCGTTCGGGTTGCGATAGCCGCCATACACTGCATTTACGATCTGCTCCGCCGTACCCGAGGCACCCAGTCCACCATGGCTGCCGCCGCTGCGCCGGAAACTTCCGCCTTCGGTGGTGTTGCCCAGTGTGCGGC
>DNDP01000037.1:16915-23823 GCA_003484235.1 Verrucomicrobiales bacterium
AGTGTGCGGCCGGTCCACCCGTTGTTTCCACCAACATAGCTCCCCAGGTAACCCCGCCCGCTCACATCGATCCGGCTGTTGGTCGAAATGGTCAGCGTGTTCGCCGCAATCTCGAGCCGGTACTCATTGGTCAATCCCGCTCCCGGATGCGTCAGCACCGCGCCGTTGGTGATCACCAGCGTGGCGACGTTGATGTTCGTCGCCGAGGCAAACGCGCCATCAAGGATCAAATGCTCGTCGCCGAACATCGGCGGCAACGGTGTCTCGCGGCCGGTGCCCCGCACGACGATCGTCGGCGCCTGACCGCTCTGCTGGGTGAAGATCGTGCCCGCCGCGCCGTTCGCCCAGGCCGTGCCACCGTTGACCGTCACATTGCCAAACTCAAAGCCATTCAAAGCACCATAGACAATGGCGATGCGACCGCCACCGCCGCCACCGGGCTGGGTGCCGCCGGCATTACCACCGTTGGCGCGGATGGCACCCGAACCTGACATCGTCCCGGCCGTCAGTTTGATGCCACCACCACTGCCGCCGCCGCCCCACGAAGTGCCGCTGCCGCCGTTGGCGAGGATCTGGCCTTCGAGGCTGAGGGCACCGACCGTCAGGCGCACCAGCCCGCCACCGCTGCCGCCGAAGTCCGAATCCGCACCACCCCCGCTGCCCACTTCGTTCGGATCCCGGGCGAGGCCGTAGGTCGTATTAACAATTGGCTCGGCCGTGCCGGAAGCACCCAGTCCACCATAGCTGCCGCCGCTGCGCCGGTAACTTCCGCCTTCCGTGGTGTTGCCCAGTGTGCGGCCGGTCCACCCGTCGTTTCCGCCGCTCCGGCCGCCCAGATAACCACGCCCGCTGACATCAATCCGACTGTTGGTTGAAACGGCAAGTTGATTCGTGACGTTCAGTTCGAGGCCGAACTGCGAGGTGAGGTTCGCAGGCGGATGCGTCAGCCAGGCGTTGTCGAGCATTTCGATGTCACCCGCCGAGAGCAACGCCCGGCGGTCCGCGCGATTCAAGGCGGCGTTTGCGAGGTCGGCGGTCGCGCCGCCTCGGAGCGTCAGCCTGCCAATGGTTGTTTCCGCGCGGTAGGTCGTTCCAATCGTCGCGACATCGGTCAGACGGCCGTCAGCCGGGTCGGTGAAGATGACGGCCCCCAGGTTGCCGGTCACGCGGAAGCGCTGGCCCGAATTGCCGCCAAACGCCACCCGCTGCCCGATCAACGCGCCGCGATCATGCCGCGTGGTGCGATCGACGAACGAGTAATCGCTCACCGCGGTGACAGTGCCTTCGATCAGCGGGCGAACCTGCGTCGCGGTCCCCAGATTGTCCGCGCGGCCGCCGGCGATGATCAATTGATCCGGCTGGCCGGTCGGCCGCAGATAGATGGTGCCGGCGGAACCGTCGCGCCATGCGTCACCACCAAAGACCTGGAGATTGGCGAGCAGTTCGGTGGATGCGGATTGATAGTGCAGGGCGATCCGGCCACCACCGCCACCGCCCGGCTGGGTACCGCCGGCATTGCCACCATTGGCGCGGAGCTGGCCGTTGCCGGCGAGCGATTGCGCGACGAGCTTGATGCCGCCGCCGCTGCCACCCCCCCCCCACGAACCGCCGTTGCCGCCGTTGGCCAGCACCTGGCCATTAAGTTCGATGGCTCCCGCAGTGATTCGCACCAGACCGCCGCCATTCCCGGCAGCCCCCAAGTCCGAGCCGCCGCCGCTGCCCAGTTCGTTGGGATCGCGGAAATCTCCGTACGACGGATTCGTGTAGGCCTCCGCCGAACCGAAACCACCGGTGCCGCCGTAGCTGCCCCCGTTGCGGCGCTGGCTGCCTTCAGCAGACCGGTTGCCCAGCGTCCGTCCCTGCCAGATTCCATTCAGGGCAGTCGATCCACCCAGATAACCTTTCGCGCTCACGTCGATCCGGCTCGTGGGGTCCACGATCAGATTCGTCAGCACGAGTTCCAGCCCGCGCGGCTCATTCACGCCGATGCCGGTGCCGGCCTGGTCGTGCGTGAGCACAGCGCCGTTGGTCAGGATCAGCGTGTGGAACTGCGCAAAACCGCTGAAACTCACCGTGCGGTTGTCGATCACCACCACCGGCGCAGCGTCGCCGCCGTTCGTGGGATCGAGCCCCAGCGCCAGTTCGAAGCCGTCCGGCACACCGTCGCCGTCGGTGTCGGCGACCAGCGGGTTCGTCGCGGGTCCACCCGTGCCGTTTACCTCGGCGGCATCGGAACGCCCGTCGCCATCCGTGTCCGGTTTTCGGGGATCGGTGCCGCGCGTCGTTTCGTCGGCGTTGGCCAGTCCGTCGCCGTCGATGTCAAGGTCGTTGCGATCGGGCACGCCATCGAGGTCCAGATCGGGCAGAGTGATCACCGTGATCACGTTCGTCGCCGCCAGTCCGAAGGGATCCCGGGCGCGCAGGTAAATCTGCGTCTGCCCCGCCGTCGGCGAGCGCAGGTGCAGACTGCTGCTCCAGATCCCCGCGCTCCCGACTGGAGCCCAGTCCGCCTGCGAGCTGGCTCCAATGAGAAGCCGGTCGAACTGCGCCAGCACGTCGTCGGTCAATGACTCGCGCGCCCAGACCCGCGTCGGCGTCTCCGCGTCGGTGACGTCGAATGGTATCACGACGTCGCTCAGCAGCCCTTCCACCAGTTCAACGTAGTTCGTCACGGTGATCACCGGCGGCAGGTTCGGTGTGAACGGATCCCAGCCGCGGGCCAGTTCCTCCGCATTGGTGAGGCCGTCGCCGTCCGAGTCGACGTCGCCGGCGAACACCTTCACCCGGGTTGAAGCCTCGGCGAGCTTCGTGTCCGCGTCGTCCAGCGCCTCGGCTCGGAAGTTGATCTCGTTCGTCAACAGGCCGGCCAGTGCGGGAACGGGGAAGTGGTTGGTGAAGGGGGCGGCCGTGACGATCGCGCGCTCGATGTCATCGACAAGGAACCGGGCCTTCGCGAAGGTCAGCGTTGTGCTTTCGACCTCCAGCACCAGCAACTGACCCTCGACCACGGGCTGGTTCGGCGCGGGACGGACAAAACGGAACGACGCGGTCTGGAACTCGTTGGTGACCGGGGCGCCCAGCACATTGCCCGCAAGGTCCGCAACGGTCGCCGCGATCACCAGGCGGTAGGCGGTTTCGGGAATGAGGGACGCGACCGGATCGATCGTGACCGTGGTGAACGGCGCCTCGGTCGCGACGGCCGCCGCGATTGATCCGCCGTCGGCCACCCGTGACAGGGCGAACGTCGTTGCGTTGACGGTGTTGGTGTCGAGCGCTTCTGAGAACACGACACGCAACGTCTGTGCGATGTCCACCGACGTGCTGCCCGCGGCAGGGACAACGGAAACGATGGTCGGCGCTGTGGTGTCCGGCAGGCGCAACGGGAGCGTGGCGGTTGCCGAATCGTTCCCGGCAGCGTCGCGGGCCGTGAGCGACAGCACCACCGATCCGCCGTTCACGGGTGCGTCGTTCGGCACGACGAGATTCACCACGGTCGCGCCGTTGGTGATCGCCGGAGTCAGCGTGCTTTCCACGTTCGCGGTGAAGACGCCACTGGCCGTCAACTGCACCGACGTGACGCCAAAATTGTCGTTCAATTGCACGGTCACCGGCACGGTCTGCCCCGGGTTCACCACGGTTTGAGCGACAGGCCCGGTGATCGCGAGCGTGGGCCTGGTGCCGTCGCTGATTGGCAGCGTGAACACCCGCTCGCCGCTCGACAGTCCGACGTCGTCCTTCGCCTCGGCGAAGATGCGCACCTCCGAGCCGGGTCCGGCGGCGGCGCTGACCTGGCCCTGGACACGCAACCGGGTGCCATTGGTGGAGACCAGTCCGCCCGAGCCGATGCCGGCGACGATCGCCTTCACCTCGCTGATGCCCGAATCGTCGGTGGCCGTGACGTCCACCACCACGAACGAACCGCTCGGCACCGGGCCGGTGGCCGGAGTGACCTGCGCGAACTGCACGGTCGGTGGCTGATTGTTCTGCACCGCGATCACCAGTTCGGCGAACGGACCGTCGTTGCCGTACTGATCGGTCGCGATGGCCCGGATGGTAGTCGCGCCCGTCGCCGGCAGCGTCACGTTGCGACGGTATGGCAGCAGCGTCGTGCTGCCGATGGCCACAAAGTCCTGGGTGAAGCGCACGCTCACGCCGGGTTCCGCGACGGCGAGCAACGCTTCCACCGGCACGGTGGTGCCCGCGACCGGCGCGCGGCCATCGCCTATCCGCAGGGTGGCGATGTTCGGCCCGATGGTGTCGAGGGTCGCGAAGGTCGCCGTGTAGGGTTCGTTGGTTGAAACGTTGCCCGCGAGATCGAGCACGTTGCTGACGGTGAGCGTGTAGAGCGAGTTCGGCTTCAGCAGGTCCTCAGGGATGAAGCTCAGCACGCGACCATCCACGCCGACCGACGACGTGCCCGCGACGTCGCCCTGCGGTCCCCTCAATCTGAAGCTGTGGCCGGACGGCCGGAGCGATTCGTTGAAGCTCAGCCGCGGCACGGCGCGGACGTCGATCTGCACCGCGCTGTTGGTCGGGAACAACGAGAGCAGCACGGGTGGATCGTTGTCGGCGGTTTTGAACCGCGCCACGAAGGGCGCTGTCAACGGTCGCCCCACGAGGTCGCGCGGACCCGACCCGATCACCCCGCCGGTGGCCGTCAGCAGGTCGCCGGCGATGACCACCAGTTCGTAAATCTGCTCGCTCACCAGCGGGGACTTCGGCGTGAGCGTGAGAAGGCGCGGCACGCTGTTGGTCTCAAGGAGCTGCAGCGTCGCATCCACGCGCAGCCCGGAGGTGATCGACCGCAGGTAGATGCCGTTGGTGTTGATGGAACCGGCGGCCAGCGCTTCGCTGAATTCGAGGAGGACGGCGGTGGTGATCGGCACTTCAACCGCGGTATCGGCCGGCGTCACCGCGAGGACGGCGGGGAAGGCCTCGTCAAAGACCAGATCACCCAGATCCAGCAATTCGCCGTTTGAGGTCAATGTCGCGGTGCGTTTGATCAAGCCACCAAAGTCGGTTGCGACGGCTTCGAGATCGAACTCGCCCAGCGGCACGGCGGTGAAGGTGAACCGGCCATTGGCGTCGGTGCGGAAGAAGGCCCGGCCCGGGTTCGCGCTCTGCGAATCGAACAGGATCAACACGTCGATGGCCGAAACTGGCGTGACACCGTCGGCGCGCACCAACCGGCCGGTGATCGCGCCGCTGTCGCCGAGACGCAGCGTGACGTCGTCGGCCTCTCCCGCCGTTCCAAGGCTCCCGCTGACGGAGGTTGCCAGCGATATGCTGGAGGCGCCGAGGAGGTAGTTGCCGACCGGAACATCGGTGAAGCTGAAGCGGCCGTCGGCGCCGGTGACGGCAATCACCTGTTGTCCGCTGAATACCGGCGCCTGGAAGGTGATCACGACCTCGGCGCCGTCCACTGGTGTCGTGCCATCGCTGCCCACCACGGTGCCGGCGACCGAGCCGACGCCCGGCAGCCGCAGGGTGACCGGTGCGTTCGTTCCCGGTTGTCCGACGACGCCGGTGCCACGGACGCCGTTGCGAAGTTCGCCGCCGTTCCTCGAGATCGCGGTGAGCGTGTAGCTGCGCAGGGCCAGGTTGTCGAAGCGCACCATGCCCTGCTCGTCGGTGTCCTGCTGGGCGCTGCCCAGGAACACCGTCGTGTTCTCCGCGGGCGTCACGCCGTCGTCGCGCACCACCTTTACCGGCAGGCTGCCCAACGGCTGCAATTGCACGTTCACCGACGTCAATAAGGTTGCCCCACTCAGGTTGCCGCCGGCCGAGCCCGACGTATTGCGGCCTCCCTGCGATACCGGGCGGTCCTGGGCGGTGATGGTGAAATTGCCGACCGGCGACCCCGGCACGCTGAACCGTCCGTCCGGTCCGGTGGTGACGGTGCGCGACGGAGTCAGGCCGTCGGAATAGCTCACCCGCACCGTGGCGCCCGGCACATAAATTTGTCCGTAGCTGTCGATGACGTAACCGTTGATCTCGCCGCGCGCGCCCTCGACGAGCAGCACATCAACAATCTGTTCCGCAAAAGCCACCGTGGCCGATCCGCGCGCATAGGCGCCGGTAACCGGATCCGACGTCACCAGCGAGTAAGTGCCCAGCGGCACGCCGTCAAATCGGAAGCGACCGTCGAAATCCGTCGTCGCAAAACCCAGGTTGCCCACCGTCACCTGCGCACCCTCGACCGGCGTCGTCTGATCCAGCTTCACAAAGCGGCCGGTGATCGTGCCGGTCGAGCCAAGCCGCAGCGTCACCGTGCCGGTGGCGTTGGCGCCCACGGTGACGCCGCCGCGCGAGAACACGCGCGTCGAGGCCTCGGTGAACTGCGCGCACACGGCGTAGCGGCCTTCCCACAGGTTGTCGAAGCGCACCCGGCCATCGACGTCGGCGAACAGGCTGACACGGCCGTCGAAGGGATACGTGCCGTGCTCCAAGTCAACCTGTGCGCCCACCGCCGGCTGGCCGTTGCCGCGCAGGACGGTCACCTCGACGGCGGAATTCTTCGTGAGGAGGTGCACATCGACCTGGTTGGTGATCCCGGCCGCGAGCCGGATGAAGGTCAACCCGCGCAACCCGCTGACGTCATCGATCGCCTCGACGCGATAGCCACGCGCCGGCAGCGTGATCTGCGTGTCAAACATTCCGTTGGTGCCGGTCTGGATTTCGTAGTCCCCGGAAAAGTTGATCTTTACCCGCACCCCCTCGCCCACCAGCGACCCGTCGGGATTCAACACGCGACCGACCAGCCGGCCGTTGAAGTCCTGAATCGGCGGGAATCGCAGCACCACGTTCGTCACGTTCGGATCGAACTCGGTGGTGAAACCGCTCGTACTGATCACAGTGGGATAGAACGGCGAGGCGGCCTGCACACCCCACTGACCGGTCAGCAACTG
>DNDP01000037.1:24078-24326 GCA_003484235.1 Verrucomicrobiales bacterium
GCACACCCCACTGGCCCGTCAGCAACTGACCTGGGAAAATGAACACACCCGTCGCCGGATCGGAGTCGCGTTCGCCGCGAATGGTCGTCGTTGGCGCACCCGTGTAGTCGGGTCCCAACCCGGTCAGTCGCACCCGGGCGCCGATGGGCACCCCCTGATGATTCAACACGCGGCCGGCCACCGTGCCTTCGAGGCGTTCGAGGCGCCGCAGTCGCTCGTCGGCTATCGCAAGCTCCGTAGCGACATCT
>DNDP01000037.1:24457-24900 GCA_003484235.1 Verrucomicrobiales bacterium
GTGCCTTCGCGCAGCATGCGGATGTTGGCCTCGACCGATTGCCCGTCGAATCGCAGGTCGGTCCGGGTGAAGCCCCAGGTCACCGGCCGGAAGTTGCGCTGTTCGCCGGTGATCAGTGGATCGTCGGCGCCGACAAACACCCGGATCGCCTCCTCAAATGCGGCGAGGATTTCGTCCTCGTTGCCCGAGCGGATCTTCTCATTCAGTTCGGGCAGGTTGAGCTGCGGGGCCGTGGCGTTGGCGGGCGCACTCAGCGTGTAGCCGCCCAGCGGCAGGTTGTCGAAGACGTAGGTTCCCTGCGCGTCGGCGTCGGTCCAGAAGAAGCCGCCTTGCACCGGGATGGCGACGCGGATGCCGGGAATGGGGTCGCCATTCAAGTTGAGCACCTTGCCGAAGAGCCGGCCGGCGGCGCGCAGCTTGACGACGACGTAGTTGTTCGCGCC
>DNDP01000037.1:25125-25948 GCA_003484235.1 Verrucomicrobiales bacterium
CGTAGTTGTTCGCGCCAGACACAACATCCGCCTGCGCCGAACCGAGCCGGGTGAAGTCGATGCCGGCTGCCGGATCTTTCTCCAAACCGGCGCTGATCGTGCGGCGTCCCACCGGCACGCCCTCGAGCATGAAATTGCCGTTCGCGTCTGTGCGCACGAGCGAGATCCCGCCGGCCACCAGCGCGTTCGGGGCGGGCCGGCCATCCTCGAACTGCACGCGGCCGAACAGCAGCGTGGTGGACTCCAGTGTGACGTTGACCACGGAGGTGCTGTCGGCGGCGATGGGGATGTTTTTCCGCACCCCCTTGCGTCGGCCATCGAAGGAGATCGCAATGACGTCGAAGACTTCGGCCGGCAGATCGTCGGCGCGCCAGTTCCCCTCGGCGTCGGCATCAACGATGCGAACCACATTGTTCACCACGCCGGAACCGATCTTGCCAATGATGACCCGCCCGCCGCCGTGCGGTGTGAGGTTGTCCTCCTCAAACACCGTGCCCCGCAGTCCGCCACGGGGAGTGACGTTGGACGGCAGGGCGATCGTGATGTTGGCCACCTGTCCCGGGGAATCGAGCAGGCCCGCCACCGTGCGGGAGCGGCGATCGGACGTTCTCACTTCCACCGAGTAAATGCCGAGCGGCACACCATAAAAGGCGAACCGCCCACCGCCATCGGCGAAGATGCCGCGCCCCAGTTCGCGGGAATCGGCATCGGGATACAAATTCACGGCCGCTCCCGGGATCGGTGTCACCCCGTCCTGTCCGACGACCTGGCCGACCACGGTGGCCCGGCCCCGGAAACGCAGCGCGATCGGCACGGTCTGGCC
>DNDP01000037.1:26180-26779 GCA_003484235.1 Verrucomicrobiales bacterium
ACCTTGGCGATCGCTTCGGGAACCGAACCGGACGCAAACAGACCCAGCAAGGTGTTCCGCGTCGTCGCGCTGGTGGCAAGCTGCAGGATGCGCTCCCGCTCGACCTGACCGTCGGCGGTGTTCTCCGCGATCAACGTCAGCGCCTCCTCCGAGAGTCCGGAGGTGTCCGTCGCGGAGATGGAGTAGGGGATGCCCGACATCACGAAGTCGAAGGTGAAATTGCCCCCGGCATCCGTCAGCACCTGGCTGACCCGGCGCACCCAGGGTTCGCAATCGGCCGACCGGGCGGACTGCGTCTTGTCATACATCGTCAAGGTCACCGGGATGCCCGCCGCGGGTGAAGCATCCCCCTTCAGCGCCCGGCCCCGAATCGCCACACCGCCGGTGAAGGGAACGTTGGGCAGGCCCGGCACGACCGACCGGATCGGCGTGGTGACCGTGCCCAGATCGTTGCCTCGGACATCGGTCACGCCGGTGATCGTCAGCGACCGAGGAATGATCCCGCTGATGCCCTTGCGCAGGTTCAGGTAGGCGACCCGGCCGCCGGGCTGCACGGTCACCGCGTTCGCGCTGTTGTCTCCATCCACGGTGTAGGAGGC
>DNDP01000412.1 GCA_003484235.1 Verrucomicrobiales bacterium
TGGAGATGGTGGTGGTGTCCGAAGGCGGCGGGGCCGGGCACCCGCGCGAAGTAGCGCGGGTGGTCGCCGTGCTGCTGGTGGCTGAGCGCGACCTCCGCCATCAGCCGCAGCGAGCTCTCCGCGTCGACCGGGTCCTCGGGCAGCGGCCCGCCGAGCTGCTCCAGCAGCTGCTGCGGCTCGCCGGTGAGGATGGCCGGCTCCTCGTTCCGCCGCAGGGCGCGGTCTACGACCATGTCTACCACCAGGAGCCCGAGCCGTCGCATCTGCTCGGCATCCATGCCGAGGGTGTCCGGCGGAACGGCGAAGGGGTCGTCGACGGCGATCTTCGGGGGGCCTTCGGGCATGGTCGGCGCCTCGCTGTGGTGGGCCGGGCCCGCCGCCCGGTGCGGGCGACGGCTCCGGGGAGCCCTGGACGGTGTCGGCGGTGCGACCTCTTTGCAGCTCGACAAAGTGATGACGGAGAGTGGGCGGGCTGGGGAGGCGGTCGTCGGTCCTGGGCTTCCACCCGCACTGGAGAAGCCCGAGCAGTATATTTCCGATGGTTGCGTTCGAGCAGCCGACCAACACGACGAATGACCTTCGGGTGGAGGCCGCAGGTGTTGGCGTTTGATGGCCAGGGACGCGTCCTCACGCGACCTCTGAGCCACTCGCCAGGGCCAGAGCCGGCAGCATTGGCGACAGCAAACGCCCGGGGGCGGTGAAGGAGGGGAGTCTTGCCGGAGGGCCACCTCTTCGAGGGCTGCCCCAAGGACCCAGCCGACGAGCAGATGGCGGCCAATCTATGCGGCGAGCAGCTCTATGACCGGAAACCCTGCTACCTGTGCCGGGAGTGCTTCCGGGTCTGCAAGCTCTACATCACGCTGAAGCCGCCGTTTCGCTTGCTGTGCTACCAATGCGCCGGCCGGCTGCGGGAGCACATCAGCCTTTCGCTGAACGCTGGCACTCTCACCTGCCCGCGTAGGCGTCGGAGAGTGTATCGAGAGCGATTTCGTGCACGAGCTCGTGCATCCGCTCGGTGAACGGCCCGAAGTTCGGCTCGCCGCGCTGCTCAATCCACCCGTCCGCCCCTTTCTTCACCGGAGACACAGAATGCTTGCTCTCCATGCGGGCGTGGATGTGCTCGGCAATGGCGTAGACCATGCTCGCCGCTGCCGCCCGCTCCTCTTCGCTCATGGTGTCGAGGTCGAGGGCGGTAATCATTTCGCTAGGGATACTCCGGTGGGGACCAAATCCAATCCTTGAACAGTGTCTGGTCGTACGGCACTTCAGGCATCCCGCCGGTGCGCTTCGTAGTAGGCCCTGAGGATGGCGTTGATCCGGCTCTGGTATCCCTTGCCCTGCGCTTTCATCCACTCCAGCACGTCCGCGTCCACCCGGAGGGTCAACTGCTTTTTCCCGGGCGGCATCACCACCCGGGCCTCCTTGAAGAACTTCTCGCCCAGCTCCGGAATGTCGCTGAAGTCGATGTCGTCATCGCTCATCGCGTCGAAGCGTTCGTAGTCGGTGCGGTCCTTGTCCAGACCCTCACCCGATTTCATTTTCGTAGTGCGCTTGCTCATCTTTCCTCGCCTTTCTGGCGCTGATTAAGCGCCGGTTGTCGCCGCGCCATGTGTAGACGACGGTGATGCATCGGTCATCCACCATGCCGATGGCAAGGATGCGCTCTTCGCCATGCTCGCTCTGAGGGGACTGGATCTCCAGCACGGGCCCGGTCCAGATCTCTTTCGCCCGCACAAAATCGATGGCGTGTTTCTCGATGTTTGTCAGGCGCTTGTCTTCATCCCATTCATACACGGACGCATCCTTCGATGGCGCTACAAATGTAACTACAACTGACTTCCCGAGCAAGCACAGGACTCCCTACTCGACAAGCCCTGGAATCGCCGTAAACGGTGAACAGATGTCCGGCGACCTGTTTACATCCGTCGGCGAACAGGTGCTTGACCGAGCAGGAGGGGCGGGACTTCATCGGCGCGGCGAAGGCTCATCAGCGGCCGTAGGTGCCAACCTTCGCCCTGGTCCTGGCTTACGCCGGCTGCCGGATTTCGGAAGTGCGCGAGCTCACGCCGCGGCGGATTGATACCGCGGCCAAGGCCGTGACGGTTCGGACCCTCGAGCAGCGGCGTCAGCATGCCTACGGAGCCGACGCCGGTTCCGCTCGGCGTACGTCCTCTGCCCGCGGCGCGTGGCCCGGGTGTCAGAGAACGGGCTGGCGCTACACCGAGCGGGTGATGCCGCCGTCCACGCGGATGTTCTGCCCGGTGATGTAGCCGGCGCCGTCGGAGGCGAGGAAGGCGATGGTCGCCGCGATCTCCTCGCTCGTGCCGTAGCGCTCCATCGGCACCCGCGCGCGGAACTCGGACTTCTCCGGCAGGCTGTCGATGAAGCCGGGCAGCACGTTGTTCATGCGGATGTTCTCGGCGGCGTAGCGGTCGGCGAACAGCTTGGTGAAGGCGGCGAGGCCGGCGCGGAACACGCCCGAGGTGGGGAACACCGGGTCCGGCTCGAAGGCGGCGAAGGTGGAGATGTTGACGATCACGCCGGCCTTCTGCGCCTGCATGATGGGCGTGACCAGCCGCGTCGGGCGCACCGCGCTCAGGAAGTACACCTCCATCCCCTCGTGCCAGTCCTCGTCGGTGAGCTCGAGCACCGGCGCGCGCG
>DNDP01000182.1:0-209 GCA_003484235.1 Verrucomicrobiales bacterium
GGGCACGTAGCGCAGGTACTCCCCCGCTTCGACTGGCGGGTGAACTGGGACCGGGGCGAAATCGTGGTCCACGCGCAGGACCGGCCGGTCAAGACACTGCTCTGGCAGGCGGCCAACCCCAAGACCCGCGACTTCCGGCTGGAGACAATCGGCAGCACCTGGACCAGCACCGAGCAGACTCTGGACACCGACGGCAGGCTGACCGTGCG
>DNDP01000182.1:503-625 GCA_003484235.1 Verrucomicrobiales bacterium
GTGGAGAAGCCGCCTCAGGGCTGGGCGGCGTTTCTGGTGGAGCTGACCTACCCCGTGGAAGGCTCCCGCGTGCCGCTCAAGCTTACCACCGGGGTGGCCGTCGTCCCGGATGTCCTTCCCTT
>DNDP01000182.1:772-6725 GCA_003484235.1 Verrucomicrobiales bacterium
GACAGCAACCACCACAACCCCACCCATCATCTTGAGCCAAGTCCGACAGGCTGCTAGCGGAGTTTCATTTCGACATATTCACAAAGCCCCTGCATTGCAGTGATATTTGCGAACTTCGGGTGCTAGGAGGGGCAAATGCCTCCGACCCGGCCCCGGCGGTAGGTCGCGCGGTTCCACTCGGTCAAGATACGAACAATCCGGTGGGGCGCCATTTCCGGCGTTGCCTGACTGACCCAGCTTCGTCATAGAATATCCATTGCTCCTCGCCGCCGGCTGCGTGACGCATCCACGCGACAGGACCGGTTGACGAAAGATGGCCGTTGCCGTCGGCGTTCCCGGGCGAGCGTGCGAGCGTTTTCCGGCCTATCCACGACCATGATCCGCCTGGAACAACCATCTGCGCCGCGTCCGGCCCCGCTGGCGGCGGTGCCCCTGCCGACGATGCTCCGTCGTCAGCGGAAGCGTTGGCTGGATGCGTATCAGCGTTGCCGCCGGAAACTCTCCAAGAAAGCCGTGCACGACCTGCGGGTACAGAGCCGGCGGCTGCTCGCCGTGCTCGGCCTCGCCCGGATCGTTCTTCCCCACCGTGAGGTGGATCCGATCGTCCGCGCCTTGCGATCCCGAATCAAGCGGTTCGGTCGGCTGCGGGACGTGCAGATCCAGCGCGGGCTGGTGAAGTCGCTTGCGCCCAGGCGGAAGGACGTCCAGCCGATGGCGCGTTTCCTCAAGCAGCGCGAAGCCCGGCAGACGCGCCGTTTGGCGAAGGAACTGGAGGAAGGCGGCACACGGAAGCTGCATCGCGAGCTGACCAGATTGGAAAAGGCCCTGGAGCATGCCGGCAAGGATTCATCCCGCAGCAGACGCCAGGCGCACCGGATTCTCGCCGCGGTTGAAGCCGCCTTCCGGCAGGTGAAATCCCGGCGACACCGCGTCAGGGCGGACCAACCGGCGACGCTGCACCAGACCCGCATGGCGTTCAAACGCTTCCGCTACATGGTGGAGGCGCTGCAGAAGGTGCTGCCCGGCGCAACGCGCGAACGCATCAGGGCCATGCAGGCCTTCCAGACCCGGCTGGGCGAGATTCAGGACGTGGAAGTGCTGCTGCAGCGGGTCGAAAAGTACGTGGCGCGTCATGCCGCCGAGGCGGAGCGCCTCGAAGCCTTTCAGGTTCGCGCGGCCCAACGGCTCACGGAGCTGATCCGGCGTCAGGTCACCTCGATGGACGAGCTGGATCAGTTCTGGCCCCTGCCGTCGGCGACGATTCAACTCCCCGGAAACCACCGTCGCCGCACGGTCGCCCGTTCGGCCCGGCGGATCCTGAAGGCCCATCCGCTGCCGGGCTGACCCTTCGCGCTGCGCCCGTGGTCGCGCAGTGCCGCGAAAGGGGGGCTACTTCATGACCCGATGGTTCCCGCTGGGAACGGGGGCGTCGGCCGGCGTGTCCCGCAGCAGTTGTGTCAGGTCGGCGACGAAGTCCCGCACGTCCTGCTCCTGCGTGTCCCAGGCGCACATGAGCCGGCAGCCGCCCTGCCCGATGAAGGTGTAGAACTTCCAGTCGCGCCGCCACAGGGCGTGCACGATGGGTGGGGGCAGCTCGGCGAAGACCGCGTTGGCCTGGCGCGGGAAAAGAATCTTCACCTCCGGGATCTTGGACAGCTCGTCGTGGAGCAGCTGGGCCATCGCGTTCGCGTGGGCGGCGTTCCGGAGCCAGACGCCGTCCTGCAGCATGCCCACCCACGGAGCGGACATGAAACGCATCTTGGAGGCAAGCTGCCCGGCCTGCTTGCAGCGCCACTCGAACTCTCGCGCCAGCTCACGGTTGAAGAACACCACCGCGTCGCCGACGTGGGTGCCGTTCTTGGTGCCACCGAAGGAGAGGATGTCCACCCCCGCCTGCCAGGTGATTTCCTTGGGCTTCACGTCGAGCGAGGCCACGGCATTGGCGAAGCGCGCCCCGTCCATGTGGATTCTCAACCCCAGCCCGCGGCAGCGCGACCAGATCGCCTTGAGCTCGTCGGGCGTGTAAACCGTGCCCAGCTCGGTTGCCTGCGTGAGGCTGACCGCGCGCGGCTTCGGGTAGTGCACGTCCGAGCGGCGTTTCACCATCTGCTCGATGCCGTCCGGCGAGACCTTGCCGTTGGGCCCGGCGACGAGCAGCACCTTGGTGCCGTTCGAGAAGAACTCCGGTGCGCCGCATTCATCCGACTCCACGTGCGCCGTCTCGTGACAGAGAATCGAGTGATACGACTGGCACATCGACGCGAGCGAGAGCGAATTGGCCGCCGTGCCGTTGAACACGAAGAACACCTCGCAGTCGGTCTCGAACACCTCCCGGATGAGGTCGGACGCCTTCTGGGTCCAGACATCCTCGCCGTAGCCGGCGCAGTGGCCGCGGTTTGCCTGCTCCAGGGCCTGCCAGGCCTCCGGACAGATGCCGGCGTAGTTGTCGGAACCGAAATGACGGGCGCGCTTGGACATGCCGCGAAGATGGGATTTGGCCGGCGGCTTGCCAAGCCTCCTGTCCGTTCGGGCGGCCGAGAATCCGCTTCCAACTCAAGGGCCTTGATTTAGCCTGATGGGATGCAATCCAAAGCCGCTTCCGTCGAACAGTACCTGGCCGAACTCCCTCCCGAAAGGCGGAGCGCGATCGAGGCAGTCCGCAAGGTGATTCTCCGCAGCATCGACAAGGACGTCGAGGAGGGGATGCAGTACGGCATGATCGGGTATTACATTCCCCACCGCGTGTATCCGCCGGGCTATCATTGCGATCCCAAGCAGCCGCTCCCCTTCGTCTGCCTGGCGTCGCAGAAAAACCACATGGCCGTCTACATGAGCTGCATCTACGGATCTGAAGCCGAGGAACGGTGGTTCCGCGAGGCCTGGGCGAAGACCGGCAAGAAGCTCGACATGGGCAAGTCCTGCATCCGCTTCCGGAAACCGGACGATCTTGCGCTCGATGTGCTGGGAGAAGCCATCCGCCGCACACCGACCAAAAAATTCATCGAGTTCTACGAGAAGGTGTTGAAGGACCAACGCAGGAAAACCGCCAAGGCCCGGCCGGCCGGCACCAAATCCAAACCGACCGGCAGAACTGCCCCACAACGGGCGTCGGTACAATCCGCCCGCAGCAGCTCAACCAAGCGTGGTCGTCAGACCAGCAAGGGCTAGCACCCTGCAGCGCGTTCGGGAAGCCACGAGCTGTCGCCCGTCCCAACGGCGAGGCATCCCGAGTTTCAGGGCCAGTCGCCATTTGGTCTACCATTCTCAGGCCCGCCAGGAGGGGTTGAGAATTTCGACTTGCGCGGCCTGCAGACGCTTTGCTACCTCAAGTCTGCCCGTTTAAGACGCACCCTCCAGTCGTACCCAAACCCAACCGCACAACCCAACCCTCTCCCTGCGGTCCGACACCTTGCCTGTGTCGCGTCGCAGGAGAACAACACACCCCTGCCGTGAAATTCCTGCGCCCACTGTTCGCCGCACTCGCCCTTTCGTTTGCCTTCCACGCAGGCGCGCAGACGGCCGAGAGCCTGCGCTTCAGCATCGATGCCTACGACAAGCTGCTGGCCAGCCTGCCGCCGGATGCCGAAGACGCCGCCATTGGTGACATGCTGGTGAAGACGGCCAAGGTCCGGGAGCTGCGCGACCAGCTGCAACAGGCCCTGGATTCGCTGAACCGTTCCGGTCGCCCAAAGCTGGCGGGTGCATTTGACTTCACCACGTTTGGTGGCGCCTGGCCCAACGGTGTCGTGCCCTACGCCTATGAGACCACCGGCACCAATGCCATGCCGGCCGCCCAGCAAGTGCTGTTCGAACGGGCCATCCGCGAATGGCAGAAGGTTTCCTCCCTCAATTTCGTTCCCCGAACCACGCAGGCCGACTACATCCGGGTCCGCTTTTCCGGCAACGCGGATGACGCTCCAATGAACTCGTTCATCGGCCGGACCGGTGGCGCCCAGAACCTGAATGTGGCCGGCTGGGGCAACATGATCGACTGCGCACACGAGCTGGGACACGCCCTGGGAATGACCCACGAACAGTGCCGGCCGGACCGCGACAGCTTTGTGACCCTGTTCCCGCAGAACATGTCGGTCAACCCGACCAACAACGTGAACTACGCGATCGTGCCAACGACGATCTCCCGGACCGACTACGACTACGATTCGCTGATGCATTATCCTCGAGGGACGTTCGCCAGGACCAACGGGTTGATCACCATGCTGGCCAACTCCCCGAACGAACACTGGAGTGACGGCAAAGGGCCGCAGGAGATCGGCCAGAAGACCCACCTTAGCGCGGGCGACAGGATGGCGATGGCGGCCCAGTACGGATCCCCACTGTCCATTCGCGGGCGCATCGTGGACGCCGGTGGCAATCCGCTGGCCTGGGTGTCGGTCACACTTGAGAATCCGGGCGCGGTTTATCGGGGACCCAATCCCGTGTCGACTGACAACTCTGGCAACTACGTCTTTGAAGGCATTCCCAGAAACACGGGCAGCTATACCGTTCGGCCCGCCCAACTCGGCGCCACCTTTACCGTCGCCAGCCGGACGGTCACCATGACCACCTCCGACCAGAACGGGATCGACTTCACCCAGACAGACGCGGCGCCGCCTTCAGTCACCATCACCACCCCGATCATCAGCGGCATCTACAAAAGCCTGCCGACCGCCAGCGGCACGGCATCGGACAATGCCGGCGTGCGGGAAGTCCGCGTGGCCCTGGCCCGCACTTCGGACCAGGTCTGGTGGAACTGGACCAGCGGCACCTGGGGCACCACAACCTTCGACTGGAACACCAACATGAAGGTGGCCACGGGAACCGCGAACTGGAGCGTGAACCTGCCGGCCTTCGCCGACGGCGGCTACCAGATTCACGTGCAGTCGGTGGACAATTCCGACAACGCATCCACCTGGCGCCTGCGCCATTTCTTCATGGATCCCACGCCGCCCACGGTGGCCATCACGCACCCGGTTTCGGGCGGCGCCGTGCACGAATTCGCCAGCCTCCGCGGCACCGCCGGCGACGGCAACGGCACCGGCATTGCCGACGACCGCATCTATTTCACCCTCTACAACGACGGTGATTTCTGGACCGGCTTCGAGTGGAAGTCCAACACCTCGGCCCAGGATCCCGAGGTGCTCCTGTGGGCGGACGTCGTGGGCTCGTCCTGGTCCTACACCCAGGTGCCGCATGGGCCAGACGCCCGTACCGGCCTTTACGCGGTCAGCTCCTTCGCCCGCGACGGCGCCACCAACACGTCGCTGCCGAATCCCGGCGTCTCTTCGATCACGTTCCACGTCGACCGGGACGAACCGACGGCAGCCATCGCTTCGCCCGCCAATGGCAGCACCATCACCAATCTGCCCTCCGGCAGCTGGTTCTCGGGCACCGCCTCCGACAGCGTCGGCATCGACCACGTGGTGCTCTACATCCGCCGCGAAAGCGACGGTCTCTACTGGAACGGTTCGGGATGGGCGCCGCTGGCCGTTCCCGCCAGCATCATCAACAGCTCATACAGCAACGGCAACTGGCAGAACTCCTCGACCCTGCCGGTGCCCGGCGTTTCGCTGAACAACGGCAGCTACTCCTTCATCGCCATCGCCGTCGACCGCGCCGGCAATCAGCGGCAGACCGATTCATTGGTCAGCGTGGATTACCACCCGATTTACACGTGGACTGCCGGCAGCTTTTCCGACGCCGATCCCCACAACAACAACCACGGTTGGAACAACCCGGCCAACTGGAATCCCTACGGCGTGCCCACCACCGAGGCGAAGGCGGTGATTCCTTCCGGCAGCCCCAACGCCGGCGGTCTGGGCACTCTCTCGCTTTACGGGTTGGAACTGGGCAACGCATCGCTCTCCGCCGACGGCATTCAGATTGCCAGCGGCGGGACCTTCACCTGGACGGCCGGCGGGCTCCATGTCGGTCAAACCCACATTCCGCCCGGTGC
>DNDP01000224.1 GCA_003484235.1 Verrucomicrobiales bacterium
GGCGGAGGTTAGGAATGCGCCCAGCCTGCGGCAATGGAAAAGGCCGGAAGTCTGCCATTACGTGCGCCCAGGATCGCAATGCTTCGCGCTTCGTGATGCCTATTCGAGCGGTTCACGTTCTTCCGGATGCTGCTCAAGATACCGGCGATGATCCGCCTCGAAGAACCGGCCGATCCGCCAGACGATCAGCGAAAAGACCGTGACAACGATGAAGGCCAGACCGGTGCCGGCGAGCATTTCCCGCACTTTGGGTCCGCTCAGATCCTTCATCCCATAGGCAAAGCCGAACAGCGTTCCGCCGGTCATCACGCCCAGCCAGAGGATCAACGGCAGCCAGCGGTTCAATCCGCGGGAGCCCGTTGAACGCTCGCCCGGGATCACCCGCCAGAAGATGAGGCCCATCCAGGCGCCGAACAGCGTCGCGAGGACCGTCCGCCAGTCGAGCCGGAAGACAATCTCCGGATTTACCTGCCGCACCGAGGCGATGAACCCGGCCATCGCACCCAGGCTCAGGCCAAGCGCCCGCTGAATGACGAGCTTGAGCCGGCGCTCGTCCGATTGATGGGAATCTCCAGGGTCCTTCCGATTCCGCCGCGGATCAGAGTCCTGGGGCTTCACAACGCCTCCATGTCACACAGTTTGCCCGGATTGAGGATGCCGTGCGGATCAAGCACCCGACGCAGTGCACGCGTGACGCGCATCTGAACGTCGCCGGCGAAGCGCGGCAGGAAATCCTTCTTGGCGACACCGACACCGTGTTCGCCGGTGATCGTGCCGCCGACCCGGATGGTCTCCTCGAAGATCTCGCGAAAGGCCTCGTGCACGCGGTGCATTTCGTCGGTGTTGCGTTCGTCGGTAAGGAACGTGGGATGCAGGTTGCCGTCGCCCATGTGCCCGAACGTGCCCACGCGCAGGCGATGCTTCCGGGCGACCTGCTCGACGAACCGGACCATGTGCGCGAGCTGATCGCGCGGCACGGTGGCCTCCTCGAGAATCGTCGTGGGCGCCAGCCTGGCGAGGGCGGAAAACGCGCTGCGGCGTGCGGTCGCCAGACGCGCCGCCTCGGCATCATCGGCCGCGACCCGAATCTCCCGGCAACCGTTCTTTCGGGCGAACGATTCCATCTGGGCCGCCTCTTCGGCCACCACGGTCGGGTGTCCGTCCGTTTCCATGAGGAGCAGGGCCTCGCAATCGCGCGGCAGCCCGATCTTTGCGTAGTCTTCCACGCACTGGATGGTGGTGCGATCCAGAAACTCCAGCGTGCAGGGGATGATCCTGCCGGCGATGATGTCGGACACGGTCTGCGCCGCGGCGTCGATCTGGTCGAACGTGGCGACCATCGTCCGCTTGGCGGCCGGCCTGGGAATCAGGCGCAGCAGCACCTTCGTGATCACCCCGAGCGTGCCCTCGGAGCCGATGAAGAGGTCCTTGAGCGAATAGCCGGCGACATCCTTCACGCACTTGTTTCCGAGCCACATCACCTCGCCGTCCGCAAGGACCACTTCCAGTCCCATGACATAGTTGCGGGTGACGCCGTATTTGAGCCCGCGCAGGCCGCCGGAGTTCTCCGCCACATTGCCGCCGATGGTGGAGATCTTCATCGACCCGGGATCGGGCGGGTAGAAGAGACCGGCCTTCTCCGCCGCCTCGGCCACCTGGATCGTCGTCACTCCCGGCTCGCAGGTGAGCGTGAGGTTCGCCGCATCGACCTCGAGCAACCGGTTCATCCGGACGGTGCAGAGCACGATGCAATCATTCACCGGCAGGCTGCCACCGCTGAGGCCGGTGCCGGAGCCACGGGTGACAACCGGGTGACGTTCCTGATTCGCCAGTTTCAGAACTTCGCTGACCTGCGCGGTGGTGTCGGCGAAGACCACGCACCCGGGCATCGCCTGCAGCGCGGCGGTGCCGTCGAAGCTGTAAGGGATCAGATCTTCGGCCTGCGTGAGGACCGATCCGGCGCCGGTGATCGAGCGCAGTCGGGTGATGAGTTGAGCCGGCAATGCCATGCGTGAGGCGAGGATGCAGCGGAGGCCAGCGAGGGTCAATGCGCGGTCCGGATGATAATTCCAGTTGTCAGCAAGTGATGCCCCGCTAGACTCGCGCGCATGGCAGAGATCGCAAAGTTCGTGAACCGCAACGCCCAGCAGATCACCCCCAACATGGTGGCCAGGGTCATGCGGGATCTTCCCATGTGGAAGGCGGAGTTCACCCAGATCAACGCTCCAAAATATCCCCATCTGATCGATCAACTCGAGTTTCTGGCCGACGCCGTGGAGGACTGCTTCGAGGGCATCTACCGGGATCTGCCCTACGTGGCGCTGGCTGAGGCGGTCTTTGCCCTGATGTACACCCACAAGCAGGTGGGAATCATCCCGGACTTCATTCCCAGCGCCGGCCACGCCGATGATTCGAGCGTCGTGCGGGCCGTGCTGATCCAGAACAAGCAGCACTTTCAGCTCTACGCCGCCCATCAGGGCCGGGACTGGCATCTCATCACCAGCCAGCCGTGAGCGCGCGCGGCCTGCCGCATGTCTGATCCATCTCCTCCCGCGCCGGATGCAGGAACCTTCTCCGAGAAGCTTGCACGACGACCGAGGGCGCGGTTCTTCACGATCTTCTCGATCCTCGGGTTCGGTGTCAGCCCGGCAGCAGCCGTGATCCTGCTCGTGACACGCGGCGAACCCGTGACGGAGGAGGGAGGCAGACCTATCCGGCTGGAGGCGATCATCGCCGCGGTGCTGATCGCTCTGCACGCCCTGTGCATTTATCTGGCGTGGCACTTCTGGCGGGACGAGGCGGCAAACGAACGGCACGACCGGGATGAAGCGCCATCCGACCGGAAGCCGGCCTGATCAACCTCACCGGTTGGGAGAATATTTCCCGCCGGTTGACAGCCCACCGCATGGACGGGCATCGTCGGCGCACCCGAGAATCCGTCGACCAAGAATCATGAACCGCGAAGAAATCACCTCCCGCCTGAAGGCGTTGCTCAAGAAACAATCCCAGCTCAAGGCCGATGTGGACGCCATCCAGGAGGAGATGAAGATTGACCAGCTCGGCTTCGACTCCATCTCGATCCTCGACTTCATGTATGACGTCGAGGATCACTTCAAGGTGCAGACCGAGGTGGCTGACCTGGTGAAGATGGAGAAGGTCCGGGACCTGATCGATTACATCGCCGGCAAGACCGCGGCGTGATTCAGGCTCCGCCCCGGAGCCGGTGAACACGTGAAAAAGCTCTGGCATCTCATGGAGTTCGGGCTGGCCAAGGTCGTCCTCGGCATCATTGCCGTCGCACCGCCCGGATTCACCCTCGCCTTTGCCGAAAGCGTCGGCTGGCTCGTGTTTCACCTGCTGCCCGGACGCGCAAAGATCGCCACCGACAACATCCGGGCGGCGGGAATTGTCCGGGGAGAGCCGGAACTCCGCCGGCTGGGTTGCCGTTGCTTCCAGTCGCTCACCCGCATGGTGGCGGAGACGGTCATCACCCGGAACCGGATCCGGCCAGACAACTGGCAGAATTATGTGACCATCGACGCGCCGCCGGAGACGTTCGCCCAACTCAAGGACACCAGCCGCGGCGCGATCATCGCCAGCGGGCATTTGGGAAACTGGGACGTGGCAGCCCGCGCGCTCTCGATGCTGCGGCCCGTCAGCGTCATCTACCGGCCGTTCAACAATCCCTATCTCGACCGCGAGATCAACTCCGAGCGCGGCGGAACCAACCTGCACCTGATTTCCAAGTACAAGACCAACCCCATGCGGTTCATGAAGCTGCTGGCGGACGGCGACTGCCTGGCGTTGATGATCGACCAGCACATCAGCGAGGCGGGTGAACGCGTGCGGGTGAACTTCTTTGGCCGTCCCTGCTGGGCGACCCGTTCGGTGGCAATGATGCACATGACCACGCGACTGCCGCTGTTCGTGGCCGTGGCGGCGCGGACCGGCCGGTTGAAATTCACCGCGCATCTGGCCGGACCGATCCGCTGGGAGCGGACCGGGAACCGCGAGGCGGACGTGCTGGGCATCACGCAGGCGATGACGGACGAGATCGAGAAGATCGCCCGCCGGTATCCCGAGCAGTATCTGTGGGGTCATCGCCGGTGGCGGGAGTAGGCTCCGATGGCCGAGGACCGCAGCCGTCTGGCGCAGCTGCGCAATCCACTTTCCACTTCGCCTGCCCGGGGCGCTCTGGCACTCTCGCGCCGTTCA
This sequence comes from Verrucomicrobiales bacterium, assembly GCA_003484235.1. Taxonomy (GTDB): domain Bacteria; phylum Verrucomicrobiota; class Verrucomicrobiia; order Limisphaerales; family RI-55; genus RI-55. The sequence continues at coordinate 4,216 of DNDP01000224.1, forward strand.
TTCATGGCAACCGATTCCTCCAGCAACGCCCGTTGGCCGACGTTCTCCCTGCTCTTCTTCGCCAGCCAGTCGGCGGAGTACAAGACCGGCAAGTTCGACCTCTTCCGCGAAAGCACCATCCGCGCGGATCAGCTCGGCTTCGAGGCGGTCTGGATTCCCGAGCGGCACTTTCATTCCTTTGGCGGAATGTTTCCCAACCCCTCGCTGGCTGCGGTCTTCCTGGCTGAACAGACGAAGCAGATTCGGCTTCGCGCCGGCAGCGTGGTGCTGCCGCTGCACCACCCGGTGCGGGTGGTGGAAGAGTGGTCCGCGGTCGACAACCTGTCGCGCGGGCGGGTCGGGATCTCGGTCGCCTCCGGCTTCCACCCCGCCGACTTCATCTTCGCGCCCGGTCACTACGAGAGCCGACGCGAGACGATGTGGGAGAAGATCGCGACGGTCCGGCGACTCTGGCGCGGCGAGAAGCTCGTCATGCCGGACGGCATGGAGCGCGAGATCGCCGTCGAGACCTACCCGCGCCCGGTGCAGGCGGAGCTGCCGCTGTGGGTCACCTGCGCGAACGCGGTGGACACCTTCGAGCGCGCGGGCGCCATCGGCGCGAACGTCCTCACCGCGCTGATCGGGCTGCCGGTGGAAGCGCTCGGCGAGCGCTTGGAGCGCTATCGCCGAGCCCGCGAGGACGCGGGCTTCGAGAGCGAAGGGG
>DNDP01000314.1 GCA_003484235.1 Verrucomicrobiales bacterium
GCCACCTTCTCGACCGACGAGAAGAACGGCTGCCTGCAGGCGATGGCCGACGCGATCCTGGCGGAGTCACAACACATTCAGGAAGCCAATGCGCAGGACCTCGAGGCCGCCGCCTGCATGGGGCTTTCGAAGGCCATGTTGGAGCGGTTGGAGTTGAATGACCGGCGCATCGCCGCCATGGCGCAGGGCCTGCGTGAGGTGGCGGCCCTGCCGGATCCCGTGGGCCGCCGGCTTGACGAGCGCGTGCGGCCCAACGGACTGAAGCTCCGAAAGATCACCTGTCCCCTGGGGGTGGTCGTGATCATCTACGAAAGCCGGCCCAACGTCACCTCCGACGCCGCCAGCCTGTGCTTCAAGGCGGGCAGCGCGACGATCCTTCGCGGCGGGAAGGAGGCGGTCGCTTCCAACCAGACAATTGCCCGCGTCATGGTGGCGGCGGCGCAGCGGCATCTGCCGCGTTTTCCCGCGGACGCCATCCAGGTGGTGCCCACGACCGACCGCGCCGCGATTTCGGAACTGCTGTCACTGACGCAATACGTGGATCTCTGCATGCCACGCGGCGGGGAAGGACTCATTCGTGCCGTTGCCGAATGCAGCAAGGTGCCGGTCATCAAGCACTACAAGGGAGTCTGCCACGTCTATGTGGATGCAGCGGCGGACCTGGCGATGGCCACCGAGATTGCGTTCAACGCCAAATGCCAGCGCCCGAGCGTCTGCAACGCGATGGAGACACTGCTCGTGGACCGGCCGGTGGCGACGTCCTTTCTCCCCCGGGTGATTCAGGAATTTGCGAAGTACCAGGTCGAGCTTCGCTGCGATGCCGAGACGCTCTCCATTCTTGGCAACCACGGTCCGGCCTCGTCCACCGTGCCGAAGGCGGCAACCCCGGCGGACTGGTCAACGGAGTACAACGACTACATCCTCAACGTCGCCGTCGTCGAGGGCGTGCGTGGCGCCATCGAGCACATCAACACGCACGGGTCGGGACATTCCGACAGCATCGTCACCGGCGACGAGGAGCGCGCGCGCAAGTTCATGCAGGAAGTCGATTCCGCCGCCGTTTACTGGAATGCCTCCACGCGGTTCACCGATGGCGGGGAGTTTGGCATGGGCGCCGAGATCGGCATCAGCACCGACAAGATCGGCGCCCGCGGACCGATGGGGCTCGACGAACTGGTGACCTACAAATGGCACTGCTTTGGCACTGGCCAGCTCAAGCAGTAACGGCGGTTGAACCGGTATTTGGCGTCGGATTGGTTCTGAGGCCGGGCAGATTGACAACAATTCAGCCGGCATTTTTCAGACCGGCCTGCTTGAGGATGACCCGCGATACCGCCCACAGTGGCTCGAACAACCGGCTGCGCTGCAGGTAGAGCTCGCGGTAGACTCCCGCAATTCCCGCCTCCAGTTGAGCCTGGCTCCATCGCTGTGCCGGACGCAGGACGGCCGTGATGTAGCGTTGATGGAACTCCGCCGCCAGCAGCACGGCCGGCAGCCGTTGGTAGTCCATCTCTGAATCACCCGACTTGGTGCTGACGCCGAGTGTCTGCAGGTTGTTGAATTCGACGATGTGATGTGATTGCGGCGTCTGGGTATCCCAGAAGTTCTTCACGTTCGCTTCACGGTCACCCCGCCGGTTCGCAGGCACTGGCGCATCCGGCTGGACCGGAGTCGCCAGTTCCTTCACCCGCTGGCCCGTGAAGTCCCGCTGCCGGTCCTCCCCCGGGATCAGTTTGCCGTAGCGTGCCTGCCGCTCGACGTCGGCCGGTGGTCTGTCGGTTTCGCGCAGCCCCAGTCGCACTTGATGATCGGTGAGCACCTGCCGAGTTGCCGCGTCGGTCCGCAGGGCGGTGGCAAGCCGCGTCAGGTCGCGATATGGGGCAATCAGCCAGTGGGAGTCGTCGAGCGGCGTCTTGAGCAACAGCAGGCGGCCGAAGGCGGGAAGGTTCAGTTGCTGCGATTCGGCCAGGCCGTAGATGCGGTTCCAAAGCATAAGTTTCTTCTTTCGATGGTTGAGGTTCCCGGAGCCAGCCCGCTCCAGCCACGCACCCCCGGTCGTGCGCGACCGGCACGCATGGGCTGAACATTCCGCTCGCAGGGCTGAAGATCAAACGAAACCTCGAAAGGGAGCGGCCCTAGCGACGGGCGCCGTTCCCGTGATTCATTTTGCCAGCCATCGCCGGGGAAACTAGGCTGGCCTCATGACTGCCGAGTTTGGAGTGTCGGGACATTTTGGCGAAGGCTTTGACGGAGAGAGGTTGCAGCAGTGGGTGACCGACCTGCGCGGACGGCTGCAAACCGGTCCCGTGACACTCGGCTTGGTCTTCATGGCACCCGATTATTTTCCCTACGCCCCGGAGGTGCTGGAGATCCTGCGCGTCCACGGCCAGATCCCGCTGCTGCTTGGCTGTTCCAGCACGAGTCTCATCGCCGACGACCGCGAGATGGAGAAAGCCTCGGGCCTGACGCTGGCCATCTTTCACCTGCCCGGTGCGACGCTGAAGGGGTGCCGCATAACCCAGGCGCAGGTCGAGGAGGCCAATGGACCGGCCTTTTGGCACCATGAGACGGAGACTGCCGCGGACGGCACCAACGGATGGCTCGTGTTTGCCGATCCGTTCCATCTCGACTGCCAGGCATGGTTGAACCAGTGGAACGAAGCCTATGCCCCGGCCCCCATTTTGGGCGGGCTGGCGAGCGGCGATCCCCAGGAGCAGAGGACACAGGTTTATCTCAACGGCGAAGCGTTTGAGGACGGGGGAGTGGCGGTATCCGTCGGCGGCGATGTGCGCCTGGCCGGTGTCATCTCACAAGGATGCACACCCATCGGCGAAACCGGCACCATCACCAAGGCACAGGGCAATGTCATTGTCGAGATTGCCAACCGTCCCGCCTACGAGGTGCTGATGGAGACGGTCGGCAAACTGGACGAGGCCACGCAGCGTCGTCTTCGCGGCAACCTGTTCGTCGGCCTGGTCATCAACGAGTACCTGGAGGAATTCCAACGGGGCGACTTCCTCATCCGCAACCTGATCGGCGCCGATCCCAACAGCGGGGCCCTGGCGGTCGGCGCACTTCCACGCACCGGCCAGACCATTCAGTTTCAGCGCCGGGATGCCGCGGCGGCCACGGAGGACATGGGCGAGCTTCTCGCCCGGGTGCGCCGGGATCTTGCCGGAGCAGCCGTGTATGGCGGTTCCCTCCATTGCTGCAACGGCCGCGGCCGGGGCCTCTTCCGCAAGCCCGACCATGACGCGGGCATGATTCAGGAAAACCTCGGACCGCTCCCGTTGGCGGGGTTTTTCTGCAACGGGGAGATCGGTCCCGTGGGCGACCGCAGCTTCCTGCATGGCTACACCGCCTCGCTGGCGCTGTTTGTGAAGAAGTAAGCGTGGCGCCCGGTTCAGTCCGCGACGGCGTCGAAATACGCGGCAATCACGGTGGCCAGTCCTTTGCCATAATCTCGCCAGTGTCGGCCGGTGGGATGCGCTTCGAGTCCGGCAATCCAGTTGCAGTTGAACTCGTGCACCACGGCGTCGATCCCGAACCGCTCCAGCCAGCCATCGCCCAGCGTGCCGGCATTGCGAAAGGCCGTCGTCGTGGCGCCTTCCGTAAACCAAGTGTGCTGCCGCAGCAGGGCCTCCAGCCGCTCCATCCGCTCAAGGTGCCGGGCAAGCTCGGGCACGGGAGGACGGCTGATGTGCAGGCGTCCGCCCCCGTCATTGTGCAGTTCCAGCGCGAGATCCGGCTTCTGGTCCCGGTGGATCATCGCCACCAGCCAGGCCTCCAGCGCGGCATTCTCCGGCGCGAGCTCCGGATCGGCGGGCTGGTCCCAGTTGCGGTTCAGATCCTTTCCGCGAACATTGAACCGCGTGCGGCCGAGCGCCACGCCGTCCTTGTTGGCCATCGGCTGCAGGTAAACGCAGTAGCGTTCCAGATACCTGGCGGTCGTTTCGTCGTCCTGCAGCAGGCGGTTGACGAGGCCCTCGACGACCCAATTGCCGCCGGATTCCCAGGGATGGGCCCGGGCGCGGACGAAAACGCGGTGCGGCGCGCGCGGATTTCCCACCCGCACGATCTCCAGCTCCCGGCCCTGCACCGACCGGCCGATCACCTCCACCTGCACACGGGGGTGGCTGCGAATGGAAGCCAGCCAGCGCTCGTAGTCCGAAAGCCGGTAAGGCTCCACGCGGGCGACGTGCAGCTGCGGGCCGGGCATCTCCAGTTCCAGCTGCACGCGGTTCTCCGGCAGCGCGCGAAGTGGAACCGGCCGCCAGTTGCGGCCGTCCTCCGACACCACCACCACCTTGAGCTCGCGGGCAACCGAGCCCGGCGTGCTGTTCCACACGTTGTCCAGGTTTCGGAACTCGAGCGTCAGTTTCGCTCCCGGTCGCGCGTGCAGCCGGAAGTGGATGTGTCCCGCAGCGCGGTTCGGCGAGTTGCGCTCGTGATCGTAGAGCAGGTGAACCAGCACGGTGCCGTCCGGTGCCAGCTCGTACCAGACGGGTGAGCCGTTCTCGATGCCCGTATCAATGAACTCAAGCGGATGATCGGACGCGGGCGCGGCGAATCCGCCGGTCGCCGCCAGCAGAGCGGCCAAAACGAAGGTGAGCGGGACGGGAGCGTTCATGGATCAAGGCTGGTTGGTTTCGGGTGAGCCCGCCGAACCTTCACGGACCGTGGCACCCTGTCGTGTGCGGTGCGATGCGCGGGAGGAAAAGAACATCCACGGCCGCGGCGTGGGCGGCGCTGCCGGCGCCGCGCAGGGGAGAGGTGGCCGCCGGGCGCGCGTCACGTTGGACGCCGTCCCAGCTGACGTTCACGAAATCCGCCAGACCCGTGCCCGGCTGGAAACCGGCAATCCCGGCGGGCAGTGTGCCATAGGAGACGTTGCCGGCCAGCGTCGTGCCGGTGATGCCGTTCAAAACGTGCAGCGCCGCGCCCGTGCGGCTGTAACACGCGTTGTTCGCGAACACCATGTCCGTGCCGGCCGCCCAGCTGCTCAGGCGGACCGCCATGCCGGTGTTGATGAAGGTGTTGTGCACCACCGTCAACCGGGTGGGGCTGCCCTGATGCGGCTGGCTGGCGAAGGCGCTGCCGCCGGCGCCGATCACCAGGTTGTTCCGGACGATGCATTCGCCCTGGATCTGCATCGCGTTGTCGTTACTGCGAAAACAAGATCTGGAACACGGGCGG
>DNDP01000454.1:0-207 GCA_003484235.1 Verrucomicrobiales bacterium
CGGCGGGTCCGGAGGCGCCCGCTGGCCCAGCACAAGCCCTCGACGGTCTACGAGTCGAACATCCTGCGCGACCTCTACGAGGGCCTCGTCGTCCACGACGCGAAGGCGCAGGTCGTCCCCGGGGTGGCCGAGAGCTGGGCCGTCTCCGACGACGGGCGCACGTACACCTTCCGGCTCCGCGACGACGCGCGCTGGTCGAACGGCGAC
>DNDP01000454.1:486-860 GCA_003484235.1 Verrucomicrobiales bacterium
TCGCTGCGGCGGATCCTCGACCCGGCCACCGGCGCGAAGTACGCCAACATCCTGTACCCGATCGCGGGGGCGGAGCCCGCGAACAAGGGCGACGGGCCGCTCGACGCGGTCGGGGTCCGCGCCGCCGACGCGCGCACGCTCGAGATCACGCTCGAGGTGGCGACGCCGTACTTCCTCGATCTGCTCACCCACCAGACCGGCCTGCCCGTGCACCCGGCCTCGGTCGAGAAGCACGGCACGGACTTCGTCAAGCCGGGGAACATGATCTCCAACGGTCCCTACACCCTCGTCGAGTTCATCCCGAACGCGCACGTCAAGGTGACGAAGAACCCGCGCTTCCACGACGCCGCGAACGTGGCGATCGACACCGTCTA
>DNDP01000454.1:1111-1319 GCA_003484235.1 Verrucomicrobiales bacterium
CCCGACCGAGGATCGCGGCGCCGCGCTGCGTCGGTTCCAGGCGGGCGAGCTGCACTCGAACAACGACGCGCCCGTCGAGCAGATCGCCTTCATGCGCGAGACGCTCGGGAAGCAGTTCCGCGTCGCGCCCTACCTCGGCACCTACTACTACGCGGTCAACACGAGGAAGAAGCCATTCGACGACCCGCGGGTGCGCCGCGCGCTCGCG
>DNDP01000454.1:1406-5589 GCA_003484235.1 Verrucomicrobiales bacterium
GCGACATCGACGGCATGCCGCGTTTCGGCGCCGCGCAGGCCGTCAGGCAGTTCCAGGCCGACAAGCGTTTTGTCGTCGAGTTCGGCGGCCAGGCCGGCAAGGGCATCATGTCGATCAACAACCGCAAGCCGCCGTTCAACGACGTGCGGGTGCGCCGCGCGCTCGCGCTCGCCGTCGACACCGAGTTCCTCGCCGAGGAGATCTGGGGCGGCACGATGCTCCCCGCCTACTCGTTCGTGCCGCCCGGGATCGGCAACTACGGCGAGCCCGCGTACGCGGACTGGAAGTCGATGGGCCATCTCGATCGCGAGGACGAGGCGATCCGCCTCCTCACCGAGGCCGGTATCGGGCCGGACAACCCGCTCGCGGTCGAGATCCGCTTCAACACCTCCGAGAACCACAAGAACACGGCGATCGCGATCGCCGACATGTGGAAGCCGCTCGGCATCGAGGTGTCGCTGCTGAACTCCGACACGAAGACCCACTACGCGGTGCTGAGGGACAAGGGCGACTTCGACGTGGCCCGCGCCGGGTGGATCGGCGACTACTCCGATCCCCAGAACTTCCTGTTCATGGTCCAGAGCGACAACCCCGGGTTCAACTACGCGAACTACGCGAACCCCGAGTACGACGCACTGATGAAGCAGGCCGCCGCGACGGTGGATCTCGCGGCGCGCGCACGGCTCCTCCGGCGAGCGGAGACCATCTTCATGCGCGACCTGCCGTTCCTCCCGCTGCTCTACTACTCCTCGATGAGCCTGGTCTCGGACCGGCTCCACGGCTGGGAGGACAACATCCAGAACGTGCACGCCACGCGGTGGATGCGCATCGAGTGATCGCCGGCCGGGCGAGCGCGCCCGTCGCCAGACCGATCTGAGGGCCGCCGGCGATGGTGCGCTACGCCGTGCACCGCCTGCTCGTCGCCATCCCGACGCTCGTCGTGATCGTCACGATCGCGTTCTTCCTCATCCGGATCGCGCCGGGCGGGCCGTTCGATCTCGAGCGGCCCCTCCATCCGAAGGTGATGGAGCACCTCGAGCGCATCTATCAGCTCGACCGGCCCCTGCACGAGCAGTACCTGTCCTATCTGCGCAACCTGCTCGCGGGCGACCTCGGGCCGAGCTTCTACTTCCGCGACTTCACGGTCTCGGAGCTCATCCTCTCGGGGCTCCCGATCTCCGTCCAGGTCGGCGCGTCCGCGCTCCTCCTCGCGCTCGGGCTCGGCGGGCTGCTCGGCGTCGCGGCGGCGCTCCGGCAGAACACCCGGTCGGACTACGCGGTGATGACGGTGGCGACGCTCGGGGTCACGGTGCCGAACTTCGTCGTCGCGCCGGTCCTGACCCTCATCATCGGCCTCCAGTTGCAGCTGTTGCCCGTGGGCGGCTGGGGCAAGCCCGGCAACTACGTCCTGCCGATCATCGCGCTGTGCCTGCCGCAGATCGCGGCGATCGCGCGCCTCACCCGCGCCAGCATGATCGAGGTGCTGAGCAGTAATTTCGTGCGCACCGCGCGCGCCAAAGGCCTGCGCGAGAGCGTCACCATCACGCGGCACGCGATCCGCGCCGCGATCCTGCCGGTAGTTTCCTACATGGGGCCGGCTGTCGCCAACATCATCACCGGGTCGGTGGTGGTGGAGCAGATTTTCTCGATCCCCGGCATCGGCCGCTATTTCGTGCAGGGCTCGCTCAATCGCGACTATACGCTGGTGATGGGCGTGACGGTCTTCTATGGCGCGCTGATCATCCTGTGCAACCTGATTGCCGATTTGCTGTACGGCGTGCTGGACCCGAAGGTGCGCTATGATTGAGGTGATGCCATGACCGCCACCAACCTGGCGGTCGCCAGCGGGCCGGAGATTCGTGGGCGCAGCCTGTGGGCCGATGCGCGGACGCGCTTCTTCCGCAACAAGGCCGCGGTGACCAGCCTGGTCATCTTTGTCCTGATCGTCTTCGCCTGCTACGTCGTGCCGTACCTTGGACTGCGCGCGCCCGACGATCTGGGCAACTATGAGAGCTGGGGCGCGCCTGACCTCGAATCCGGCTATCTTCTCGGCACCGATGCGAACGGCCGCGACCTCTTCGTCCGCACGCTCTATGGCGGCCAGATATCGTTGCTGGTCGGCTTCACCGCCACGATGGTCAGCCTGGTCATCGGCGTCATCTGGGGCGCCACGGCGGGCTTCATCGGCGGCAGGGTCGACGGCTTCATGATGCGCATCGTCGACATCCTCTATTCCATGCCGTTCATCTTCTTCGTCATCCTGCTGATGGTCTTCTTCGGCCGGAACATCATCCTGCTGTTCGTCGCCATCGGAGCCGTTGAATGGTTGACCATGGCGCGCATTGTCAGGGGCCAGGTGATGTCGTTGCGTCGGCAGGAATTCATTGAGGCGTGCCTCTCGCTGGGCCTGAGCCGGCGGCGGATCATCCTCCGGCACATGATTCCGAACGTGCTGGGACCGATCGCCGTTTACACCACCCTGACCATTCCCGCGGTGATGCTGCTGGAGGCGTTTCTTTCCTTCCTCGGCCTGGGCGTGCAGCCGCCAATGAGCTCCTGGGGCCTGCTGATCAAGGAGGGCGCCGAGATGATGGAGGAGGCGCCCTGGCTCCTGATCTACCCCGGCCTGCTGTTTTCGCTGACGCTCTTTTCGCTGAATTTCCTCGGGGACGGACTGCGCGACGCACTGGACCCGAAAGCGTCCAAAGATTGATGCCATGCCGCTGCTTGAAGTTGAAAACCTGAAGACCAGCTTCCACACCCGGGAGGGCGTGGTGCGTGCGGTCAACGACGTCTCGTTCTCCGTGGACAAGGGCGAGACCCTCGGCATCGTCGGCGAATCCGGTTCCGGCAAATCCGTCACGTGCTACTCGCTGATGGGCTTGATCCCGCAGCCGCCGGGGCGCATCGAAGGCGGCCGGGCGCTGTTTGACGGCACGGATCTGCTGCACTGCACGCCCCGGCAGCTGCGGAGCATCCGCGGCAGGCGGATCGCCATGATCTTTCAGGACCCGATGACCTCGTTGAATCCCTACCTGCGGGTGGAGGACCAGCTCATCGAACCGTTGCTCATCCATGATCGGATCGACCGAAACCTCGCGAAGGAAATGGCGGTCCAGGCGCTCAAGGATGTGGGCATTCAGGATGCCGGCAACCGCGTCCGCGGCTATCCCCACGAGTTCTCCGGCGGCATGCGGCAGCGCGTCATGATCGCGATGGCCATGATCACCAAGCCGGACCTGCTGATCGCCGACGAGCCGACGACCGCCCTGGACGTCACCGTGCAGGCGCAGATCCTTGAACTCATCAAGCGTGAGCAGCAGGAAAACGGCACGGCCGTAATCCTGATCTCCCATGACCTGGGCGTCGTTGCGGGATTCTGCGACCGCGTGCTCGTGATGTACGCCGGCAAGGTCGCGGAGATGGCCGCCACCAAGCCGCTTTTTGCCCATCCCCAGCATCCCTACAACCGTGCGCTGCAACGATCCCGGCCGACCGGCGACATGAAGGGGAACGAGCTCTACACGATCCCCGGTTTGCCGCCGGACCTCTCCAAGGAAATCGTCGGCTGCCCGTTCGCGCCCCGCTGTGAATTCGTGGCCGACGCCTGCCGGAAGGACCAGGTCCGGCTGGAGACCGTCGGCGACGACCATTACTCCTCATGCCTCCGCGTCCATCGCAGGGAGATCGACCTCTAGCCATGACCGAGCCCTTTCTCGAAGTCAAAAACCTGAAGACGCACTTCCCGATCGAGCGCGGGCTGATTTTCCGGCGCGTGGTGGGAACTGTGAAGGCCGTGGACGGCGTGGATCTGACGTTACAGAAAGGCGAGATCCTCGGTCTGGTCGGCGAGTCAGGCTGCGGCAAGAGCACCCTCGGCCGGACCATCCTCCGGCTGCTCCCGGCGACCGAAGGCACCGTGGTGCTGGCCGGCCGGAACCTGACGGCGCTGGAGGGTCGCGAACTGCGCGCGGCGCGGGCGGACTTCCAGATGATCTTTCAGGATCCCTACGCCTCGCTGAATCCGCGCATGACAGTTTACGACACGCTGGCCGAGGCGATTCAGGCGCACAAGCAGGTGCCCAACGGGCAGCTGCCCGAGCGTGTGGCTGACCTGATGAAGCGCGTGGGGCTCTCGCCGCGCTACATTCGGAAGTATCCCCACGAGTTCTCCGGCGGCCAG
>DNDP01000454.1:5855-7417 GCA_003484235.1 Verrucomicrobiales bacterium
GTCTCGATCCAGGCGCAGATCATCAACCTGCTGGCCCGGCTCTCCCGGGAGATGCAGCTCACGCTGGTCTTCATTTCCCATGACCTGTCAGTGGTGAAACACATCTCCGACCGGATTGCCGTCATGTATCTGGGCCGCATTGTTGAGGTGGGCCCGGCGACTGAAGTCTTCGGCAAACCGCGTCATCCCTACACCCAGGCGCTCGTCAGCGCGATTCCCCTGCCGGACCCGGAAAAGGAGCGCCAGCGGAAGCGCATCATCCTCCAGGGCGATCCGCCCTCGCCGTTGAATCCGCCGGCGGGCTGCCCATTCCATCCGCGATGCCTGCATGCCGTGGAGGCGTGCCGGAAACAGGTGCCCGCCTTCGAACTCCGCGGCAACCAGCAGGTCGCCTGCATCCGGGTGGATGAGATCGTTTAGAAAGGTTTCGTCCTGCCCCCTGATACTGCTCCTTGAACCGTCTCGGCGCGGGATGATAGCGTCCGCCGTCACCAACGAATTTCTTACACCATCCAACCCATGAATTCATTCGCCCGTTCCGTTCTCCGCCAACTGGCTCCCGTGCTGACCGTCGCCGCCGGCTGGACGGTCTGCGCCGCCGAACCCGAACCGCCCATCGTCACCCCGGGCACGAACGGCTCTCCGCCGTCCGATGCCATCGTGCTGTTCGACGGCAAGGACCTGTCGGCGTGGCGGACGGTCGAGGGCGGTCCCGCCAAATGGAAGGTCGAGGACGGCGCCATGGTGATGAACGGCGGCAACATCATGACCCGCGAAGAGTTCGGCGACATCCAGCTGCACATTGAATGGGCCGCTCCCACCAAGATCGAAGGGCAGGGGCAGGGGCGCGGCAACAGCGGCGTGTATTTCCAGGGCCGCTACGAGATCCAGGTGCTCGACTCCTATCAGAACAAGACCTACCCCAACGGCCAGGCCGGCGCGTTCTACGGCCACAATGCCCCGCTCGTGAACGCCTCACGCAAGCCCGGCGAATGGCAGACCTACGACATCATTTTCCGCGCCCCCAAGCCGGGTCCGGACGGCAAGGTGATTCCCGGTTCGCTCACCGTGTTTCACAATGGCGTCCTGATCCAGGACCACATCCCGGTGAAGGGCGATGCCACGGCCGCCGCGCAGTTCAGCGGCGTGGTGCCGAAAGGCCCGCTGCTGCTGCAGGATCACAGCAATCCCGTCCGCTACCGCAACGTCTGGGTCCGCAAGCTGAATTGAAGAGCTGGAATACTACACTCTGGCCCGCATTGAATCCCGACCCGACCGCAACCGTCACACTGCCCGATTCCGGATCATCAACTCCCACTAAAACTGAATGAAAACCACCCCGCTTCGCCTCGTTCAACGCATGGTGTTCGCCTCCCTGGCGACCGCCGCGTTGCCGATTTCTCTTTTCGCCGCGCAGCCCCCCGCCGGCTTCACCGCCCTCTACAACGGGAAGGACCTCTCCGGCTGGCGCGGTGGCGACACCTTTGACCACCGCAAGCTGCTCGCCATGCCCGAGCAGGAACGGGCCGCCAAGATCGCCGAGTGGAACAAGACCATGCGCG
>DNDP01000454.1:7741-8631 GCA_003484235.1 Verrucomicrobiales bacterium
TACAAGACCGTGCCCAAGGCCGATTCCGGCATCTACCTGCGAGGCGTGCCGCAGGTGCAGATCTGGGACTACACCGAGGAGGCCAAGTTCAAGCTCGGCGCTGACAAGGGTTCCGGCGGCCTGTGGAACAACAGCCCCGGCGCCCCCGGCAAGGATCCGCTCGTCAAGGCCGACAAGCCGTTCGGGCAATGGAACCAGTTCCGCATCCTCATGGTCGGCTCCCGCGTGAGCATCTGGCTCAACGGCCAGCAGGTCGTCGATCATGCGATCCTTGAAAACTACTACGACCGCAAGCTGCCGGTGCCGGCGAAGGGACCCATCCAGCTCCAGACCCACGGTGGCGAGATCCGTTGGCGGAACGTCTTCATCCGGGAGATCGGCGCAGCCGAGGCGGCGAAAATCCTTTCGAGCAAGGGCGACGCGGGCTTTCAGCGGGTGTTTGACGGCAAGTCGTTCGCCGGCTGGGCCGGTCCGCTCGAGAACTATGAGATCACCGATGGCGCAATCATCTGCAAGCCGGGCAAGGGCGGCACCATCTACTGGAATGAATCGCTGAAGGACTTTACCGTACGCCTCGAATTCAAGCTGCCACCCGGCGGCAACAACGGTTTGGCGATCCGGTATCCCGGGCAGGGCGACACCGCCTACGTCGGGATGTGCGAGCTCCAGGTGCTGGACGACGGCGCCGCCAAATACGCCAAGCTCGATCCCCGGCAGTTTCACGGCTCCGCCTATGGCATGGCCGCGGCGCACCGTGGCTTTCAGCAGCCGATCGGCGAGTGGAACTTCCAGGAGGTCACCGTCAAGGGCTCGACCATCCGCGTGGAACTCAACGGCAACGTGATCCTTGACACCGACCTCGCCAAGATCGATCCCGCCACCTACATGGC
>DNDP01000454.1:8902-11916 GCA_003484235.1 Verrucomicrobiales bacterium
CCGGTCCTCTTCCGCAACGTGCAGATCAGGAAGCACTGACCGGTAATCGGTGGGCGACCCCCGCCCGATGAGTTTGAAAACGCTGCAGGGCGGCCTCCGGGCCGCCCTGTTTCATTACAACTCCGTGACAATTCACGGTGCGTTTGCCGGCAGGATGGCCTACAACGAACTCGCTATTCATGGAACGGGGCATCCACACGAAATTCTACTGGCAGGCCGCGCTGATAATTCTGCCGGTTGTGTTGCTCGCGGGCTACGGGTTTTGGGCACTGGGCAAGGAGCGGGCGTCGATCGAGGAGGAGGTTCGCGAGCGATGCAAAACGGTGCTGAGCCTGCTCGCCAGGGAGGTTCCGCGCGCCATAGACGAGGCAACCATGAGCTATCTCGAGGGAGATCGCCTGCACCATGTTCGATTGCAGCGTACCGCCGGTCTGTTCCTCCCCAATCCGTTCTTTGAAGTATCGCTTGCTGAGGCCGATGGCTCTCAGACGACCGCGTCCATCGACCAGCAATGGCAATCGTGGGTCGACAGCACGGGCGGGTTCGATTTTCAGGGCCGGCCGGCGGCTTCCTGGAATCTGGCGGTGGCCCGCTCTCGCGATTCCGGTTGGCTGCAAGGGATCCCCGAGGTGCCGGTCTGGTTCCGGGAGCTGTCGGATGAACAACGGAGAGCCTGGCAGGCGATCGAGTATGCGGTGGCAGCTGGGCGACGCGACGAAGCTCTGCGGCTGATCAATGAGTTCCTCGTTGGTCCGAGTGATCACTTTGCCGAACGCAATGCCGAGTATCTTCGCCGGCAGTTCGAGCAACCGGACCGGGAAGAGTGGCTGCGTGCGGCGACTGCATACGATGACGTGCTTTCGCCGGCGGGACTGCCGCTCTCCGGGCTTTGCCTGCTTCAAGCACTGACCCTCAATGGCACCAACCGGTTCGACGACGCGTTTTGGGCGGTGTTGGCTCGTTGGGTCGATCAGCCGCCGTCATCCATGACTGCGGCCGTCCTGAGCCGGATTGACCGCGCGATAGCCGCACCGGATGGGGGGACACCCGCCCGCCAGGGGGCGCTCCACGCGCTGGCTGAACGGCATCGGCTGACGGCCTTGGCGTTGGAGCGGCTTTCCGACGAAACAGGTGATCCGCCGCCGCCGGTTGCGTGGGTGAACCTGGATGGCTCCAATTGTTTGGTTTGGAGCGCGCTCGAAGAAACTGCTTCAACCAATCGCCTTACCCACGGGGTGATGGCGGCTGCGGATTGGGTCCTGCCCCGCGTTCGGGAGTCGGCAGCGGCCATGACCGCCGTCCTGCCCGACTTTGTTGCCGTGGATCTCCAATTGGCCGGTCACCTGATTGCGCTGCGTCGGGGGAAGCCGGGGGATGCCGGAGCAACACTGTTGGCCAGGCAGGAGTTCGTACTCAACACCGCCCACACCGGCCGTCGCGTCGGTCCGGTCGCGGAACTGACGGCGCGGCTGATCTCGCCGGAAGCGATGTATCGCCAGCACACCCGGCGCATCTGGATGATGGGAGGATTGATCGTGCTGGCGGTCGTGGCCGCTGCGGTTGGTCTGTGGCAGACGCTGGCCAGCCTGCGCCGTCAGCTCGCCTTGAACGAGATGCAGTCGAACTTCGTGTCCAGCGTTTCGCACGAGCTGCGCGCGCCGATCGCCTCGGTGCGGTTGATGGCGGAGAACCTTCAGCAGGGCAGGGTGGCCGGGGAAACGAAGCTCAAAGAATACGTCGGGTTCATCGGCCAGGAATGCCGCCGGTTATCGGCCTTGATCGAGAACGTCCTCGACTTCTCCCGCATCGAGCAGGGTCGCAAGCAGTACGAGCGCGAGCCGACCGATCTGGCGGGGCTCGTCACTGAGACGGTGCGTTTGATGGAACCCTACGCCGCAGAGCGCGAGGTGAGACTGGCGCTCCAACTGGAAGGGCGACATTCCTGTCGCCCAGTCCAGGAGGAAGGTCGGACTCATCCGCCCAGTTCCGTGTCCGCAGATCAGGGCGACCGAAATGTCGCCCCTCCGATCGAGCTGAACATCGATGGCCGCGCCATCCAGCAGGCACTGGTCAATCTCATCGACAACGCGATCAAGCACTCGCCCGCCGGCGCGGAGGTGGAGGTGGCGCTGTCCGGCGGTAGGGCGTGGCTCCCGCCAAGCCCCAATCAAGTGAAGAACGCCGAAACCTCGGCGGACGCAGATCATTCACGGCTCGGCGGGAGCCTCGCCCTACCCGGGACAGACAGAATGCCTGTCCTACTGTCTGTCACCGACCACGGTCCCGGCATTCCCGCGGCCGAGCATGAACGCATCTTTGAGCGCTTCTATCGGCTCGGCTCCGAACTCCGACGCGAGACACAGGGGATCGGCATCGGCCTGAGCATCGTGAAACATGTCGTCGAAGGCCACGGCGGCCGGGTCTGGGTCGAAAGCGAGCCTGGCCGCGGCAGCCGGTTTTGGATCGAACTGAAACCACAGATGGACACGGATGAACACAGATAGAGAAATGCAGCCGGCGACTCGGCCGACTGTTGGCAAACCGCTGGCATGTCGGTGGCAAGCCGGAATGATGCCCCAGCGGTTAGGCAGAAGTTTCGAGACAGCCATCCGCTTGCGGAACCGCGGTCGGTGCGTCCGCGCGGATCTTCTGAGATCACTCTCCTTGAGAATTCCGTATCAGTATCCTTCTGTGTACATCCGTGGTTAAGCCATCATGCCCCGCATCCTGATCATCGAAGACGAGCGCCCCATGCGAACCGCACTTGCGGACACGCTCGCGGCCGAGGGTTATCGCGCGCTGACCGCTGCCGACGGCCAGGAGGGTCTCGACATGGCGCTCGCCGGAAAGCCCGACCTCATCCTGCTCGACGTGATGATGCCGCGCTTGGACGGCTTCGCGGTGTGTGCCGAGTTGCGCCGGTTGAACGTCGCCACACCCGTGCTGATGCTGACCGCCAAGGGACAGGTGAGCGATCGCGTGAACGGCCTGGATGCCGGCGCCGACGATTACCT
>DNDP01000317.1:0-1697 GCA_003484235.1 Verrucomicrobiales bacterium
TCCGTCCCCGATCGCGGCGCGCCGCGTGGTCATCACCGGCATGAGCCTCGGCTGCGCCCTGGGCTTCGAGCTCGAGGAGTACTGGCGGAACCTGCTGGCCGGCAAATCGGGCATCCGCACGCTGCCGTGGATTCCCGAGGACAGTCCTTTGCCGACGAAGTATGCGGGCTGGATCGACGACGAAATGGTGAAGGCCGCCACTGCCCGTTATCAGATTGACGATCCCGACCGGCCGATCCAGCTGGCGCTCTTCGCCGCCGGCCGGGCGCTCGAGGATGCGGGACTCAGAACCGACGGCGCGCAGCCGCTGGACATGGAGGTCATCGCCGGCACCGGTCATGGCAACACGATATTTCACAATGAGACCGTGGAAGCGTTCACCAAAGGCGGCTACCGCAAGACCCGGCCCACGGCGATCGTCCGCATCATGTTCAACCGGATGGCCAACATCGTTTCCATCCGCTACCGGCTGACGGGGGTGAGCTATGTCGTCAGCTGTGCCTGCGCGAGCAGTTCCGTTGCGGTGGGCAACGCGTTCAACCAGATCCGTACCGGCCTCGCGGAACGCGTGCTGGCCCTGGGCGTGGACAGCGCCCTCGATCCGGCGACGTTCTCCGTCTGGAACCGGCTCGGCGTGCTCACAAAACATTCCGACCCGGCGACAGCGTCGCGTCCTTTCGACCGCAATCGAACCGGGCTGGTTATGGGCGAAGGCGCGTCCGGCTTCGTGCTCGAATCGCTGGATTCAGCCCGGGCGCGCGGCGCAAGGATCATTGCCGAGATTGCCGGCTACGGAACCTCCTCCGATGCGGGGCACATCGTCGTGCCGGACGCGGCCGGTCAGGTGAAGGCGATCCGCCGTGCGCTCGATTCCGCCGGCGTCAAGCCGTCGGACCTGGATTACGTGAACGCCCACGGCACATCGACGCTGCCGGCCGACAAGGTGGAATCTGCCTCACTGATCGAGGCGCTCGGCGACGCCGGACGCGGCGTGCCGGTCTCCAACACCAAGGCCCAGCTGGGGCATCTGATGGGCGCGACCGCTGGAGTCGAACTGGTCACCACGCTGCTCGCGCTTCAGAAGGGCCTCATCCCGCCCTGCCGCAACCTGGACGATCCTGATCCCGAATGCCCGTTGAACTTCGTGCGCCACGAGCCGCTGAAGAAGGATATCCGGATCGCGCTCAAGAACAGCTTTGCCTTCGGCGGGACAAACTGCGTGCTGATCGTCCGGCGATTCGAGGAATGAGGAGCCCGGCAGGTTGTCCGATTGTTCCTCAGCCGGCGAGCTGCTGGTAGCAGCTTCGCAGTGCATCGCGAAGGTTGCCGTCATGGAGCCGGTGCAGCTGTTCCCAGTCGTGGACCGTGCAGGCGCTTTGGGTGCTGCCCGCAAGTGACTCGCCCAGGTCCCGCAACAGCGCGGGCGACGTCGAGCATTCGTAGAGCGTCGGCAACCGTCCCGGTACATGGACGGTGATGAGCAAGCCTCGAAGATGCCTTGCGGCTCCCATGAGGCGCCGCCAGGACAGCCAGCCCAGCTGCTCGGCACCATCGAGCATCAGGAAGGCATTGGGTGCCATCAACGCGCACTCTTCGACGAGCCGGCGCCGTGCGGCGCCATCCGACTCCTCGCCAAGCCGGCGCACGATTGCCGGCTGACGCCGTTCCACCAGCCAATCGGCGAGCTGCAGCAGCAA
>DNDP01000317.1:1942-2183 GCA_003484235.1 Verrucomicrobiales bacterium
GTCGTCTTGCCCGAGCCGTGGGGTCCGACAATCGCGGCGCGCCACTGCCTGCGATCCAGCTCCGCAAACAGCCGTGCCCAATCCCAGCCATGCCTGAAGCGGAAAGACAGCGCCTCCACCCGCTCGGTTCGGAAAGGATTCAACCGCGCTGGAACCATCTCTTCCTTTCCGCAGACCGCGACCGCTCAGCGGGGTTGGGCACTGGCGTGAGTTTGACCGGTTCGTCCCCGGAACACACCGG
>DNDP01000317.1:2430-6850 GCA_003484235.1 Verrucomicrobiales bacterium
GCCCAGGAGACCGAGATCAAGGCGCCGTCCAGGGTCGGTGGATGATCAACCGGCAGCTCGAAGTCAAAACGGTCCTCGCCCGCAGCGGACGAGGCCAACGGCTTCTCCGCGACGACCACTGCGTCCGTGCCGCCCTTGCCGCGGGTGAACCAGAACAACCGGACGGAAAGTTTTTCGGACCCCCGTGCGAGCCGCCAACGTGCGCTGCCGACCAGCCGGTCCCGAGGGTGATAAACCCGACTGCCTTCGTGCAGTTCGAGTTCCAATACTCCGCCCTGATCGAGGGTTTCACCGGCTCTCCGCGATTCGGCGCGGCGCCCGGAATCATGCCGCGGCCGGATTTCTGCCTCGATGGGCAGCATGTCCAGCTCGTATTCCTCTGATACGTCCGGCCAGCGGGCGATTTCTCCCCGCAGCCGGATCACCCAGAAGATCCGATTGTTGGCCCCCTTGAAACTCGGAGCGAAATGCGACGGGACCAGCGACGACAATCCACCCTGCCGGATCTTCGACGGATGATCGGTTTCCAGCACCGGCAGCCGGGCAAACACGGATTTGTCCGTGTAGGTTCGCGTGCCGCGCCGGTATTTGCTTTCTTCAACGCCGTCGATTTCGATGACCAACCTGCGGATGCGTCCAACCGCACCGCTGAACTGCCACTCGCAGTCGAGCGTTTGGCCAAGCCGGGGGTTGCCCGGACGAAGCCGCAAAGTCGGCCGGGGATTGAAGAGCCCGAAGAAGGAGTAGAGCACATACCCCAGCATCGCCAGGCCGATCAGGACAAACGGGATGATGAAGATGGCAAGAAACCACTCGGGGCGGTCCCGGCGAAATCCCTCGATCACCTGCCACACGAAAACCGACGTGATGCCGTTCCAAAACACGGCGACGGCCACGCCGCCCAGGAAACGCGTCAAGGGCCCGTGACGCGACTTCAGCACGCGCTCGGCGGTAATTTGCCCCGCCGCTGCCAATGCTCCGGTCATACCTGGCTTGGTGCCCGAAAGGGACGGCTGCGAAGGGCGGCGCTTGAGCATCCGGGCCTTTCGGCCCGCGAAGATCATGCCACCGACACCGATCACGACGAACACTAGCGGGATCAGCCCCAGCCACATGCCCGGCGTGAACTGGCGCACGAGGACGGTATCCGTCGGATCGGCCGGGTTCACGTAGCAGACGGTCTCCCTGCCCGGTGGATACAGGCGGACCATGTCTTCCTTGCCGGACCTTCCACTGGAGCTGCCGCCGAGGAAGGCGTACCGGTTGGCCCGCAGAACCCGGCCGTCCACTTCATACCGGTACAGGATGTCCACGCTGTAGGTGGTACCATCGTCGGAGCGGTGGCTGCGGACCTGGCTGGATTCGACGACACAGTTAACTGCCGGCCAGTCGGCGGCGCGGGCGACGCGTATGACCGGGATGATGAAGGTGAAGGTCAGCACCGCGCCGCCAATCACGGCAAAGACTGCGAAGAAGGCGACGAGGCAGCCGGGACGCTCCTTGACAGCGGCGCTGGAAAGGGACGCGGGTTTGGCTTGCTTGAGTTTGCCCGGCCACCAGGCGAGCACGATGACGCCCACACCGATCGCCAAAAACGGCAACACAAACAGCACCCCCAGCCATTTAAGTCCCCCGGATGTTTCAATCACCGACTCAGCCGGATTCGCCGGATTCACCCGGCAGGTCACCTGCGCTCCGGCGGGATACCTGGACACGAGCCGCTCGATTTCGCTGACGTCGGTCTCGGCAACAGGCTGGCGACGCAACTGCGTTCCTGTGAAGCTCCGACCGTCCAACTGGTAGGAATAGGAAATGGCGAACCCGTGCGTGGAGTCTGATCCCGTGGCGGGCAACACGGCGCTGGATATCACCTGAGCCGGGATGGGCGTCCAACGGCGCACTTCGCGGTCCTGCATCGCCTCCCGGGCAATGAATCCGATGAAGCCCAGCGCAACGCCCGCGAAGATCAGTCCGAAGATTGTCAGGAATATGCGCCCGCCCCATGAGCTGGCGGTTCTGCCATTTTCCGTTTCCAGGGAAAACTGCATCGATTGTTCGGCCCCGCGGGATTTGCCCGGCCGATGCAAATCCTTGCCGCCGCAAACGGTAGCAATCCGACGTTGCGAAGAGAAGCGGGTTTAATTCCTGTTCCCGGCTGGAGGCGCTCTCCGCAAACCCGCTGCCGTTTGGACGTTCAAACCCCGCAAGAATTGTGCGGGAGAGGAAACCCCATTGCCAACAGGGACCGCGCTGGCTAAATCTCCGGCGGCTGGCAGCGATGCCCAGCGAGGACAACCCGACGAAAGATCCCAGATGCCGATGCAAATCCACGTCTCCCGCGAGGGCAAAAGCTACGGACCGTATTCGGTCGGCGAGGCGAATGCGTACCTGCAGTCGGGCGAGCTTTCCGCGAACGACCTTGCCTGGTTCGAGGGCGCCGCCGGTTGGATTCCACTCCGCCAGATTCCCGAAATCGAATGCCCCGCAATGCTGCCGCCTCCCCTGCCCGCCCACGGGGTGCCGTCCCACTATCACCACGTGGCCGTGTGGAAGTTTGCGCTGCTCTCCATCCTGACGGTGGGCACCTACGACATCATCTGGTTCTACAAAAACTGGAAGTTCATCAAGGAACGGGACGGGAGCGACATCATGCCCTTCTGGCGCGCCATCTTTGGAGTGCTCTGGTGTTTCCCGCTGGCGAAGGACATCAGGCAGCACTCCCCGGAGCCGGCGCCGGGTTATCTCGGTGCGCTGCCGCTGGCCTACCTCGCCTTCCACCTCTGCTGGAAGCTGCCGGAACCGTGGTGGCTGATTTCGATGTTTTCGTTCATTCCTCTCGCCGTGCTCGTTCTTCAAGTTCACCGGATCAATTCCACGAGGGGCAGCCGGGCACCCTACTACGGGCGGATCGGCCTCGGCGCGGTCACCGGCATGGTCGTCGGCGCCTTGGTGCTGGTCATGGCAGTGGCGAGTTCCTTCCACTGGATCGTGCCGTCCCGCGTGGTCACCGGTGAGGAGATTCGCTCGGCGGACCTGCGCTTCCTCAGGGCGGAGGGAATGCTGGAGGACGGTGAACTGCCCCTCTATTTCTACTCGATCGGGATTTTCTCAGTCGCCGACGAGGGCAATCTGCTGACCGACCGGCGGGTGGTGTCCTATTTCCGGCTGCCGTTCGAGTCCGCCAGGCTGCTGATCAGCTCCGCCACCTTCGAGGAGATTCACCAAATTGAGACGACCTACTCCGATTCCGCTCTGGAGGATTCGGAAGTCTTCGTACAGACCAGCGCCGACGCCGACGACGGCTTCTATCTCTCGCTTTCCTCCGAAGAGGGCGGCGACCGGACATTTGTGAACCGGCTGACGGAGCTTTGGAACGAAGCCCGGCACAAGAAGGAGGCGACCGGCGAGGATGGCCCGCCAGCGGGCGCTCCCGCCGCCGTGGGCGAAGCTGTGACTCCCCTCGAGGTCGAGCCGGCACCGGTTGGTCCGGGAGCCGACTGATACCGTTCAAATCCACCTTTTCCTTTGCCATCGGCGTGCCCGTTCTCGCACTCTCTCCGGCCATGGCGCAGGATGCATTTGAAATCAACTACGTGGCCGAACTCGCGCGGATCGAACTCACCGCGGAGGAGAAGTCGCGGCTCGGTTCCCAGCTGGGCGACATTCTCAAGTACGTGGATCAGCTCAAGGAGGTGAATGTGGAAGGCGTTGCCCCGACCGCGCATTCGATCCCGATGGTGAATGTGACCCGTCCGGACCAGGTCGGAGAAACCCTGCCCCACGAGGAGGCGTTGCGCAACGCGCCCCGATCCGCGAACGGCCTGTTCCGCGTTCCCAAGATCGTCGAGTAACCACCTCCGGCCGTCATCTCCATGCTGAATCAACTGACCATTGCCGAACTCACTGACCGGCTCGCCGGCCGGCAGGTTTCCGCCGTGGAAGCCACCAGGGCCTGCCTTGAACGCGTGCAGGCTGTTGATGACCGGGTGAAGGCGTTCCTTTCATGGAACGAGGCCGATGCACTGGCTCAGGCGGAAGCGGCCGATCGGGCTCTGGCCGACGGCGCAACCCACGCCGAGCGGCCGTTGCTGGGCGTGCCCGTCGCGCTCAAGGACATCTTCGCCGTCAAGGGCCAGCCGTGCGGTGTCGCCTCGCAGATTCTCAAGGGCTTCGTTTCACCCTACAGCGGCACAGTGGTGCAGAAGCTTCAGGCGGCGGGTGCGGTCGTTTTCGGCCGGTTGAACATGGACGAGTTTGCCATGGGCAGTTCGACGGAGAATTCCTCGTATCACACGACGTTGAACCCCTGGGACACCACGCGGATTCCAGGCGGTTCCTCGGGCGGTTCGGCCGCCGCGGTGGCCGCGCGCATGGCCTTCGGCGCCACCGCGACCGATACCGGCGGCTCGATCCGCCAGCC
>DNDP01000070.1:0-1191 GCA_003484235.1 Verrucomicrobiales bacterium
ACCACGCCCCGCCGAAAGTGGGGCGCAACGACCCTTGTCCCTGCGGCAGCGGCAGGAAGTTCAAGAAGTGCTGCGGCAAGCAATAGGCCGCTGGTCGCGTGAGGTGCCCGGGCTGCCCGACGGCCGACGATTCTGACTGACGGAGTACGCGGCCCGAAGCGTCCGCCGGGGTCCCGGTCAGTTCGGGTTCCCGCGTGACCGCAGGATCTGGCGCAGCTCGGTCAGTCCGGCGCGCGATTCGGTGTCGGCCGGGTTCAGCTCCAGCGCCTTCTCGAAACTCCGCTCCGCCTCCGCCGCCAGTCCGAGCTGGGCGAAAGTGAAACCAAGCTGCTGATGCGCCCGCGGGAAGGTGGGCTCCAGCCGCAGCGCCGTTTCCAGCGCCTGCCGCGCCGCCGCCGGTTGCCCGTGAAACCGCAGGAAGACGCCCTGGTTGTAGTGTGCCTCGGCAAAGTCCGGTCGCATACGGACGGCGCGATCCAGATGTTGCCAGCCTTCCTGGCTGCGGTTGGAAGTCCACAGGATCAATCCCAGCCGGGTCATCGCCTCCGCGTCCGAGGCATCGCGCGCCAGCCGGCCACGCAGCCAGGCCTCCACCCGGCGATCCCGCTGCCGCCGGCCGAACTCCTCCAGCACCTGCAGGTCCCCGGGGCGGTGCGTCAGCACCTGGAGCCCGAGCTCGCACATCTCGTCGGTCGATTGTTCGCCGTAGAGGACTCGTTTCGGCGGGTGGTGCGGGTTGGCGGGGTTGTTGGTGGAATTGTCGTAGATGAACTCCAGTTCGACGCGGGTGCCCTTGGGCAGGCGCAGCGGCTTGCGGAACCGGTATTCGCCCTGCCAGTTGAAGTCCCAGCGCCGGATCCAGATCAGCCACTCGCGCGTGCCGTCCGGCAGCGTCGCGTGGCCCTTCATCTCGCGGGCGAGGAAATGCGCGTGCGGATATACGGCGAGCACGTCCACATCCACCGGCAGCTCCGCCGCATCCCGGACGATCGTGTTGGTGGCGCCGGCGGGGAAATCCAGGTCCAGCGATCCGAGCTTGAAGGTGTGGCAGGTGTTCGTCGGCGGTTCCTCCGTGAAGTGGAAGCCCACCGCCGCCTGCACCGGCTCGGTTTTTCCCGTCCGGTTCAGGTGCAGCTCCAGCACCAGGTCGCTGCCCTTTGGCAGCCGCCACGCCAGCCCCGGCGGCGAGAT
>DNDP01000070.1:1393-8999 GCA_003484235.1 Verrucomicrobiales bacterium
GCCAGCCCCGGCGGCGAGACGACCGGCTGGCTGCCGGGATTCCACGTCAGGAACTGGCCGCCCGGCATCCGCGCCGTCGGGATCATCGTGTCGAAACCCGGCCGGGCCTCGCGTCCTTCAAGCGACCGCGCCTTGCCCTCTTCGTCAATCCGGACAAACGCATGATGCACGGCCCGGGGATTGCCGGGTGCGAACTCCACTGCGTGCACGAGCCGGTCGCCCTCGAGCGGAATCCGGATGGCGAAGTTGCGGTAAACGTCCGGCCCTTCCGGTCCCAGTTCGTAGGCCTGGGGCATGGTGACCACCAGGTCGGGCGTCCCGCTCAGCCAGCCGGCCGGCCACTTCGGAATCGGCGGTGTCTCGTTGGGGTCGCCCTCCGGCGCGTCGGCCTCCACCCACTCGCGGAGCTGCGCCTTCTCCGCGTCCGACAGCCGGCGTTCGTTGGCGAAGTCACCGTATCCGGGCTCCGCCAGCCACGGCGGCATCTGGTCGCGTTCCACCACCTCCAGCACCTGCCTCGCCCGTTTGCGCACGTCCTCATACGTCAGCAGGTTGAACGGCGCCGCCTGCCCCTCGTGATGACAGGGGGCACAATGCCGGTGAACCACCTTGGCGATCTCCCCGGAAAACGTCACGGCCCCGGGACACGGCTGCAGCATCCCCAGGACGACGAGCCCGCCGCCGGGGACCGCCAGCCAACCGCGTACTGCCGCCGCCGCTTTCAGGATGTTGACCCGGGAATTCATCGATCGTGTGCCCGTTTCACCTCCGTCGCCACGGGGCATCCAGCTAGATGGCGGAAGCGGTGTTCAGGGTTGAAACAGCTTCCGCCGAGGCGCGGGACCGAGTCAAGCGGCCGGACGACGCGGCTCCCGGCGCAATGGAGGCGGTTGCCCCGGCGGTCACGCCGGCTTCGTCCGCTTCTGGTCGATCCATAGCCGGTTGCCGTCCGGGTCGGCGAGGCGGAACTCGGTGAGACCGTAAAAGGTGACGGACAGCTCCGGCACCGGCAGGCCGCAGGCGCGCACCTGCCGATTATGCTGCACCACGTCATCCGGGTAGAGATACAGGATGCCGTCCCGCGGCTGGCCCGGGTGGACGTTGATCGATTGATCCAGCATCAGCCGGCAATCATCGAACCACAGCATCGCCCAGCCCCACTCGTCGTTTCGGTGCTCGACCGTGAAGCCCAGCCTGCCGCAGTAGAACTCCACGCTCGCTGGCAGGTGTTTCACCGGCAGCATCGGCATCAGTCGGGTCATCTTCATGGTGGGAACGGTTGATTCAGATGCGGCCCCGCAGTTGAGCGAAGGCGGGCTTGTTCAACCAATGGCGTAGTTGCTGGCTCCGCTGCGCTCCGCAGCAATACACCCTTCATTGGTAGGCCGCTCAAGGTTGTAGCTTGTCAGACGCATCAAACTCCTGCTGTGTTCCAACGAAATACCATGCAAACAACGGTCCGTCGCCGTTACGTGCAGACCCGCCACCACGTAGCGCGACAGCATTGGCTGCCACGACGCCAGTGCCGCCCGGCTCGGAGAGCGTGAGAATGCGCGTGCCGGTGGCGAAGGCGCATGTCTCCTGATGCCACGAGTCAAGGAATCCTGAATCACGAAACCTCAGTCTGCCGCTGGCCGGTATCGTGACCACGAATCGCCCTTCAGACTTGGTGACAACAACACCGTTGGTTGGGTCGGGAATCAGGTAAAACAGCCCTCGATAACCGTCGGGCACAACAAAATGAACCGGCGTGCCTGCGAACAACCCACATCCGGTCAGAGCTGGTAAGATGAGCGATACAAAGGCGCGCATGGCGGTCAAGCAGCCTAACGCTGATATAGGTAATCCGAAGTTGTTCAGCCGATGACGAGCGGAGCGCCTGGCGTCGCTCGGTGAAGGCAGCGGTGAACCACTTCGCCCGGCGTGCGGCGCGCGCCGGTTTGGGGATGACCGTGGGGTTTCATGCGGTTCGTTTTTTCCAACGGTTGCGAAGGTGCGCCGGCATCCGCCCGTCGGTCAAGCCCGCCGCCCGAGTGGGCCGGGCATCCTGCCCCCGCTCCTTCCTAAGCCGGGCTTGATCAATCAGGCGATGGTCTGGTCAATGATCGTTCCCCGACTCCGCCAGGTGCTTGGTCGTTGGGCGCTGCCGTCATTCTTGATGCTGCACCGATGGCGGGCAAATGGCACAGAAGACCTGTGCGCCGGCAATCAGTCTGTCGCCCCGCCGAATCTCGAGCCGGAAGCAGTAGGTCGCTCCCGAGTAGGGGATTGCTGTCGCCTTATAGACGAGGCCCTCAGCGGTGGCAGTCCACACTTCCCTGGTCAGCTCTCTTGCCGATGGCTGGAGAACAAGCGCTTTGTTCCCAATGGGGGTTGGGAAAGTGGCCTCAAGGCCGCCGTCTGCGCGGACTGCGATTGAACCAAGACTCAGCTTGTCATCGAAGCGGACTGCACCGCCATCGCCGATGACCATGAGCTGCCATGCGCCGCCGTAAGTGCCGGGTGGAAGTCCAAAGGCCGCCTCGGGTTGAACCCTGTCGGCGGCAGGGATGGAGACCGGCGCGGCAACAATGCAAACGATCCACAGCAACTGTCGAAGTAGTTTCATGATGCAACATGGCACAGTCGCGGCACGGGTTGTCAGAAAATTGTAGGGAAACGGTAAAGAACCGAACCGGGGAGACCATCGGCCAACGAAGTGAATCTCCTCGCGGGCGAGCAAGCGGGCCAGCCAGGCTTCCGGACCGCCCGGCCGTTTCTGACGAATCGGCCAAGCGTTGAACTTTTCCCCTTTACACCTCCGGGCTTGACGGGGGCTAGGCGACAAAAATCCTCATAACTCAGTTTTGCTCCGGCGACGGATTTCAAGAACGCCTCGCCAGACGCTTAAAATGGCAACAGCAAAACAAAAGGCGATCCAGGTCCAAAACAAAACAGGATGCGTCTCTGGTGTGATAGCAGTAGATGATTTCCGGCCTCCGAACGTGAACTGCTGCTGAATGAGCCAGTATGTGGCCAACGCAAACCAAGCCGCTCCGAACAAGCAAAGAAAGATGCTGCCTCCGAGTGATGGCCTGGTCTGGCTGCTTTGCATAAGCGCGCGATGACGCCTAGACCCTACGGCTTCGCCTGGAAGCGAAGCGGGTGTTTGATCCCGGTTGTAAACGTGGGTTGCCCGCCTGTGCGGACCGATCCACCCGGCTATACGCCCCACGTGAAGCCGGGTCGTCGATAACAGCAGAAAGAGACCAAACATCCATGAACAAAATCATCCACTACCTCGGATTGGACGTCCACAAGGATTGATTCGCTCGCCTCCCGGCTCGCTCACCCCTACAGGGTTTCTCGCTTCGCTCGAACTCCTTTCGCGGCTTCCCAAGCCGCTCAAGTCCATCGCCGTCTCCAACGCCCGGCAGGGGGGCACGGAGGTCCGGCGCTAAGGAATCATCAACGGCTCGCTCGACGCCGTGGACCAGTTCCTCAAAAGGCTCGCGCCGCCCTGTGTCGAACTGCGCGTGGTCTATGAAGCCGGCCCTGCGGCTTTGTCCTCTGCCGGCATCTGCGCCCCAAAGGCATTCCGGCAGCAGGTGGCGGATTCGGCAACGGGGCACGAACCGCCCCTGCAGCGCGAGACAACATCCCGGATTCGCATCCATCCGGCCGCGATCGGGGATGATTCGCCCGGTTCCATTTGACCGACCGGGGTCGCGGATTTCACCGATTGTCAGGTTCAGGAGGCCGGTTTGTCCGCAGGCGGCCAAGTTGGACCGGTGGTGGCATCGGTGGCGCCCTGCAACAGAACCGGATCGCTCCCTTTGGTGGGCGGTGTCAGCCTGCGGACGCGATAGAAACGCCGGTTCTCCGGACAGGCTGTGTCATCGAAGAACATGATCTCGCCGGTGTAGGTGGTCACCGTGGCCAGATGGGTCCACTGATGCAGGTCAATCGATCGTTCGACGGCATAATCCGCCCCGATCACCGCCTGGAACTGGATGCAATTCATCTCCGGCGAGGCCTCCCGGAATCCGTCGAGTTCATCAGTCGCAACCACGCGGCTGATGGACAAACTGGGCGCGTCGGAACCAAAGGACGATCCGGATCCGGCCATGGTGGCCGGAGCTGCGCCGCCCTTGGCCGCCCCCGACCGAACGACAAGATTGCCGCCGGCGATCGTCTGCTCGACGGTCCGGATGCCGTCCCAGTGGCTCGCAAACCACAGCCCGCCCTCAGCGTTCCACACGGTGACGCCGATGGAGTCGGACGAGCCGGGCTCGCCAAAGTCGGTCATCTTGATCTGGAGCGTGGCGTCGCCGTCGATGCCAACGGGCGCCTCAGGATTGGTGATGTCCTGGATGCCGGCCCTGCCGTTGAAGGTTGCCCGGCTGCCGGAAACGGAAAGCGACGTCATGGTGGTGCCCTTGATCTCGTAGACCCGCCCGTCGTTGCGGACGATGATGTTGATGTTCCCTTGAAGACCCTGTCCTTTCTTTTTGTATTTTACGTTGAATCCGAAGTTCATCTTCGTTCCGATGCCGCCAGGAACGAGACCGGCAGGGCGTACCAGCACCAGGCTGCCACCGCCCGAAGCGAAGTCGGTTGCCAGCGGCCTGGACACCGTCACCACCGTGTTCTCCTCGGCGGAATCCCGCGTGTGATGGCCATGGACCACGGTGCCGATGGTGAAGGACTGAGAAGTGGCCGCGCCGAGGTCGACGTTCCAGTCAAAGACCACCGTGCCGGTGGTCGGGTCATTGGCGGCAACGAGGCCGACGGGTAGATTGGACGCGAGGATGGCGTTGTTGTCGCGATTGATGAACGTGACGCGGGCGTTGCGGATGTCGCCGGCGACCGGGTCATGAGCCGGATCTCCCGGCACGGCGGTGATGTCGCGGATCGTGGCCGCCAGCGTCACGGTGGCCGCCCCGCTGTTGATGGCAGCGGTTGAGGCGAACAGGGTGCCCGTGAAGGTCGCCCGGGCATCCTCGGGCTCGACGACGACGTCCAGGTCACCTGCCCCTTGCAGATCTCCGTCATCGGTGACCATGAAACGCACCTTGAAGACCCCCGGCGGCGCCTGGGCCTCGCCCGCGAGCGTCCAGGTGCGTTGCTGGTCCAGAATGGTGCCCTGGGTCAGCGTGAGTCCCGGAGGCAGGCCGGACATGAACGTCCCGCCATTGAAGTTCCAGGAGACCGCCAGTGCCAGGTTCGCGCCGGGCGAATCGACGTCCTGCGCCGCAACCGTCACCGGGGCCACGGGGTCGCTGTGCTGCACCGTCCGGGAGGCGGTGTCCAACACAAGGGTCGGCGGATCATTGACGGGCGTGACGGTGATCCGGAATGACTGCGAAGCGCTGGTGTCCTGACCCCCGTGAACGGTTCCGCCGTCGTCGGTCAGAACCACCGTGACGAGCGCGCTGCCATGGGCGTTGGGAGCGGGAGTGAAGGTCAGTGTGCCCTCGGCATCGAGGGCCGGCTGATCGGCGAACAGCAACGGATTGTCGGCCTCGAGCAGGAACAGCAGAGCCTGGTCCGCCTCGTCCGCCGGCCCCGTCCGGATGGCGGTCGCCCATGTCTGGACTACCTGCGCCCCCGCGTCCTCGGCCACGGTCTGATCCATTCCCGGGACAAAGCTCGGCGGATCGTTGACCGGCAGGATGCTGAACGAGACGGTGGCAGGCTCGCTGTCCATTTGACCGTCATTGGCGACAAACCTGAAGCTCTCAGCGCCGCTGAAATCAGCCGGAGGCGTGAATCGGAACACGCCATTGGTCTCCAGCACGAGGGCGCCGTGGACCGGTCCGGTCACCAGGGAAAAGGCCAGTGAATCGCCGTCCGCGTCCGTGCCGGTCACGATCCCCTCGAGAACCTGATCCTCGTTCAGGCTGAACTGCGCCGGATCCGCCACGGGCGGAGTGTTGACGCCGACGATATAGATCACGCAGACACCGTTGGAGCTCGCGCCGTGCACATCCGTAACGGCATAGCTGAAGCCATTGGTGACGAACTGGCCGGCGGGCAGGCGAAGGGACGGCGGGCGATACGTGACAATGCCGCTTTCGAGCAGAACCGGGCCGGCCGAGAGGTTGGTCTCGACCAGTGCGCTGATGCGCAGGGTAGCGGTTTCCCCTTGGTCCGGATCGATCACCGGCGCCAGAAGGGCCGAGGTCAGATCCACCGGACCTGAGCCGTCTTCCACAGTGATGAACGCCGGCGTCGGCAGCGGCGGGTCATTCTCCCCGACAATGTTGACTTGAGCGACGCCGATGCTGAGGTCGCCCTGCGCGTCTTGAACCGAGTAGGAGAGCGTGTCCACTCCGATTTGCCCTTGCGCGAGGTTTCGCAATTGGCCAGCCGGAGAATACGTGACGATGCCATTGGAGAACGTGACCGAACCGATCGCCGCACTGGGATCGATGGCCACCAGGCGCAGGGTCGCTGTCTCACCGGGATCAGCGTCACTCGCGGCGGCGAACAGTCCGGCAGTGATGTTGGTCTGCCCTGAATGCTCGGAAATGGTGAAGGAAGCCATACCGGCCGCGGGCGGATCATTGACACCGACGACCGTAATGTTCGCGCGAGCGGTGGAGAATCCGCCGTGGCCATCGGTAATGGTGAATCCGAAGGAATCGCTCGCAGTAGCCCCGGCGGGGAGGTTCGGAAATGCGCCGTCCGGACTGTAGAGCAGTACGTCACCGGTGAGCAGTTGAACCTGTCCATGAGTGCCGAAAGCATCAATGGTCGCAATGGTGAGATTCGCCTTGTCGCCAGCATCCGGATCGGTGGCCCCGGCGAGGAGCAGCGGTGTGATCACGTTCGCGCCTGAGTTCTCGTTCACCGTGACGACGGCATCGGAAGCGACCGGTGGCTGGTTGACGCCGATAATCGTAATCGTCACGAGCCCGGAGGCCGTCCCACCATTTGCATCTTGAACAATGTAGGCAAAGGCGTCCGTCGCACTCTGCCCGGCAGGCAGGGAGTTGAATTTGCCACCGGGATCATAGCGGAACACGCCGTTGCCCAAATCCGCGATGCTGCCCAGGGCATCCAAGGGGGTCAAACCGACGACCGAGAGAGAATCGGCCGGATCAGGATCGACATCGTTGCCCAGGACATCCGCCATGGTGAACGACTCCAGCTCGGTGGTGGTGAATCCAGCGCCGACGTCATGCCCGGCCACCGGCGGATCATTCGCTGAAATGGAGATCACCACCGACTCCCGGTTTGTGTTGGAGCTGGTCTCGTCGGAAATCACCAGCGTAAAAATGGTGGCTTCAGTCGAGCCGACCGGAACGCGGTTGCGAGCAGGTGCGAAAACGAGCTGACGCAAGGCAGCCTGCGCCGAAGCCGTGCTGCCCGGAGTCGAAGAATACCAGCCATCCACGGGGTCGGAAAACCCGCCCGAGGCGAGTGTGGCCGGCACAAAATCCCCCTTCGCCGCATCATCAAGCGCAACCTTGACGGAAAGCACGCCGGCGCCTTTCAGCACGATCTGGTCAAACGGGGAGGTCGTCTGCGTATCGTCGATGGTGATGGTCCGCATTCCGGACGGATCCGCCAGCCTGGGACGATTGAGCCACACCTGGTTCGGCAGCCGGGAACCACCGCC
>DNDP01000158.1:0-250 GCA_003484235.1 Verrucomicrobiales bacterium
CGGACGGTCGCCGCTACACCTTCCACCTGCGCCGCGGCATCACCTGGTCGGACGGAACGCCGATCACCGCCGGGGACTTTGTCTGGTCGTGGTTGCGGGTGCTCGAACCGAAGACCGCGGCTGACTACGTCGGCATCCTCTTTTACCTGGAGAACGCGGAGGCGTTTCATCTGGGCCGGATCAAGGACCCTTCGGACGTGGGCGTCCGGGCAGTCGATGACGCCACGCTTGAAGTGCGCTTGAACTCGCC
>DNDP01000158.1:563-2597 GCA_003484235.1 Verrucomicrobiales bacterium
GACCGCATCCGGCTCCGGCGCAACCCGCGCTACTGGGACGACGCGAACACCCGCAACGACGTGGTGGACCTGCTGCCGATCACTTCGGCCACGACCGCGTTGAACCTCTATCTGAACGGCGAGGCGGACATCGTCTGGGACAAAAACCTGGTGCCCGTCCATCTCACCGACGCGTTGCGCAAGCGTCCGGACTTCCACACG
Organism: Verrucomicrobiales bacterium; assembly: GCA_003484235.1. Taxonomy (GTDB): domain Bacteria; phylum Verrucomicrobiota; class Verrucomicrobiia; order Limisphaerales; family RI-55; genus RI-55. The sequence continues at coordinate 765 of DNDP01000158.1, forward strand.
TTCGACTATCTCGGCGCGTACTTTGTCCGTTTCAATGTGACGAAACGGCCGTTCGACGATCCGCGGGTGCGGCAGGCGTTTGCCATGTCGATCGACCGGCGGCGAATCGTCGAGAGGGTGACGCGTGGCGGGGAGAAGCCGGCGGAGACGATTGTGCCGGTGAGCACCGCGAACTACCTGCCGGCCGAGGGACTGGAGCTTGATCCAGCCGAAGCACGGCGGCTCCTGGCTGAAGCAGGCTACCCGGGCGGGGCCGGCTTTCCCGAGGTGAGCTATCTCTTCAACGCCAGCACCAGCGCGGGCGCGGACGAGAAGATCGCCGTCGAGCTGCAGTCCATGTGGCGGGACACGCTCGGCGTCAACATCCGGCTCCGTTCGCTCGAGTGGAAAACCTATCTCGCCGCAATGTCCGCGCTCGATTACGAGCTGTGCCGGAGCAGCTGGATCGCGGATTACAACGACCCGAACACGTTCCTCGACATGTTCCTGAGCGGCAGCGGCAACAACCGCACGGGCTGGAAGGATCCGCAATACGACGCCTGGATCCAGGAGGCGAACACCATGACCGATCTTCGGCAGCGGGCGGAAAAGTTTCGGGAAGCTGAGACTTTCTTGCTGCAGACGGCGACACCCGTCGCGCCGATCTATTCCTACGCAGGCTTCAACTACTTTGATCCCACGAAGATCACCGGCATTCATCCAAACCCAATCGACCAGCATCCGATCAACGCCATCGGGAGGGTGAAGTGAGATTGGATGGTTCACCCGACCTTCGTGGCCGTGTTGTTCATGGAGTGCGCCGGCAGAGCGCAGCGGCGACGGCGCTTTGGCCACGGCGACTCACCTTTCGAAGGCGAGAATGCCGCTGCGCGCCGCCAGCAATTTCCCGGCACCCCGTCCGGTCGGCGCGCCCTGTGACCTGCAGCGCGTCAGCCCGTTAGAAATGTATTACCTCAAGCGCATCCTCGCCCTGCTGCCGCTGCTGCTGGTCATCAGCTTCCTCGCGTTCGCGCTGGTGCGTGTTGCGCCGGGCGGACCGTTCGACAAGGAACGCGCCCCCGCTTCGCCGGAGGTCGAACGCGCCCTCAACGAAAAGTACCGGCTCGATCAGCCGCTCTGGAAACAGTATCTCCTCTACCTCGGTGACCTCGCCCGCGGCGACTTTGGCCCGTCGATGAAGTACCGGCATCACACCGTGGGCGACATCATCAAGCAGGGACTGCCGGCGACGCTGATGCTCGGGGCGCTCTCGTTCGGCTTCGCGATTGGGGTTGGCGTGCCGCTCGGGTTTCTCACCGCCGCGCGCAAAGGGAAGTGGCAGGATTACACCGGCAGCCTGCTGGCGCTGGTGGGCATCTGTGTGCCGGCCTTTGTGATCGGTCCCCTGCTGGTGATGGGTTTCGCCATCCATTGGAAACTTTTTCCGGTCGGTCTGTGGGGTTCGCCGCTGCACGCCGTGCTGCCCACTGCGGCGCTCGGCCTGTTCTACAGCGGCCGTGTCGCCCGGCTCATGCGCGAAGGGATGCTCGGCGTGCTGAGCGAGCCCTACATCATGACCGCCCGGGCCAAGGGCCTGGGTGAGGCGGCCGTGCTGTTCAAGCACGCCCTCCGGCCGGCCCTGCTGCCGGTGGTCTCCTACGCGGGACCGATGCTGGCCGACCTGCTCACCGGCTCGTTCGTGATCGAGAACCTTTTCCAGATCCCCGGCATCGGTGTGTTCATGGTCAACAGCTCGCTCAACAAGGACTACACTCTGATCGTCGGGCTGGTGATCCTCTACGCTACGCTGCTGCTCGTGCTCAACCTGCTGGTGGACTTCCTCTACAGCGCCCT
>DNDP01000388.1:0-7188 GCA_003484235.1 Verrucomicrobiales bacterium
CGATCTCCCGGGTGCGCTCGGTGACGGAGACGAGCATGATGTTCATGATCCCGATGCCGGCCGCCACCAGCGCGATCGAGCTGATCAACGCCATGCCGACCCGCACCGCCAACGTGAAGGCCTGAAACTGCGACACCAGCGAGTCGTTGGAGAAGATTTCGAAATCATCCTCGTCACCGGGAGCCACCTTGCGGACCGTGCGCAGGATTCCCCGGACCTCCTCGCGGGTGTCCTCGAACAGCTCGCGGCTGGGTGCCTGCACGAGGATGGAAAGGCTCCGCCAGTGACGGCCATAGCGGTTCAGCCCCGTCGTCAGCGGAATGATCGCGAAATTGTCCTGCCCTCCGCCAAGCATCTGTCCCTTCTTCTCTAGCACGCCGACGACAAGGTAGTTGATGCCGTCGAGCTTGATTTCCTCGTTCACCGCCGAGCCGTGCGGGAACAGCGTGTCCGCCAGACCAGCGGCCAGCACGCAGACGGCCCGGGCGCTGTCGAGATCGTGTTCCATCAGGGAGCGACCCTCCTCGATCACCCAGTTCTTGGCGGGAAAACTCCCGGGTGTCTCGCCGTAGAGACGGACGTCGGGCGGGGACTTGCCATAGCGCGAGGTGGCCATGCCGCCCCAGAAATTGGATTCCAGGCCGACACTTCGGGCGAGCGTCACCCGCTCCTGAACCTGGATGCCGTCGCCGTAACTGATGTTTCGTCGGCGCCAGAACTTTTCAAAATCGCGCACTCCGAAGAACGCGCCCGGATACTTTCGCACCTGGAACGAGTTCGCGCCGAGCTGGCTCAGCTGCGACTCGATGTTGCTCTGCATGACCCGCACCGCCGTCATGACGACGATGATCGAGAACACCCCCACCAGCACGCCCAGCAAGGTGAGGCCCGAGCGCAGCTTGTGGGCAGCGATCGCGCTCAGCGCCATCAGGACGTTTTCCTTCAGCTCGGCGAGTTTCATTCGTGCCCTCCCGCAGCTAGGCTGCTCGTCCTCGGCTCCGTTCTCGAAGCCGAACGGAGCGATGAGGCGTGGGAAACCTGGAGCAACTGCAGCCCGGGAATGCCATCGCACCGGCGCGCCATGCCCCGTGCATGATCCGAGGACGACGACGATTCCCACCGACAGATTGAACGTGCATCATTCACTTCGCAACGCCTCCACGGGATCCATCCGCGCCGCCCGCCAGGCCGGGAAGAATCCCGAGGCCAGACCGGTCACCAGAGAAACCAGGATGGCGAGCGCGACCACCGACAGCGGCATGGCGCCGCCCAGCCTGCTCTGCAGCGCCAGGCTGATGGGGAACGAGATGGCCAGGCCCATCAGGCCGCCGATCAGGCAGATGACGGCCGCTTCCGTGAGAAACTGGGCGAGGATCGCCCGGCGCTTGGCGCCAATGGCCTTGCGGATGCCGATCTCGCGGGTGCGTTCGGTGACCGAGACGAACATGATGTTCATGATCCCGATGCCGCCGACAAACAGCGAAAGGCCCGTGATGAACAGGCCGACCGAACCGATGATCGCCAGCACCCGGTTGAAGGCGTCGAGAAACTGGTCCTGCTGGTTGATCGAGAAATCGTCCGCCTCGCTTGGGCGCACGCCGCGGATGCGGCGGAAGACCCCCCGAAGCTCCTCCTTCGCTTCGTCCATCCGCTCCAGCGACCCGACCTTCACCTGCACGTTCAGATCCGGATTTGACCAGAACTGGTAGCGAAACTGTTCGAGAGGAATGATCACGATGTCGTCGGCACCCATGTCACCGAACGCGCCGCCCTGCTTTTCCAGCACGCCAACCACGGAAAAGGGCTTGTCACCGACCCGGATGGCCTCCCCCAACGGCGGGAGGGTTTGGAAGAGGTTTGACGCGACATTGGCGCCGATCACGCAGACTGGCCGGCCACCGGAGGACTCCGCGCCGCTGAAAAACCGCCCGCGCGCAATGACCGAACCGCTTGTCTTGAGATACTGATCGGTGCTCCCCAGCACCTGCACGCCACTGGAATTTCGATCTGCGTAGCCCACGGACAGGCCAATCTGGGCGACCGGGGCCACCGATTCGGACAGCGTAAGCTGCCTCGCAAGTTCCTCCACCTGGACAAAGGTGATCTGCTGCCGCTTGCTGGCGTCCCGCCAGTCCTGCTCCGATTCGAAGAACCAGCTGAAACGCTGCACGTGGAAGACATCCGTGCCGAACGCCGCAATTGCCGTGAGGAAGGAGGCACGGAATCCGGCAATGGCCGTGCCCATGAGGGTGACGGTCACTATGCCGATGACGATGCCGAGTGTGGTCAGCACCGAGCGCAGCTTGTTCGCAAGGATCGCATTCCAGGCGATCCCCAGTCCCTCACGCAATTCGGATAGGAATCTCATCGACCGGCGAACCTCCAATGACGCGGGAGCATGGAATGAACGCCCAAGGCAAAGCGAAGGCCGCCAGCAGGCCACGAAGGCGGGTTGCGCAGGGATGCCTCAGTATCTGCGTTGCTCCAGTTCCCGTTCATATGCGCTCCCGCTAGACCCGAGTCATTGCCGGCTGTTCCTGAACTTTCGCCTGCTCGTCGCTTTCCACCAGGCCGTCGAGGATGCGTATGATGCGGCGTGCGCGGCGGGCAACGTCCTCCTCGTGGGTGACGACGATGATCGTGTTTCCCTTGGTCGAAAGTTCATCGAACAGGGCGAGGATTTCATGGCCGGTCTTCGAATCCAGATTTCCCGTGGGTTCATCGGCCAGGATGATGGAGGGTCTGGTCACCAACGCGCGGGCGATCGCCACGCGCTGGCGCTGGCCGCCGGACAGCTCGTTGGGCTTGTGTCGCATGCGGTCGGACAGGCCCACGTGCTCCAGCGCCTCCACCGCCCGATCGCGGCGTTCGTCGAAGCTCACGCCCGCGTAGATGAGCGGCAGCTCGACGTTGTGCAGGGCGGTCGAGCGGGCCAGGAGATTGAAGGTTTGAAAGACAAAACCGATCTCCCGATTGCGGATGTCGGCAAGCTCGTTGTCGTCCATTTCGCCTACGTCGATGCCGTTGAGCCGGTAGGTGCCGGACGAGGGGGTGTCGAGGCAGCCGATCAGGTTCATCAGCGTGGATTTGCCCGACCCGGAAGGTCCCATGATGGCGGCGTACTCGCCGCGTTCAATCCGCAGATCAACACCCCGGAGGGCATGAACGGTCTCGCTTCCCATCACGTAGCGCCGTGCCAGTTTGTCGATCAGTATCAGGCTCACGTCAGGGCTTGTCAGGTTTCGCCGCGGATCCGGCGCCTCCGCGTGCAATTTTCTTCCCATCCTCCAGTTCCCGGCTGATGGCCAGGAACCCGCCGGTGACGATTTCCTGTCCCTCCGCGAGACCCTCTTCGATCTCAAAGAAACCGTTGTCGCTGACGCCCAGCTTGACGTGCCGTTGACGGACAACTTCGCCGTCCACCAAGAACACCACTTCGACCGGCCGGTTTCCCGCGGCTGGTTTGCCATCGTTGGAGGCGCCATCCGGCACCGCCGCCTTCGAATCCCCGCCGGATGCCGACGAGTGGCTGTTTGAGGCAACTGTGGCGACCGGTTCGTTGGTGGATGTGGATTGCAGCGCATCCTTCTCCTTGGGCGGCTTGGGTGGCCGCGTGGTGACACTGGCGATGGGAACGGCCAGCACGTTGGTCCGATAGCGGGTCTCGACGTCTGCGGTGACGGACATCCCCGGACGGAACGGCGCCTTCTCGTGGATGTGGATCTTGACCTCGAACCGGGTGGCGTCCTGGTTCTGCCCGCCGCCCATGCCGGCATTGCGGGCCGCATTGGCGATCTCGGTGACAGTTCCCGTGAACTTGCGGTCGCGAAATGCATCCACCTCGAGTTCCGCCTTCTGGCCAAGCTCGATCAGCACGATGTCCATCTCGCCGATGTCGACCCGCGCCTCCATCTCGTCGAGGTCCACGATGGTCATCACGTCCGTTCCGGCCTGCTGGGCCGTGCCGACCACACGTTCGCCGAGCTTGGAGTTCAACTGGCTGACCGTGCCGTCAAGCGGCGAAAGGATGGTCGTCTTCAGCAGTTCCTCCTCGGCGCGCGCCAACGAGGCCTTGGCCATGTCCACCCGGTGCAGCGAGCTCTGCAGTCCGGCCTTGGCGATTTCGTGGGTCGTCTTGATCTCGGTGTAGACCGATTCCGAGATGAGCCCCCTTTGAAACAGCTCGTCATTTCGCAGGAACTCCGCTTCCGCCCTCGCGAGGCTGGCCTCGGAGGTGGTCTTGTCCGAGAGGGACGACTTGTAGCTGGCTTCGGCGGAATTGCGGTTGGCGACGTAAAAGTCCGGCTTGATCCGCAGGAGCAGGTCCCCCTTCTTCACCTTCTGCGCCTCCCTGACCGGCAGCTCGATGATCTCCCCGCTGACCTCGGGACTGATCTTCACCTGCAGCACCGGCTGCACGCGACCGTTGGCCACCACCACTTCGGTGATGTCGCGGCGCCCGACCTTGCCGGTCTGCACCTCGACCAGCACCTCCTTGTTGCGCAACATCACCGTGGCGGCCGTGCCGCCGACCAACGCCAGCAGAACGAAGGCGACGATGAGGTTTCTCAGTTTTCGGGATTTTTTGCGGGACATGGGGTTCCTTCAATGGACACGGCAGCCGGAGATTCGTTGCACAAAACTTCCCATCACAGGTTGGCGGAGAAGTTGGTCCACCAGGCCGAAGCGATTGCCAGGGAAAGCCGAATGACCGCCCAGGCGCCAAGCGCCATCGCCACAATGACACCAGTCGGGCGGCCGCTGATCCTGGCGATGCCGACCGCCAGCACGATCATGAACCAGACGGTGAAGAGGTTGATCGCAGCCAGAAGTTGATGGAGGTAGCTGGTCGGGTCGAACTGACCAACCAGCAGCGCGAGATTGGGGCCGGCGTTGATGCTGCCCTTGAGCATCACGAGCAGCAGGGTCACCAGGGAAGCTACGACGTAAATCATCCACGACAACCCCACGAGTTCCAACGATCGCAGGAACGGTTCGCGTTTCTTCAGCGCAAAGCGGAGGAACAGAAACACCAGCGTACCCATGAACAGGAAGGTGACCGGCGTACCCACAACCGCGCCGGCGACACCCATGGTGATCATGAACTTCGTCGACATGAATGCCCGGGAGGCATCCAGCGCCTGCTCCATCTGTTCCTGGGTCATCTTGCCGGCGTCCACCCGGGCCTGCATGACAGACTTCTGCGCATCCATCACGCTGGCCACGATGTCGGGCTGGGAGAAGACGACCAGGCTGAAGACGATCCCCAGAAGAATTGAGATCAACGCCGGCACCAGCCAGTTGGCGTGGGCGGGCGTGCTTTGCCGCACGCTTTCGAAGACTTCGCCTGGTGCGGCGTACACATTGAACAGGCGGCTGCCGAGCGGCATGGGCTCGGTGGCTTCGCTTTCAGCAGCGGAGATGGGTTCGTCTGTCATAATTGGATCCTGAGTTTCGCCGCCATGCATCACGCGACTCTGATTGCCAAGAATGTGAACGAACTCCGGCGCCGGCGACCACAAAATGCCAACGGCGCCATGGCAGGCGCATCATTTCCAGTCAGGTTCGGGCAGGGCCCGGCCCCGGCTATCCTTCGGGCAGGGTCACGCCGAGGCCTTCCTTCAATCCCTTGCGGAACTTCTCTTTCATTCGCGCGTGTATGGCTTGCTGTTGCTCGTCGAGCACCGCATCTATCTCCCGTTGGGTCTCGACAATGATCTGGCCGGAATCGGCGACCGCCGTCTTGAGTGTGCTCTTCATCCGTTCGGCCATCCGTTCGCCAATGACGCGCAGCCGGCCTTCCTGATCCTGCGTGAGGGTCATTTCGCGCTTGAGGCCGCGGAGCATCCCGTCAGGCCATCGGTCGAAATCGAAGGCCCGGGCAAGCGCCCGTTTTCCGGTGTAGTCGGTCAACAGGCTGCCGGCCACCCCGCCGGCCAGGAAGACCAGTATCAGCACGAGAATGCCCTGCCAGCGCTTGAGCGGCTTCATGGTGCGATGTTCTTGGCGATCAGTTGATAGGCCGGTGTCAAGGTGTAGGCCCCAAGGTCCGTCTCGAGCCGACTGGTCCAAACTGAAGCGCCGATCACGAGGATGGCCACCGACAACCAGGCGGCAGTGACCTGGAACTGCCGCCACCAGGCCGGCTCCGTTTCGGATTGGACCACCATCGCCCGCCATCGGCTGGCAATGCGGACTGCCATTCCATAGGGCGCCTCCGTTGCGGCGTCAGCGTCGGCGGCACGCGACCAGCGGATCAGCCGCTTCAGTTCAGGATCGAGTTGATTCATAGTTTTCCTTCCGACTTCAGCTTCCGGTAGAGGCTGTTAAGTTTCTTCCGGGCACGATGCACACCGACACGGACCAGCACCGCCGACCAGCCGGTGAGCTTCCGGACCTCCTCGATCGAGCGCTCCTCGATGTCGAGCAGCTGGATCAGCATGCGTTCCCTCGGCCGAAGCAAATCCATCAACCTGGCCACGAGTTCCCGGGCACCGAGCGCTTCGGCCGGGTGTGGATCGCGGTCGGGGTCGGTCGCCTGGGCTTCCACGACGGCGGCATGCTCCTCCGGCAGGTCGGCCATCCGCCATTCGGGACGGCTGCGCTGGGCACGGAGCAGATTGTAGCAGTGGTTCAGCGCGACGCGGGAGACCCAGTGCCCGATCGGCACATTCCCGTGATATTGGTCCAGCTTCGCAAACAGCTTCATAAAGATCTCCTGCGTGACATCTTCCTCATCCAGGCGACGGGGAAGATGGCCACGAACGATCTTGATCACGAGCGGATGAAGTTCCTCGACCAGGTCGCGCGCCGCCGCTTCGTCGTTCCGGCGCACTCGCGCAAGGCAGTCGGCCAGGTCGAACTCCATTCGATCAGTCCTGTTGACCCGAGCCGGGGGCGGGCGTTACAGCCGAAAAAAGGTTGGCCGGGAATCCGGGCCGTAGCCACAGGCCGGCGTCCTGTTTCGGCAACACCCGAATCGCGGGCGGGTTGGATTCATTCATGGGCAGGAAAAGGACACTCCCGTCGGCACCAAACGGGTCGCGGGCTGTGAAGGGAGGCAGCATTCAGATCCTGAAACAGGTACGAACCGGCTTCGATATCGCTCGGGAATCCAGCTCCCAGGGCGGCTTCGACCTCGGCCCCGCCACTGGCGGATCACTCCATTCCCAGCGCCTGCCGGCCGGC
>DNDP01000388.1:7456-15465 GCA_003484235.1 Verrucomicrobiales bacterium
TCCACGCCGTCGAGCGCCAGGATCTTCTGCTGGGCGTCTCCGGCTATGACCCCCCCCATGCCGCAACCCTGCGCGGTCAGCGTCATCTGTACGTGCACGACGCTGCCCCCCTGCGAACCGGGGGCGATCTGCACGTCGTAGACCAGGCCGAGGTCGACAATGTTCACGGGAATTTCCGGATCGAAGCAGGTCTTCAACACCTCGGTGACCTGTTCATCAGTCACAGGCTGGCCCGAAAACTCCCGTGGCGCCGGCTCGGGCTGCGCCTCCAGGCCAAGCGCGTCGGCATCGCGCCCGGCAATGCGGTACAGGCCGCCGGGACCGCTGACAGTGAATGTGCCGCCAAGCTGCTGGGTGATGAAGACGTCGGTGCCTTCGTGCAGCCGCGCGGGCGAGCCGTCCGGTATCAGCACGACATCGCAGTCGCGGGTCAGGGAAATGGCATTCATGGGTGTCCGGTAGGCCGGTTTGCTTTTTGTGAAACTTCCGAGGCGTCGCGCTTCTCCGCTTCGCCTTTCATCCGGTGGAACAACCAGAATCCGACGCCCAACACCAGCACCACCCCGAGCCCGAAAGCGGCCAGCACCTGGAGGAGCTTGTCGGCGACGTTTTCCATGTCGGGTGACCGGTCAGAAGGTCCGGATGTAGGCTTTGGCCCGGATGCTGTCAATCCACAGCTGCTTCCGGCGCACGGTCTCTTCGGTCTGCAAATCCTTCTCGATCTGGTCCCGCACTTCGCTCAGCGGTTTTACGTGGGCGGGTTTGACCTCTTCGACCTTGGCGATCCAGATCGCTGAAGGGGCCTCGATCAGTCCGCTGAATTCGCCGGCCTTCAGGTCCTTGGCCCCGGCGCGGATGTACTCGTTCATTTCGTCGAGGGAAACCATGCCCACCAACCCGCCCTCGCGTGCGGAAGTACCGGTGGAGTGCTGGCGGGCCAGTTCGTCAAAGGAAGCCCCCTCCGCGAGCTGCCGGTGAATCTCCGTGGCCCTGGCAACCGCCGCCGGATCTTCCTCCGCAGACTTGCGCAGTTCGATCAACCGCAGCTTCACCTGGTCGCCGACTTTGAACTTCTCCTGATTCGCGTCGTAGTAGCGTTCTATTTTGAAGGGCGAAATGGTGATCTGATTGCGCACCTTTTGGGCGCTCATGATGTTATAGATGAGTGCCTCGCGAAATTCGCGCCGGAACTCCTCCACCGTCTTGCCCTGCGCCTGCAAGGTTTTGATGAAACCCACCCGGTCGCCGTAGCGGCTGATCTCCTCCTTCAACTGGTCGTCGATGAACGACTCGGGAATGTTGAAGCCCGAATCCTTGTAATCCGAAAGCACCAGCTGCCGCTCGACCAGCCGGTCGAGAAAAGCCGTCTCGAGCTTGCCAAGTTCCTCCCGGAGCTTGGCGGGATTGGTGGCGTACTGGATGCGCAACCGCGGCAGTTCCGTCTCCACGGCCCGGTAAACCTCCTGCACGGTGATCACGGAGTCATTCACCGTGGCGGCGATGCCGTTCACCCGATTCGTCTCGGCACCGCGGCCGGAGAATGCCGGCAGCAAAAGGACCGCGATCAGCGCATGGTGCCGTTGGAGCATGTTCCATTTCATTGTCAGCCGGATTAAAGGCCCGTCCTCCGGGACGGTCAAGGAATTGACCGACTCGTCTCCGGGATGTTCACGCTTGCCAGCGCGCCGGCCTGCACGCCACAACAGCCGGGCCATGCCGCGCGCCGCCACCGAAGTGCCCGTTCTCGACGTCCGCCATCTCAGCATCCGGCGCGGCCGAACCGTCATCCTGCGCGACGTCACCTGGCGGGTCCGCGCGGGCGAGCATTGGGTGATCCTGGGCGCCAACGGCTCCGGCAAGACCTCACTCCTGAGCGCGCTGACCGGCTACTTTTCAGCGACCGAGGGTGAGATCGAACTGCTCGGCCAGCGGTTCGGCGAGGCGGACTGGCGGGAACTGCGCACCCAGATTGGCTTGGTGAGCTCCTCAGTTCGATTGATGATGGCCGAAACCGAGACCGCGCTCGAAACGGTGGTTACCGGGAAGTACGCGATGATCGACTATTGGGGCAGAATCAAGCCGGCCGATGCCAGGAAAGCCCGCGGGATCCTCAGTTCAATCGAGTGCACGCATCTCGCGGACCGGCCGTGGGCGGTCCTGTCGCAGGGCGAGCGCCAGCGGATTCTGATCGGCCGGGCGCTGATGTGCCGGCCCCGACTCCTGATTCTGGACGAACCCTGCGCCGGGCTGGATCCGGTCGCCCGCGAGCACTTCTTGCAGTTTGTCAATCGGCTTGGGCGCCAGAAGGATTCTCCAACCCTGGTGCTGGTGACCCACCACGTGGAGGAGATCATGCCGGTCTTCTCGCACGTGCTGCTGCTGCGCGACGGCACCGTGCAGGCCGCCGGCCGCAAATCTGCGATGCTGAGCGCCAGCCATTTGACCGCCGCATTCAAGGTATCCGTCCACCCGATTCGCAGTGCGGGCCGCTACCAATTGAGAGTGGCGTCGGACCGGCAGGTGGTGATTTGAATCAGGCACTGCGACACTTGCCCGCTCAAATTCCCTCGCTCCAGAGACGAATCGAGGGGCGAACCCTTGCGGATTCGCCCCTCGGTAAAATCGGGAATCTCCAGTCGTGGACGTTACTTCGTCTTGGCTTCCGGCTTCTTCCACGTGCGCTTGGCCGGTTTGGTGATCAGCCCCTTCTTGATGGCGCTGGCCGCCACACGGATGTAGCGGACCTCGCCGTCCACCACCGCCTTGACGCGCTGGAGATTGGGCATGAAACGGCGCTTGGTAACCGCCGTGACGTGGGTGCCGATGCCGCCCTTCTTCTTGGCCTTACCACTGCGCCAGATGTGACTGCCCTTGATGGGGCGCTTGCCGGTCAGTTCGCAAATACGTGACATATCAGATCCTGTTCTTAAAAAGGAGGGCAGACGGTAGCAAGGTCACTTTCGGGTGCAAGCCCTTATTTCATCAATTTTTCCGGCGGACGCGGCTGCCACCAAGGGGCTTCCGCATCCAATCGGGGTCCGCTTGTGAAATTAATCACGAATTCATTCTTGCCTCACTCCGGAGCGCTGCTTAGCTTGCGCCCTGCGACGGCGCGAACGCCTCCCAACCGATGCAAACCACTGAGCTAGGCTACAATTCCAAAATCGAGGGCGATGTGATCCACACGCGTCTCGACGCAGCCATCAATTGGTTTCGCAAGAATTCGCTCTGGCCGATGCCGATGGGCCTCGCCTGCTGCGCGATCGAGTTGATGGCGACCGGTGCCAGCCGCTTCGACATCTCCCGCTTCGGCGCCGAGGTAATGCGGTTTTCCCCCCGGCAGTCGGACGTCATGATCGTGGCCGGCACGGTAACGTACAAGATGGCACTGGCGCTTCGCCGGATATACGAGCAGATGTGCGAGCCCAAATGGGTGATCGCAATGGGCGCCTGCGCCAGCACCGGCGGCATGTATCGCAGCTACGCGGTGTTGCAGGGCGTGGACAACATCGTGCCGGTGGACATTTACATCGCCGGCTGCCCGCCCCGCCCCGAGGCGTTGCTCGATGGGTTGATGAAGTTGCAGGACAAGGTCGCCAAAGAGCCTTCCTTAAGCAGGCAGAAGAAGGTTGCCTGAACTGTTTCCAAAACCTTCGCTCCCGAAAAGCTCATGTCCGCATTGGACCAGGCCAACAAATTGAAAGCCCAGTTCGGCGATTTGATCTCCGCACCGACGGAATTTCGCGGCGAGGTGTCGGTCGAAATCGCGGACTCCGGACGCATCGCCGAGGTGTGCGACTTTGCGAAGCGGGAGCTGGGTTTCGATTTCCTCGTCGATCTGAGCACGCTGGACAACTATGGCGACGACCCGCGTTGGACCGCCGTTTACGAACTGGCCGGCCTCGAAACCAATGTCCACCTCCGTCTCCGCACCCACGTCAGCGAGGAGAAAAGCGAACTGCCGTCGGTGAGTTCGGTGTGGGCGACCGCCAACTGGCACGAGCGCGAAGCCTACGACATGATGGGCGTCCGCTTCAGCGGGCATCCCGATCTGCGTCGCATCCTGATGTGGGAGGGCTATCCGTATTTCCCGTTGCGGAAGGATTTCCCGCTCGCCGGCAAACCGACCGAGATGCCGGACGTGGCGTTCTCCAAACCCGCCCCGCTGGAGGGTGGACCGTTCGTCACCAGCCCCGGCGCCGCCGATGCCGCCGAGCGCGAACCAAGGGCAAAGCACGTTGAACAGCAATCGTAATGGCCACTGTTCAGGAAATTGAAATCAAGGAGAACGCCGCCCGGGCGAACCGGCCGGCGGACGAGCTTCAGGAGATTCAGGGTGACAAGATGGTCCTGAACATGGGCCCGTCGCACCCCGCAACCCACGGCGTGCTCCGCCTCGTGCTCGAACTCGACGGCGAGATCATCACCAAGGCCGAACCGGATGTCGGTTATCTGCATCGCGGCGACGAAAAGATCGCCGAGAACATGACCTACACCCAGTTCATCCCCTACACGGATCGACTGGATTACCTCGCACCCCTCGCGAACAACGTCGCCTACTCGCTGGCCGTCGAGAAGCTCCTCGGCATCCACGACAAGCTTCCGCCGCGTTGCCAGTACATCCGCACCATCTGCTGCGAGCTGGCGCGCGTCTCCTCGCACCTGCTCGGGCTCGGCGTGTTCGCCATGGATGTCGGCGCGATGACTTTGTTTCTCCACACGTTCACGCAGCGGGAGACGATCTACAATTTGATCGAGTCGCTGACCGGCGCGCGGTTCACCACGACCTACACGCGCATCGGCGGAGTTTCCCGCGATCTGCCGCCCGGCTGGACCGATCAATTGAAGAAGTTCCTCGGCGAAGTGACCCTGGCGATTGACGAACTCGACCAGATGCTCACGCGGAACAAGATCTTCCTCGATCGTTCGAAGGACCTCGGTGTGATCTCGCGCGAAGACGCGATCAGCTACGGATTCAGCGGGCCGAACCTCCGCGCGAGCGGTGTCGAGTTCGATCTCCGCAAGGCCCGTCCCTATCTCGTCTATCCGGAACTTGAGTTCGAGGTGCCAGTGGGTGAAGTGGGTGACTGCTACGATCGTTACCTCGTCCGCATGGAGGAGTTGCGCCAGAGCGTGAACCTCCTGCATCAATGCCTGCAGAAACTGCCCGACGGCCCGGTCAACTACGACGACGGCAAGATCGTGCTGCCGCCCAAGGACAAGGTGCTCACGAGCATGGAGGAGTTGATCCACCAGTTCATGAACGTGACGCAGGGTGTGAACTGTCCGCCGGGTGAAGTCTATTTTGGTGCCGAGAATCCCAAGGGCGAACTCGGCTTCTACATCCACAGCAAGGGCGGCGGCACGCCGTACCGCCTGAAGATCCGCGCCCCGTCGTTCATCAACCTGAGCATCCTGTCGCACATGCTGCCCGGCTGCATGGTCAGCGACGTGCCGGCCATTCTGGGTTCGCTGGACTTTGTCATGGGGGAATGTGACCGATGAGCACGTTTGCCGTTCCATCCGAGCTGGAGTCCGAGATCGACGAACTGATCTCGCACTATCCCGAGAAGCGCAGCGCATCGCTGATGCTCCTGCACGCGGTGCAGGAACACTTCGGCTGGGTCTCGAAGGACGCGATCGAATGGATCGCCGCGAAGCTCGAGCTGAAGCCAATCAACATTTTCGAACTGGTCACGTTCTACCCGATGTTCCGGCAGGAACCGGCGGGCAAGTACCAGTTCAAGGTTTGTCGGACGTTGAGCTGTGCGCTTGGCGGTTCCGACAAGCTGTTCAAGCACCTGTGCGGCAAGTTCAGTCTGGACGCCCACAAGCACGGCCTGCAGACGACAAAGGACGGACGGTTCTCCGTGGAGTTCGTCGAGTGCCTGGCCAGCTGCGGGACCGCCCCGGTGATGATGTGCAACGAAGGTTTTTACGAAGGTGTCACGAACGCGAAGGCGGATGAAATCGTGACGAAATGCAGCGCATGAAGATGGTTGCCCGACCAGGATTTGAACCTGGACAAAGTGAGTCAGAGTCACTTGTGCTACCGTTACACCATCGGGCAGGCCGTGGAGCGCTGAAAACTAAGTAATCTGAACCGAGAGTCAAGAGCGCGAAGCAAGTTTCTATGCCGCAGGAATACCGGCTCATTTTGAAGCACGCGGACCAGCCCGGATACACCCCGGACATCGACTGCTATCTCAAGCACGGTGGCTACGGGGCGTTGAAAAAGGTGCTGGCGCTCAAGCCGCGCGACCTCGGTGAAGGCAAGACGCAGTCGCCGCAGGAATTCATCCGCGAGGAGGTCAAACTATCGGGCCTGCGCGGTCGCGGCGGAGCCGGTTTCAGCGCCGGATTGAAGTGGTCGTTCGTCGATCGCAAGGGCGGCAAGCCGATCTATCTCATCTGCAACGCCGACGAGTCGGAGCCGGGCACGTTCAAGGACCGCCAGATCATCCACAAGGATCCGCATCAGCTCGTCGAGGGAATGATCCTCTCCTGCTGGGCGAACGACGTGAAGCTCGCCTACATCTACATCCGCGGCGAGATGCCGGAAGGCGCGAAGCTGTTGAACAAGGCGCTCAAGGAAGCTCGCGAAAGGAAGTTTCTCGGGAAGGACATTCTTGGCAGCGGTTACGATCTTGAAATTCACGTCCACCGCGGCGCCGGCGCCTACATCTGCGGCGAGGAAACAGGTCTGATCGAGTCGCTCGAAGGCAAGCGCGCCTATCCGCGGATCAAGCCACCCTACTTCCCCGCCGTGCTGGGGCTCTACATGTGCCCAACGATCGTGAACAACGTGGAAACACTTTGCCACGTGACGCACATCGTGAACATGGGCGGTGCCGAATACGCGAAACTCGGCACGCCCAACAACACCGGCACGCGCATCGTCAGCCTGAGCGGCGACGTGAAGAAACCCGGTTATTTTGAAGTGGAAGTCGGCAAGGCGACCATCGGCGAGTTGATCAACGATCCGGCATTCGGTGGCGGCCTGCGTGACGGACGCAAGTTGCAGGCGATCATCCCCGGCGGTTCCTCTTCGAAGGTCTTGAAGGCGGGCGAGAAGTTCAAGCTCAAGAAGAAGAACAAGGACGGCGAGATGGCGATCGTCGAGACGGACCTGCTCGATCTTCCCTACGATTTCGATTCGCTCATGGGCGCGGGCACGATGTCCGGTTCCGGCGCGATCATCGTGATCGACGACAGCCGGGACATCGTCGATTGCCTGGCCAATCTCGCCGAGTTCTACGCCCACGAAAGCTGCGGTCAATGCACGCCCTGCCGCGAGGGTTCGCTCTGGATGAACAAGGCGCTGCATCGAATGACGCATGGCGAGGGCCGCAAGGCGGACGCCGACTACCTGCTGCACATCGCACAGAACATTCAGGGCCGGACAATCTGCGCGTTCGGCGAAGCCTGCGCCTGGCCGGTGCTGAGTTTCGTGAAGAAGTTCAAGCCGGAGTTCGAGGCCAGGGGCGCAGCGGACGAGGCGAAGCGCAAGGGCGCCGGCACGTCGCAGAAGTTCGCCGCCCATCCGGATCAACAGACTTAGTTCGATGTCGAATCCCGCTCCAACCGAAGCCAAGCCGGCCGTCGAGACGATCAAGGTCAAGATCGACGGCCGGGAGTATGACGTTCCGAAGACGACTCCGGACTGGCAGGGCAAGCCGCAGCCGACCACGATGCTGCAGGCCTGCAAGCACGTCGGCATCGAGATCCCGCATTACTGCTACCACCCGAAGCTGCCCGTCGCCGGCAACTGCCGGATGTGCCTCATCCACTTCGGCACGCCGAAGATGGGCCCCGACCGCAAACCGGTGCTGAACGAGGACGGTTCCGCGCAGATCATGAAAATGGTCCTGCCCTACGAACCGTCCACGGCGCGCGGCGCCATTGCCTGTGCCACGCCGATCTCCCCGGGCATGGAACTGTATCCGAATTCGCCCGAGACGAAGGAGATGCGCGAGGCGGTGATGGAATCGCTGCTGATCAATCATCCG
>DNDP01000388.1:15720-35218 GCA_003484235.1 Verrucomicrobiales bacterium
GAATGCAAGCTGCAGGAATACTCGCTCGAACACGGCCAGGCGCGGAGCCAGTTCGTCGAGACCAAGGTCCACAAGCCGAAGGCCGTCGATCTCGGACCCCGCATCATTCTCGACGACGAACGCTGCGTGCTGTGCACCCGCTGCATCCGGTTCACCAAGGACATCGCCGGTGACGACGCCCTCGGCATCGTCAACCGTGGTTCCTACAACACGATTGCGGCCTGGAAGGAAGGCGCGTTCGACAACAACTACACGCTCAACACCGTGGACATCTGTCCGGTGGGCGCGCTGACGTCGAAGGATTTCCGCTTCCAGATGCGCGTCTGGTTCCTCAAGGAGACCAAGTCGCTCTGCACCAGTTGCGGCACCGGTTGCAACATCATCGCCGGCTCGCGCGAGGGGAAGGTTTACCGTTACGAGCCGCGCGAGAACGACGCGGTGAACGGCCCGTGGATGTGCGACGCCGGCCGGTTGAACTACCGCTGGATCAATCGCGACGACCGTCTGAAACAGATCGTCAACCGCAAGTCGGAAGCCCGCACCTGGCCGTCGGTCATCAAGGAGATTTCCAATCACCTGAACATCGTCGGGAAAGGCACGGTTGCAATCATCGCCTCGGGCCGCCAGAGCACCGAGGAACTGTACCTCCTTAAGAAGCTCGCGGAGAAGTCCGACGCCCTCACCGAGATCGTCGCGCGCAAGGGCGACAGCGACAAGTTGCTCGTGGACGCAGACAAGAACCCGAACACCACCGGAGCCTGGGTCGCCGGGATCACCACCAAGCGCCCGGGTTTCCGGCTTTCAAAGATCGCCGAAGGCATCAAGGACGGTTCCATCCGAACTTTGATCGTGTTTGGCGAGGACGTGACCAAAGCGGGCATCGAAGAGGAACTGCTGGACAAGCTCGACACGTTGATCGTGAGCGACATTCTTCCGAACAAGACGACGGCCAAGGCGCACTATCTCCTGCCCGGGTGCGCGCATCTGGAGAAGCGCGGCACCTTCATCAATGTGAAGGGCCGGCTGCAGAAGTTCATGCAGGGCATCGACGCCCCGGGCGACGCCCGCGCCGAGTGGGAGTTCCTCCACGAACTCGTCCACAACGTAACCGGACAGAACGGATTTTCCAGCATCGAAGGATTGTTCAATCAGATGACGAAGGAACTGCCCGCACTGGAAGGCATCACGTGGGCAGGCATCGGTCATCACGGCGTCGAGGTAAAGATTTAGCACATGGACTGGGACTTCATCATCATCAGTTCGGTCAAGATCGTGTGCGCGGTCGTCGCGCTCCTGACCATGGTCGCCTACTCGGTGCTCGTGGAGCGCAAAGTGTCGGCGTTCATTCAGGACCGCGTGGGCCCGAACCGGACCGCGCCGCCTCTAGTCGCGGCCATCCCGGTGATCGGGCCGTTCCTCGTTCGGCTCGGCATTTTCCAGCCGCTCGCCGACGGCCTGAAGTTCATCCTGAAGGAGGACTTCACGCCGTCGCATGTCCGCAAGATTTACTTCTGGCTCGCCCCCGCCGTCGCGATGGTGCCGGCCTTCCTGACGATCGCCGTCATCCCTTTCGGCTCGACGCTCGGCAAACAGAACATGGTCATCGCCGATCTTAATGTCGGCATCCTCTATTCCTTTGGAATCGTGTCGCTGGCGGTATACGGCATCGTGCTGGCCGGCTGGGCCTCGAATTCCAAGTACCCGTTCTACGGCGGCATCCGCTCGAGCGCGCAGATGATCTCCTACGAGATCGCCATGGGCATGAGCGTGGTGCCGGTGTTCATGATGGTGGGGCACCTTAACTTGAGCGAAGTGATCCAGGCACAGGCGGATGGCGGCTGGTTTGTCTGGCGCTCGCCGATGACCTTCCTGTCGTTTGTCATCTTCCTGATTGCGGCCTTCGCCGAAACGAACCGCCTGCCGTTCGACATGCCGGAGTGCGAAACCGAGCTGGTCGGCGGCTACCACACGGAATACAGCTCGATGAAGTTCGCGCTGTTCTTTCTGGGCGAATACGCGGCGATGATTGCGGTGAGCTCGCTGATGGTCGTGCTGTTCTTCGGCGGGTGGACGCTGCCGTTCTTCGGCCTGAACCAGCCGGCGGAATCGCTCGGCATGGGCCTGCTGCACATCGCCATCTTCCTCGGGAAGATGCTCTTTTTTATGGTTGTCTTCATCTGGGTGCGCTGGATGATCCCGCGCTTCCGGTACGACCAGTTGATGGACATGGGCTGGAAACGCTTCGTACCGCTGGCCCTCGCAAACATCGTCCTTACCGCCGTATGGATGTGGTGGATGGCTTGAACTGATCTCAATCGATGCTGGTAAAACGCGCAAAACTCAGCTGGCTGGAACGCCTCTACTTTCCCGCCCTGCTCGGTGGTCTCAAGATCACGTGGCGGCATTTCGCGCGCACGCTGTTCAAGAAGGCCGTCACGATGGAGTACCCGGAGCAGCGGCATCAGCTGCCGGCCGGTTACCGCGGCGCGCCGTATCTGGTGAAGGATCCGGACGGCAACACCAAGTGCGTCAGCTGCCAGCTCTGCGAATTCGTCTGCCCGCCCAAGGCGATCAAGATCATCCCGCCCGGGCCCGACGGCCAGCCGCCCGACCGCGCCAACGCGGAGAAGATGCCGCGCGAGTTCGAGATCAACATGCTGCGCTGCATCTTCTGCGGCTTCTGCCAGGAAGTCTGCCCGGAGGAGGCTATCTTCTTGAAGGAGGACTACTCGCTCGTCGGCCTGACGCGGGGCGAAATGATTTACAACAAGGAAAAGCTGCTCCAGCTCGGCGGCACCCACCACGGGCCGATCAAGAAATGGGAACAGAAGCTCAGGGAAGCGAGGGCGCAGGAGGCCTTCCCGGTGAAGCAGGGATGATATGAGCGCGCCCGACCTCCTGTTCTATCTCTTCGCCGGACTCACGCTGCTCAGCGCGTTGCTCGTCGTGGCCAACCCCTTCAGCCGCAACCCGGTTACCAGCGCGATGTTCCTCGTGCTGACCATGGTCTTTCTCTCGGGACTGTTCGTGCTGTTGCACGCCTTCTTCCTCGCCGCCGTGCAGATTCTGGTGTACGCGGGCGCCGTGATGGTGTTGTTCCTGTTTGTGATCATGCTGCTGGACGTGAAGGAGGAGGAAAGGCGCCGGATCAAGGCCTTCAGCCTGGGGCTAGGCGCCACAGGCGTGGGCGGCCTGTTCCTGCTGATCGTCATCTCGATTTTCAAGGGCGAATCGGGGGCCGGCGGCTACCCGCGCATCGAAGGCAGCACGTTCGAACTGGGCAGGCTGCTGTTCACGAACTACCTGCTGCCGTTTGAAATCGTTTCCGTCCTCCTGCTGGTCGCCATGGTCGGCGCCATCCTGCTCAGCAAAAAGGATCTCAAGTAACCCATGGAAGTCGGCCTCAACCATTACCTGATCCTCAGTTCGGCGCTCTTCTGCGCGGGGCTGCTCGGCGTGCTGCTGCGGCGCAATCTGCTGATCATCTACATGGGCCTCGAACTCATGCTCAACGCCGCCAACCTCGCGCTCGTGGCGTTCTCCCGTTTCAACAACAACCTGGACGGCCAGGTGATGGTCTTCTTCATCATCACGGTCGCGGCGGCTGAAGTCGCCGTCGGCCTGGCGTTGATCGTGGCGCTCTACCGCAAGCGTCAGACCGCCCACACCGAGGACCTGACCAGCTTGAAATTCTGATCATGGACACTCTGCCCTGGATCATTCTGCTGCTGCCGCTGTTTTCCGCCGCGGGCATCACGATCTTCACACAGAAGAATCGTGACCTCAGCGCGAAGCTTTCGATCGGCGCCGTGGGCGTCGGGTTTGTGCTGAGCCTGATCCTTTTCGTCTCCTACCGCGGCGAGGCCGTTCCCACCCAGCAGATCGAGTGGATCAACCTCGGCAAACTCGGCATCGACATCGGCATCCAGCTCGACGCCATCAGCCAGCTCATGCTGCTGATCGTCACCGGCGTCGGCGGCCTGATTCACATCTACTCCTACGGCTACATGCGCGAGGACCGCAGCGTCAGCCGGTTCTTCGCCAGCCTGAGCCTGTTCACCTTCTCGATGCTCGGCATCGTGCTCGCCAGCAACTTCGTGCAGATGTTCATCTTCTGGGAACTGGTCGGCCTCTCAAGCTACCTGCTGATCGGGTTCTGGTACGAAAGACCGTCCGCCGCCGACGCCGCGAAAAAGGCCTTCATCACCAACCGCCTCGGCGACTTCGGCTTCATCCTCGGGATCATCATCATCTGGGCGCTCCTGGGAACCGTGAGCTTTGACGTCGCGCGGGACAAGCTGGCCGCGGATCCTGCCCTTCTGGGCTCGATGGCCACCGTCGCCGGACTGCTGATCTTCTGCGGCGCCATGGGCAAATCCGCTCAATTCCCGCTGCACGTCTGGCTGCCGGATGCCATGGAAGGCCCCACGCCCGTTTCCGCGCTCATCCACGCGGCAACGATGGTTGCTGCCGGCGTCTACATGCTGTGCCGGACCTTCTTCCTGTTTGAAGTTCCGCAGGCCTGGCCGGAAGCGGTGCTCGGCTGGTTTCCCTTCCTGGAAGGCATTACGGCTCTGGGCATCATTGCCTGGATCGGCGGCATCACCGCCCTGCTGGCGGCCCTGATCGCCGTCCAGCAGGACGACATAAAGCGGGTGCTCGCCTACTCCACCCTTTCGCAGCTCGGTTACATGGTGATGGCCGTCGGCCTGGCCGCTCCGGTGGCCGCGATGTACCACCTGACCACTCATGCGTTCTTCAAGGCACTCCTCTTCCTCGGCGCCGGATCGGTCATCCATGCCATGCATCACCAGCAGGACATGTGGGAAATGGGCGGGCTCAAGGCGAAGTTGCCCACCACCTACTGGACGTTCATGGTGGGCACGTTGGCCCTCTGCGGTGTGCCCCCTTTCAGCGGCTTCTACTCCAAGGATGCGGTGCTTGCCGCTGCGCTCGATGGACACCACGGCAGTCCGCTGCTGTTCGTCCTGGGTGTGGGAGTCGCGGTGCTGACCGCCTTCTACATGTTCCGGCTGTTGATCACGACCTTTTACGGCCAAGCCCGCAGCGAACACGCCGAACATGCCCATGAATCGCCCCGGGTCATGACGCTGCCACTCGTTCTGCTGGCAGTGCCCAGCCTGCTGGCCGGATTGTGGGGCATCGATGCCTTCGCCGCCAAGATGCTCCCGGTGTCCCATCCCATTGAGCATCATGGCTGGTTCCATGCAGTCCTGGAACCGGTCAACCACTCCCCGTTGGCGGCCACCTTTGGTCTGCTCGCCGTGCTGGTCGGCGCACTGGGGGCCTGGCATCTCTATCGCGGCGTTGAACGCGATCCCGTGGAGCGGCGGCGGCCGGTGCTTTCCGACTTCATGCGGCAGCGCTTCTTCTTTGACGAGATCTACCAGTTTTTCATCGGCCTCACGCACGAATTGATCGCCCGCATCTCCAGCTGGCTGGACCAATGGATCGTTGGCGGCCTGATCGTCCGCGGCACGGCAATCGGCGTGGAAATCACCGGCCGGCTGCTGCGCCTGGTCCAGACCGGCAACATCCAGACCTACGCCTTACTGCTGGTCGCCGGCATCGTGCTGGTGATCGTGATGACCATCCGGGCCACGACGCATTAATCGATGTCACCCCTGACCTACATCATCGGCTGGCCGCTGCTCATGGCAGTGATTCTGGCCTTCATCCCGCGCAACTACCGGGTTCTGATGCGCCTGGGAACCCTGCTCGCCACATTTCTCTCCCTGCTGGTGGCGGTGAAGATGTTCGTCCAGTTCGGCGGCGCCGAGGTTGGTCTTGGTGGCTATCGGTTCGTGCAGCAGGTGCCATGGGTCGAATCGCTCGGCATCAGCTACTACGTGGGCGTGGACGGAATCAACGTCGGGCTGATTCTGATGGGCGCCCTGGTTGCCTTCGCGGCCGCCTGCGTCTCCTGGGAAATCAAGACGCACGAGAAGGAGTATTATCTGCTGCTGCTGGTGATGACGGGCGGCATTCTCGGAGCCTTCTCGTCCCTGGATCTGTTCTTCTTCTACTTCTTCCACGAGCTGGCCCTCGTGCCGACCTTCATCATGATTGGTATCTGGGGCCGGGGCGCCGACCGGAATTTCGCCACCTTCCAGATCACGATGTACCTGACCGTAGGCGCACTGATTGCCCTCGCCGGCCTCGTGCTGCTGTATCTCGAGGCGGGTTTGAACACCTTCGACCTCGTCCGTCTGACCGAGCATCTGCAGAACAACCCGCTGAAGGCCGGTGCCCAGAACTTCATCTTCCCGTTCCTGCTGTTCGGCTTCGGCATCCTGGTTTCGCTCTGGCCCTTTCACAGCTGGGCTCCGGTGGGCTATGGCAGCGCGCCCACCGCGACGGCGATGCTCCACGCCGGCGTGCTCAAAAAGTTCGGCCTTTACGGTCTCATCAAGATAGCACTGCCCCTGCTCCCCAACGCCGCCCAGGGCTGGGTGCACGTCATCGCCGCGTTGGCGGTCGGCAACATCCTCTACTGCGGCTGGGTGGCGATGCGGCAGCGCGATCTGAACTTGCTGATCGGCAATTCAAGCGTCGCCCACATGGGCTTCACCTTCCTCGGCCTTGCCAGCCTGACCCTGATCGGCATCACCGGGGCCGTGACCGTCATGATCGCCCATGGACTGCTCGCGGCCCTGACCTTTGGCCTCAGCGGCTACATCTACAACGAGACCGGCACGCTGGACACCCGCAAGCTCGGCGGCCTGCTCCGACCCATGCCGTTCATCGGCACTGCGATGGTCATGGCCATGATGGCCGGCTGCGGCCTGCCCGGCTTTGCCAACTTCGCCGGCGAGCTGCTGGTCCTGTTCGGCGCGTGGAACTCGCTGTCCGGATTTGTGGTCGCCGCCGCCTGGGGCGCGTTGGTCGTCGGCGCGGTCTACATGCTGCGCGCCGTCCGGAACGTCGTGCACGGCCCGCTGCCCGAACTCGAACGCACACCGCGTGACGCCAATGCCTGGCGCAAGCTCCCCTTCGTCCTGCTTTTGGCGGCCTTGCTGTGGTTCGGCATTTTCCCAAGCGTGCTCGTGAACAAGATCAAGCCCGATGCCGCACGAATCGTCAAAATGGTCACCGGCAGCGAGGAACCGGCAACCGCACAGGCAATGGCGGCGTTGAAGCGCGGCGACGCGAAGAACTGATGAACACCTCCCTGATCAGCCTGGAACTGGCGGTGGTCGGCC
The DNA here is from genome assembly GCA_003484235.1 of Verrucomicrobiales bacterium. Lineage (GTDB taxonomy): Bacteria > Verrucomicrobiota > Verrucomicrobiia > Limisphaerales > RI-55 > RI-55. The sequence goes on from DNDP01000388.1 coordinate 22,944, forward strand.
TCGGACTGGCCTTCCTGCTGCTCGACCTCTGGACGCCCGCAGAACTCAAACGCCAGCTGGGACACGCCGCGGCCGTCTGCACCGCACTGCTCTTCGTATTCAGCTTCTTCGTGGACGCATCGTACGTCCGCGAGGCCTTCGCGAGCGCCTACGTGATGGATCCGCTGGCCATCTACTTCAAACGCTTCTTCCTGCTCGCTGGCACCATCGTGCTCGTGCTGCAGGTGCAATATGCCGACAGGATCAAGAGCGGGATTTCCGAGTACTATTCGCTGACACTTTTTGCGCTGGCGGGCATGATGTTCACCGCCTCGGCGATGAACTTCGCCGTCATGTTCGCCTCGCTGGAGCTGGTGACCATCACCCTTTATGTGCTGACCAGTTTCCAACGGAACCGGCTCGAATCGCTGGAGGCCGGCGTGAAGTACCTGATCATGGGAGGCCTTGCTTCGGCACTGATGGTATTCGGCATCGCCTTTGTCTACGGCAGTGCGGGCTCGTTCGTGTTCATCGACATCTACGAGAAGTCTTCAACCTTGATCGGCAACTCGGTGTTTCTCATCGGACTGCTGCTGGTCCTGGTTGGTCTGGCCTTCAAAATTGCCGCTTTTCCCTACCAGATCTGGGCGCCGGATGTTTATCAGGGCTCGCCGGCGCCAACCACCGCCCTGTTGGCGGTAGGGTCCAAGGCAGCCGGAATTGTGCTGCTGTTGCGAATCATCTACGGCGTGGCACCGGGTGTCATGCATCAGTGGGCGCCCGTGCTGATCGCCATCTCGGCCATCAGCATCCTCTACGGCAACCTCTGCGCCATCGCCCAGACCAGCCTCAAGCGCCTGTTCGGCTACTCGAGCATTGCGCACGCGGGCTATCTGTTGCTGGGTCTCGCAGCCCTGAACGCCACCGGTGCTTCGGCAGTCCTCTACTATCTGACGGGATACCTCTTCACGGTGCTGGCCGGCTTCGCGGTTCTGGTGGTGGCGCTCCAGCAGCTGGATTCCGACGATCTCTCGGGGCTGGCAGGATTGAACGAACGGTCGCCGTTGCTGGCCACCGCGATGACCATGTCGATGGTCTCGTTGGCCGGCATTCCGCCGTTGGCCGGCTTCTTCGGGAAGTTTCTCCTCTTCAAGGCCGCACTGGAGGAAGGTGCCATGCAGCCGGCATTCTATTGGCTGGTGGCGGTGGCGATCGTTGGGGTGGTCATCAGCATCTGGTATTACTTCAATGTGATCCGTGCCATCTACTGGCCCCGTCAAAAGGCGGACCTTACCCCGATCACCGTTCCGTTGCCGATCAAGGCCACCCTTGCACTCTGCATGGCGGGAATGCTGTTTCTCGGCATCTTCCCCTCAATCCCGCTGGAATTGACCAGCCGTGCCGCGGCCGTGCTGCCCTGGCTGCATTGAACCGGCCGGCTGAACTTACAGCCGCGTCCCGCGAGTCCAGCTGTGTCCCGCATCTTCCCTTCTCTGGGGTGCGGTCATTCCTCTTCGCCCTTGGCGGCCGCAGGCCGTTCACCAATCGAAATCAATGCCGATGCGGGCTGCGACTTGATCGGATCGTGAAACGCCCGGCTCAGCGTGGTGCCTTGAGGCCGTTCCCGGAGGCCGCCGAATTCGGCGGGCGCGAACGGATTGAACAGTTGAAGAAACCGCACGAAAGTTGGCTGCTTGATCACGGGCGTCACGCCCCCCTCGACCCTCACCCGCTGGAAGTCCACGCGATCCTCCCTCTCCGGTGCAGCTTGAATGATCGTAACGTTGGTTGAGTTCGCCAGCTCGGCCAGCATCCGTTCGTCGATGATCGGTCCCGACACGAACCCCACCTCCGATGGCGCACCCGAATTGGAAACCGCAGGAGTCTCCTGAGGCGTGTCAGGTGTTGCCGACAGGCGGCCCGATGCCGGGCCTTCCTGGCCGGACGAGAAACCCGCTGCAAACAATAAAATCCCCGCAGCGAAATGAACGATCGGCGTTTTCATGGTTTAATGCTCATCCCGGAAATCTCCCATGTCAAACCGCCGCTGAAATGATCCTTGCATCGCTCAATCCGCGGCAATCTGCGGCTTCTCCTCGAGCGTTTCCTCCGGCGAAGAAAGATCGATAGTCCGCACATTGATCCGTCGGGCGACGGCGCGGCCAACAAACCGCGCCTCGGTCAGTTGATCCCGCCAGCGCCCGTCGGGCTCCCTGGTCCGCAGGATCTGCAGATGAAGCTGCTCCAGCTGGGCGAGCAAGCCGCCCCAGATGTTCAGCTTCTCGCGCAGCCGGATATCGGCCCTTGTGAGTTCGTACTCCGCTTCGTCAATCCAGATGATTCCGCCAATCCGGTCGAGCACGCGGTCCACCAGCCGGTCCGAATCCCGTTCGCCCGGACCGGGCTTGAAGGTAACGATCAGATTCGGCCTCCCATTGATCACCTCCCGGCCCTGCACCTCGAAGAGATACCGGCTGAGCAGCTCAAGTGTGATGAAGGCATCGATTTGGCGGGAGCGGTCGGGAGTCTCCTCCCCCGATTCCCGTGACCGCTTGCGCTTGAGGCGCTCGCGATCCTTCTCCAGTTCTTCCACGGTGGGCTTCCGACCGTCGATCGTCAGCAACTCGGTGTCCCGCCGGGATTCGCCGGATGTGATGCGATACACCTTCATCTCGCGGCTCGCTACTTTTCCGTTTCGGCCAAACTCCTCCGTTATGTTGGTGCGGAAATGGACCGTCACCCCAGGGGGCGGGTTCGTGAAGGACCGCCCCATACGCTCGACAAAGCGTGTAATGATCTCGCCCGTTTCCGGCAACGGTGCCGGCGTCGTTTCGGCGCGCAGGCATCCGAGGCCCCCACAAAACAGAAGAATCTGGAAAGTCCATTTCATGTCGCACCGATCATCCCCCGATCTGGGCACGCAGCGCGCCGCTGATCTCCGCCGACCAGTGATTAAGCACCGCCTCCTCGCGTCCCTCGATCAGCAAACGTGCCTTGGGTTCCGTGCCCGAGTACCGGAGAAGAACCCGGCCACCCTGCGGTTTCACGGCCGTTTCCGCCTTGCCGACCATGTCCATGATGCCGTCCAGTTTTTCAAAGGGGATCTTTTCCCGCACCCGGATGTTTGTGACCACCTGGGGGAAACGGGTCCAGCAGCGCACCAGCGTGGACAACGGCGTATCCGTGTTCTTGATGATGCGAAGGATCTGCAGCGCCGCCACCAGCCCGTCACCCGTGGTGCTGTGGTCGCGGTAGATGAGATGACCGCTCTGTTCGCCGCCAAAGTTGAAGCCATTGCGGAGCATTTCATCAATGACGTTCTTGTCACCGACCGCGGTGCGGACCACCCGGCCGCCCGCGTCGTTGATTGCCGCCTCGAGTCCGGCATTGCTCATGACCGTTGAAACGAGGGTCTTTTCCGCGAGCGTGCCCTCCTTGAGCATCTCCAGCGCGCTGATGGCCATGATGTCGTCCCCGTCGATCATGCGGCCCTGTTCGTCGCACAGCAGCACGCGGTCGGCGTCGCCGTCGTGGGCGATTCCCACGTCCGCCCGCAGTTCCCGGACCTTGGCGCACAGGCTTTCCGGATGCATGGAGCCGCAGTCCAGATTGATGTTCTTGCCGTCCGGCGTGTTGCCGAAGACGAACACCTCGGCGCCCAGCTCGCGCAGCACGCAGGGGGTGGCCTTGTAGGCTGCGCCGTTGGCGCAATCGACGACGATCCGCAGCCCTTCGAGGGTGAGGCCCTTGGGGAAGCTGGCCTTCGCAAACTCAATGTACCGGCCCAGCGCATCGTCGATGCGCACCGCCTTGCCGATCTCGGCTGCCGACGGCCGGAAAGTGGCCTTTTCGTCAAACACCAGCCGTTCGATCCGGCCTTCGATGTCGTCATCCAGCTTGTAGCCATCCGCCCGGAAGAACTTGATGCCGTTGTCCGAATAAGGGTTGTGCGAGGCGGTGATGACGATGCCGGCATCCGCCCTCAGGCTGCGCGTGATGTAGGCGACGCCCGGCGTGGGCAGCGGTCCGATGAACAGCACGTCAACCCCCATGGAAAGAATGCCCGAGGAGATGGCGTTTTCCAGCATGTAGCCGGAGAGGCGGGTGTCTTTGCCAATCACGATCTTGTGCTTGCCCCGGTCACGGGCCTGGGTCTCGAGCGTCTTGAAGACGTGCCCGGCGGCGCGGCCAAGTTTGAGCGCGGTTTCGGCCGTCACCGGCTCGATGTTGGCGGTTCCACGCACACCGTCGGTGCCGAATATCTTTTGGGATTTGCTCATGGTTGGGAAACTTGCTCTTCAACGGGAGGCTCCAGCTCGGAGCGTATCAGCCGGATCCGCTCGGGCTTCACCTCCAGCAGGGTTGCCCGTGTCGGGATGTGGACATGCACCGGCACCGTGTTGGTGCCTTCCTCGTTGAAATCCGCCGCGTCCACATAGACGAGCAGATCGCCGCGGGACAACGAATCCACGACCTCCCTGGTGCCGACGACCTTGAAATCCACGGTGGGAGGGCTGGCGCGGTAGTTGTAGGGCGAACCCTGCGGAGTGAGAACCCGCACATTGACGCCCACAAACTTGCCCGTCGCACTGGTGTCGAAGATCTCCTCGCGCAGACCGAGCGTGCCGTCGCTCAGGTGATAGGTGTTCCACACCACCACGGCGATGAAGACCGAGAACAGCTTCCAGCGGAGGTTGTGAAAGACCAGGTCGCGCCAGTTCATGACGGGTTCGCCTCGCTCTTGGCCGCAGCGGTTTCCACGGACGCCTCCTCACGGGGTTTCCGCTTGAACCAGCTGAAGGGGCTCTTTGACTGCTTCTCGATGATGAAGATGGAAGTCAGGAACGACCGCAGTTCCTCGACGGTCAGGCCGCGTTTCAGCACGCCCTTGTAGGCGTACGAGATGGCGCCCGTCTCCTCCGAGACGACGACCACGACCGCATCGGTCTCTTCGCTGAGCCCGAGCGCCGCCCGATGGCGTGTGCCCATGGATTTCTGGAGGTCCTGGCGCTGCGTCAGGGGGAAGATGCAGGCGGCCTTGATGATGCGGCCTTCATCGATGATCACCCCGCCGTCGTGAACCGCGTTGTTCGGAAAGAAGATGGTTTCCAGCATTTCGGGCGTGGCCGTGCAGTTCACGGGCACGCCGGACTCGACCGCCTCGGAAAGGCTGATCGACTGTTCGAGCGCGATCAGGGCGCCGATGCGCACATCAGCCAGGCGCTCGGCGGTCTCGACGATCACCTCGATGTTCTGCCGCTCGCGCTGCGTCGTGTTGAACAGCCGCTGATTTCCCAGTTCAGCCAGCAGCCGGCGCACCTCGGGCTGGAAGATGATCAGCAGAACCACGGCGGAGAAGGCGAAGAAGGTCTTCAACAAGTGACTCAACACCTCGAGGCCCAGCAGCGTCGTGGCGTAGGTCAGAAGCACCACGGCACCAAAGCCGATCACCACCGGCCAGCCCCGCGTGCCGCGCACGAACATCAGGGCATAATAGATGGCGACGGCGAGAATCATGATCTCGACCACCGGCCGCCAGTAACTGCCTATTTGTTCCCACATGGGTCTTGCCTGTTCAGGATCGCCTCTGTCACACGGAGTGCCTGCCGGGTGGCCGCCACATCATGGGTGCGGACCATCTGCACCCCGCCATGCACTGCCAGCACGGTTGCGGCGATCGATCCCGGAAGCCGTCCGTCAACCGCCGCCCCGCTCAGCTGCCCGACGAACGATTTCCGGGACACGCCCAAGAGTAGCGGGCGATTCAGCTTTTGGAAACTGCTTATTGAACGCAGCAGCGCCAGATTGTGCTCCAGTGCCTTGCCGAAACCGATCCCCACGTCCAGCGCCACCCGGTCGGGCTCAATTCCCGCGGTCGCCAGCCGGGCAAGCCGTGCTATGAGGAACGCAGCCACCTCCCCGACAACATCGTCATAGGCGGGCGCCAGCTGCATTGTCTGGGGGGTGCCTTGCATGTGCATGCAGATGTAGCCCGCGCGACGGGCGGCCACCACTTCCCACATCGCCGGATCCTCGCGGTTGGCGGCGATGTCGTTGACAATGACCGCTCCCACCGACAGCGCCGCGGCGGCCACCTCCGGCTTCTGCGTGTCGATGGACACCGGTCGGTCGGTCCTCCCGACCAGCGACTCGATGACGGGCACCACCCGGCGAAGTTCCTCCTCCAACGGGACGGGACGGGAGTTGGGACGCGTGGACTCCCCGCCAATGTCAAGTATGTCGGCCCCTTCCTCGAGCAGCTTCAGGGCATGCTCCACGGCCGCATCGCGATCGGCGTGGCGGCCGCCGTCCGAGAAGGAATCCGGCGTCACGTTCACGATCCCCATCAGGACCGTAGGACGCGGAAACACAAACTCGTGATGCCCGGCAAGGAAACGCATTAGCGGAGTGCGCGGCGAGCATCCGTCGCCGTCGGTTCGAATGTCAATCTGCGCCAAGTGAAACCTTGTCCGACGGCCACAGCGCCTGAGTTCGTGGCTTTACGCGAGACCCCAAGTTCGCCAGTCTTCGGACATGATCCAACGACGAATTCTCTGCGCCTGCGTTGCCGCGACGCCGTTGCTGTCCGGTCTGCACGCTCCTGCCCAGCCACTGATTCCGCAGCTTGAAGGAGAGTGGTGGCGCATTGCCAGCCAGCCCGATCTTGGCGTTCTGACCGGCGAGCGCCAGGAACCGGTGGACTTCGGTGTCTGGCGGGCCACCGACGGCACGTGGCAGCTGTGGTCATGCATCCGCGGCACGAAGGAATCCGGCACCGGACGGCTGTTTTACGGGTGGGAAGGAATGGAACTGACCGCCGGCGACTGGGCTCCGCGAGGCATTCAGATGCGCGCCAACGTGGCCCTGGACGAGGTGGAAGGCGGACTTCAGGCGCCCTACGTCAAGGTGATCGACGGCCGTCATCACATGTTCTACGGCACCTGGAAGGCGATCGCTCTGGCCCTGAGCGAGGACGGGAGATTCTTTCAACGGCAGATCAGCCGTGACGGAGCGGTGGGACTCTTCGGTGAACCTCACGCGCACAACGCCCGCGATGCCATGGTGGTCCGGCACAAAGATCTCTACTACTGCTATTACACAGTCCATCCGGACCGGATCGGGCGGATCCTGTGCCGGACTTCACCTGACCTGAAGACCTGGAGCGAGGCGCATCTGGTTCGCATCGGGGGCGCGGCCGGCGACAAGCTTTGGAGTCACGAATGCCCGCACGTCGTCGAACTGGATGGCGCCTTTTACCTGTTCACCACCCAGAACTACCGGGGCAGTCCGCGCACGACGGTCTATCGATCCGCCAACCCACTGAACTTCGGACTGCACGACGACAGCACCATCGTGGCGTCCCTGCCGGTGGCGGCACCGGAACTGATTCTGCACGAAGGCCAGTGGTACGTCGCCGCACTCACGCCCGAGCTGGACGGCATTCGCGTGGCCCGTCTCAGCTGGCAACCGGCGAAGAAACAACCCTGATGCGACGGACCGTCCTTTATCGTACGTCTTTCTCGGCAAATGTTGCGTGCCGGATGGTCGTCCGTTCATCCGAGGTAAACGTGACGTGAATCAAGCCATCCCGGGTCTGGATTGCGGTGGGGTAAGAGAACGAACCTTCGCCGGTCGCCAGATCGAGCCGCCGGGGCCAGGACTTGCCGCCGTCTTCCGAGAGCACCACCCGAAGCGGCGAACGCTCGTTCATGCTGTGGTTGTAAACGAAGAGCAGGTTGCCGCTCCGCAGTTTGATCAACTCGACCGACGCATTGGGATTGGGAAACCCGGTTTCAACACCGGGCGACCAGGTCCGGCCGCCATCGCGGGATTCGGTCTTAACCACGAAACCATCGTCACCCGGCTCATAATCCCCGCCCCGCCGGCAAAGCGCCAGCAAATGACCGGGAGCCAGCTCCACCGCCGCAGCCTGGAGGTTGCCCATGCGGGAGAAAACCTTGTTCGAGGGTGTCCATTCCCGGGTGGCAGGATCGTATCGCAGGAAGATCGAACTGGTGTCCGCCCCGGTCTTTTCGGTGTCCGCTCCGGTTTCGTGGTAGATCGGCAACAGGTAGTGGCCGTCGCTCAGCACGATCGGCCGGCTGCGGACCATGGTTCCTTCCTCGAAGGTCACCATGAAGGCATCCGACCAGGTTGCGCCACGGTCGTCCGAAATCTTGGCACCGATTCGCGACGTGGACCAAGTGGCCCCGGGTCGCACCACGAAGAACAGCCAGACCCGCTGATCCGGCGCCTGCCAAAGGACGGGATTGCCCATCGAATACATCGGGTTCCGCGCCAGTACGACGGGCGGCGACCAACGAGACTGCCCCGGCGACCGGCGCGAACCATAAACGGCGGTCGCGGTTTCGTACTCGCCACCGCCGCCGTAATAGGCCAGCAGCAGTTCTCCATTGTCCAGCTCGGTGATTGTCGTGGGATGCTTGTACTGGCCGGTGTCGGTTTCGGGGCCGAAAACCTTCTCGATCTGGACGGCCGCCTCAAGGGGGGAAACCACCGGCAGCAGAACGCAGAGCGCGGTTCGCAGACAGGAATGGAGGGAATTCACGGGCGTGACGATGAACGACGTCGGTGACGGATAAAAGCAGGAACTGCGGACGGGCGGAAAACCTGCGCCGGCCAAGCCCGATGGTTGAGGGGCAATTATTTCGCCAAAGTGACCAGATACCGCTGAATCCGACCGGCCTCCGTTTCGTTTCCGTGCTGGAGGTAGATCTGGTGCAGGTTGGCGCAGGTGCGCAGCAGGATCCGACGCGCGCTGATCGGCACGAGATAACCCTCGCGGACACCCAGGCCGTTCTGCGTCAGGTACTGCATGCACTGCGCGCGCGAAAGCAGTTTGCCGCGGTTGAAGGCGTCGATGTAGTACTCCTCGAGGCTGGACTGGTAGCGGCAGAGAAAGTGGCCGGGAAAGCCGATTCCGGCAATTGGAAGACCAAGCCGGCGGCCCAGCAGCAGGTATACGAGGCACATGCTGATCGGATTGCCGGTCCGCCGGTCGAGCACCCGGTTGAAGTAGCTGTTCTCCGGATCGTAGTAGTTGTTCTCGTTGCCCTTGAAGCCCAGATCGGTGAAGAGGAACTCATTGATCACCGCGATCATGGAGTCGCCTTTCCGATACGGCTCCAAAGCCTGGCGAAGTCGTGCCGCCCAATCGTCGAGCAGCGCCTGATAAGCCTCCGTGTTGATGTCCGGATACCGCGTCTGTGCAATCAACCAAAGCCCCTGCTCGAGGTCGAACTCCTCACCGTGATGGGCGCAAAACATCTCGAAACGCTGGTCGGCCTCCTCCCGGCGCAGCAGGGCGAGCAGGCCGCGGACACGGCGCCGGACCAGCGGTTCGTCGTGCAATGACTCGGCTTCCAACCGGCGTCGGGCAGGCAAACCATACGAGCGAATCTTCTCCTGCACCGTCGCCGCGATCGCGTCATCCTCGTCACCCAGCAGCAGCAGCAGCGCACGCCACGTCTTGTCGTCGAGCGGAGCGGCCGGCTGGGATTGTGTCGTGGACTTCATGCCTGCGTGGATCGTTCAGGCTCCTTGTCCTCTGTTTCGGCTTCATCGAGCGACTCCAAATCGACGATGGTCTTTTTGATCAACTCACGCCGGTCCCGTCGGCTGCGGCGGCGAACCAGGATGATGTCGAGAATCGCGGTCGCCAGCGTCAGCAAGGTGAAGAGGAAACAGATCGACCAGTAGATGAGGTAGGCCAGGCCCTCCAGTCGCGATTTCAGCACGGTCTGACCCCAGATCAACATCCCAAATGCCAATGCCAGAAACACCAGACCGAACCATCTTCTCCACGCCTGGCCATTGCTTTCGGGCATGGCAAGAAGGTAGCACCGGGTCCGGGTCCGCCAAGTGGAAAAGCGGCAGCCGGCAAGCAGTGGCGGGAAAAAGCACCCGGTGCCAGCCCACAAACGAGCCAAAAGACCGAGGGTAGGAGCGCCTGCTTCAACGGTGGCTGCGGTTGCCCGGCTCGCTTCTCTCCGGGTGGTCAAATCCCGACAGGTGAATGTCGCTCTTTGGCCGCCGGGATTGGCCCGGAAAATGGACGCTGCAGCGACCGCCATTTTTGGCCAAAAACCTTTTGCAGCCGGGGACCCTTTTTGCCACTTTCCACGGGCTCGATTCTGGCTCATCGTTTCAGCCGTCGAATCGAACCCGTTACACACATGTATCCGAAAGTACCCAATTCGCTGTACGATCCGAGTTTCGAACACGATGCCTGCGGCGTCGGCTTCATCGCCAACACCTCGGGCAAGAAGGAATTCCGGATCCTCGAATACGCCCTGCAGGCCCTGTGCAACCTCGCCCACCGCGGCGCCCTGGACGCCGATGCCAAGACGGGCGACGGCGCGGGCGTGTTGATCCAGCTGCCAACGGAGTTCTTCCGCCGCGAGGTGGAGAAGCTGGGCGCCAACCTGAAGGATGACGGTGACATCGGCGTGGGCTTCATCTTCATGCCCCGCGACAAGTACAAGATCAGCCACTGCCAGCAGATCGTCGAGGAGGCGGTGCAGAAATTTGGCATTCATGTGTTCGGTTGGCGCCAGGTGCCGGTCAATCCCCGCTGCCTGGGTGACAAGGCCAAGGACACCATGCCGGAGATCCAGCAGGTACTGCTGGGCCGGTCCGAGGACTGGGACGCGACGGAGTACGAGCGGCGCCTGCTTCTCGCGCGGAAACTGGCGGAGAAGATGGCCCGCGAGGAAGAGCTCCACGAGTTTTACATTCCGTCCTTCAGCTCGCGGACCATCGTCTACAAGGGCCTGTTCAACGCGCCCCAACTGCAGAAGTTTTTCACCGACCTCAAGGACCCGCTGTTCGTGACCTCGCTGGCGATCTATCACCAGCGTTACTCGACGAACACCTTCCCGAACTGGCAGCTTGCCCATCCGTTCCGCACGCTGGCCCACAACGGCGAGATCAACACCCTCCTGGGCAACAAGAACTGGACCCGGGCCCGCGAGCTCGAACTGACTTCCCCGGTGTGGAAGGACAACGTCGAGCATCTCAAGCCCATCATTCAGCCGGGCGGTTCGGACTCGGCGGCGCTCGACAACGCTCTCGAGGTCCTGGAACTGAGCGGTCGCAACATCCTCCACAGCGTCATGATGCTGGTGCCCGAGGCCTGGGAGAAGATGAAGGACATGAACCCCGATCTCCGGGCGTTCTACCAGTTTCATTCCACGCTCAACGAACCCTGGGACGGCCCGGCCGCTGTCGTGTTCAGCGACGGCCGCTACATCGGCGCCACCCTCGACCGAAACGGCCTCCGTCCGGCGCGCTACAAGGTCTATGACGACGGCCTGGTCGTCTTCGGCAGCGAGGTCGGCGTCGTGCAGCTCGACGAGAAAAAGGTGGTCAAGAAGGGGCGTCTCGGACCCGGACGCATCATCGCCATCGACACCGTTGCCGGAAAGTTCCTGGACAACGACGACGTAAAGTCGTTCGTTGCCGGCCAGCAGCCGTATCGCGAATGGTGTGAGAAAAACATCTTCTCCCTGACGCGCCACGCACAGCCATTCGGCGAGACGCACAACGGAGTGAACATCCTCGATCTCACCCTGCAGCAGATCACGTTTGGCTGGGACACCGAGGAACTGAAGGACATCCTCAAGCCGATGGCCGACAATGGCGCCGAGGCGGTCGGCTCCATGGGCGACGACACGCCGTTGAGCGTGCTCTCCAAGAAGCCCCGTCTGCTCTATGGCTACTTCCGGCAGCTGTTCGCGCAGGTGACCAACCCGCCGATCGACTCGATCCGCGAGCAGGTCGTGATGTCGCTATCCACCTGCATGGGTCACCGGAACTCCTGGCTCGAGGAAACCGAGGAGCACGCACGGGTGATCCAGCTGGATTCGCCGTTCCTGCTTGAGTACGAGCTTGCCGCATTGAAGGGCATCCCGAAAGAGAAGCCCTTCACCAGCCGGACAATCTACTGCCATTTCAGCGCACAGAAAGGCGCTGTGGATCTTAATGCAGCTTTGGACTCGATTTGCACCCAGGCCGAAGCCGCAGTGGATGAAGGCGCGGCCGTGCTGATCCTGAGCGACCGCAACACCAACGCCGCCAACGTGCCGATTCCGATGCTGCTTGCGGTGGGCACGATTCACCACCACCTCATCCGGCTGGGCAAACGGATGCGGGCCTCGATCGTCTGTGAAACCGGTGAGGCGCGCGATGTGCACCACTTCGCCTGTCTGATCGGGTACGGCGCATCGGCGGTCAATCCCTACATCGCCATCGACACCATCCGGCAGTCGATCCAG
>DNDP01000388.1:35602-36344 GCA_003484235.1 Verrucomicrobiales bacterium
TCGCAGGAAGTGGTGGACCGGAGTTTCTTCGGCACCACCACCCAGATCGGCGGCGTCACGATGGAACAGATAGGCCACGATGCGCTGCGCCGGCACCGTCAGGCGTTCAGTGCGCCGGAATCGGCCGTGCTCGACGAGGGCGGGAATTACAAGGTGCTGCCCGGCGGCCGGGGCGAGTTTCACGCCTTCAACAAGGGCGTGGTCCAGGCGCTGCACAGCTTCTTGCGCAAAGGGCAGCGCGACGAATACCTCCGCTACGTCAATACGGTGATCACCCGTGAACCGGTGTCACCGCGCGACCTGCTGCGGCTCAAGCCCGGCACGCCGATCGCCATCGACGACGTCGAGCCCATCGAGAACATCCGGGTCCGCTTCACCACGGCCGGCATGTCGCTGGGCGCATTGTCCAAGGAAGCCCACGAGTGCCTGGCCATCGCCATGAACAGCATTGGCGGCAAGTCCAACTCCGGCGAAGGCGGCGAGGACCAGGAACGTTACACGGTCCGGGAAAACGGCGACAACCCGAGCTCGGCCATCAAGCAGGTGGCCTCCGGCCGTTTCGGAGTGACGCCCGAATACCTGGCCAGCGCCCAGGAAATCGAGATCAAGATGGCCCAGGGCGCCAAGCCCGGCGAAGGCGGACAACTCCCCGGCCACAAGGTGAGCGCCTACATCGCCCAGCTCCGTCACAGCACGCCGGGCGTGCCGCTCATCTCTCCCCCGCCCCACCACGACATCTACT
>DNDP01000048.1:0-4320 GCA_003484235.1 Verrucomicrobiales bacterium
TCGTCGGTGATGTAGCCCTTCTGCTTCACGCGCTGGCCGTCCACGTTGAGCGTGTAGTTCGGATTGGGCGGCAGGTAGTTGCCCTGGCCGCGGAAGCTCACCCAGCGGTCGAAACCCGGCTGCGGATCGTCCGATTCGCCGCCCATGTGCCACTTGCCGAAGAACGCCGTCGCGTAGCCGGCCTTCTGCAGATACTGCGGGAAGTAAAGCGTCCCGGGCGGGATCGCGCGGTTGTTGTCGATCACCCGGTGCCGGAACGTGTAAAGGCCGGTCAGGATCGAGGCCCGGCTCGGCGAGCAGAGCGACGTCGTAACCAGCGCGTTCTTGAGGTGCACGCCGTTGCGGGCCATCGCGTCCATGTGCGGCGTCTCGGNNCGAAGAACGCCGTCGCGTAGCCGGCCTTCTGCAGATACTGCGGGAAGTAAAGCGTCCCGGGCGGGATCGCGCGGTTGTTGTCGATCACGCGGTGCCGGAACGTGTAGAGCCCGGTCAGGATCGAGGCGCGGCTCGGCGAACAGAGCGACGTCGTGACCAGCGCGTTCTTCAGGTGGACGCCGTTGCGGGCCATGGCGTCCATGTGCGGCGTCTCGGCAAACTGATGGCCCATGAAACTCATCGCGTCATAGCGATGGTCGTCGGAGAGGATGAACACGACATTGCGCGGCTTGGCGCCGGCGATGCGCTGCGGCACCACCTCCGTGGGCACGGGAATGACCGCGGCATCAGCCACCACGACAGCGGTCAACGAGAGAAGGGCAATCAATGCTTTCATGGAAGGGCGAAGACTAGAAGCAGCGGGCGGCAGGGGAAAGCCGAAAGACTGGGAGCGTGGCATGCCCTGTTGGTTGGAATGATGTGTGGACACATCGGGCCCACACCTGTTCGCTCAGCGGTCGGTTCTGCTTTTTGCGAGCAACGTGCTGCCCGGTCGCAGGTCAATGACCGGTGTCGTTGCATTTGGACCCTCGGTCACCCGGGGAAGTCGATCCGCGATCCAATTGGGGAGTTTCTCCCAGATTCTGGTCCGCGTCTGGCCGTCGGAGTAACTGAAGCGAATCTTACAGCGCTCACCAGTCGGCACGGTCGCTCCGAAATCAATGCCTTCGCCGGGAGCCAGTGTGTGCTCGTGGACCCCGGTGCCACACCACCAACCGCCTGCCTTGCGCTCCCAGCCGAGCAAGCCGGGCTTGAGGGTCTGGTAGAGGGGGAGTTCCCGAGCGTAGCCGTAGTAGGTGATCGCAACCTGGGATCGATTCGTCACCGATATGGTTAGCCTCGCGTAGTCGAAAGGTGGTTCCAAAGGCGAGTCGGAAAACTCCCGAACAATCCGGCAATCTCGCACCGCCACGGCAACTGCAGGGTCAGAACTCAGGAATGGAATCGTGAGCGATATCGCCAGCAACGCCAGCGCTCCTCCGAGCAGCCATCTTCGCATGCCAGGCCGTTTCACGATCAAAGAGCATCCTTCTTTGCGGAAGGACCTGCAATCCGGGATTTTGAGACATTCGGTAGATCTTCCTGCTCCAGCGGAAGCCGTGTGCGCTGCCCTTCGCGAGATGAATACGAGTGCAATGCCTTGATCCATGTCTCAACGATCTCCGCCGCCGGATCCGGTGCCGTGCCGAGCACGTTGTGGTCGGCCAGGCCGATGACCCTCCGTCCGCGGAAGCCGGGACAATCCCGCCTGAGCGCCCGATGCACCGCCGGCCAAAACACCACCGGATCCCAGAAACCCGCGAGCTGATGGACGGGAATCGTCGTCTCGCGGACGACGTCGGTCGGATCGTGGTAGAGGATCAGCTGATACCGGTGGCCGATCGCCAGCAGGTCCAGGCGGGTCCGGCGCGCGAGGAAGTCCCGGATTGCCTCCTTGGTCTCCGGTGCATGACGGTGCCGCCAACGGGCGAAGATCGCGTAGGCACGGAAACCGGCCCGCACGGCGCCGGCAGGTGCGAGTTCCCAGAACCGGCGGGGCAGCTTCACCAACGGCATGAACGGGTAGCGCCCAAACCCGCCGGCGAGGATCAACCCCCGCGCCAAGAAACCCTTGCCGCTGCCGGGACGGTCCGCTCCAGCTGCTGTCCCGGCGAGCCGGATCATCTCCCACGCCACCTGCGAACCGAACGACTCGCCGAGCAGCACCCCCTCGCGGATGCCGCTGGCCGCCAGGGCTTCCAGCGCCGCGCTCCCGTAGTCCGCCAGCGACCACGACAGCGTCCGCGGATATGTGAACTCGACGAACCGGACATGCGGCTTCATCCGTTCGCGGAAGCTGCTCACCAGCGTCCAGTCGCCATGGACGCCCGGCAGATAGATCAACGTCGGCAACAAACCATCGCCATGCATGCGGATCTGGATTTGATCTTCGTCGGTCATCTCACGTTAGGGCGGGGTTCCTGCCGAGCCGTGACTTCCCGAGGTGACCACCGCGTGGCCCGGCCGGCCTGTCTCGCGAAACCGCGCAGACGATCTCGGGTGGCCTTTCCGCTGTAGGCTTCCGCAAACAGCCAGCGCAA
Organism: Verrucomicrobiales bacterium; assembly: GCA_003484235.1. Classification (GTDB taxonomy): domain Bacteria; phylum Verrucomicrobiota; class Verrucomicrobiia; order Limisphaerales; family RI-55; genus RI-55. The sequence goes on from DNDP01000048.1 coordinate 2,517, forward strand.
GCCCGATTCCAGTTGTTCGACCGACATCCTGGCGGGCCGGTAGTTCACATCGAACAAGGTGCAGCGATCCCAGAACCTGTCGAATAGTAGCCGGCCTTCACGCTTCAGACGCTGGTGAAGCGGCGTTCCGGGAAACGGAGTCAGGACCGTGAACTGCACCTCGGCGAGACCGCTGGTTTTCACGAATTCCAGGACGGCGGGAAAAACGTCCGTCGTGTGGGCGTCGAGGCCCAGTATGAAGCACCCGTTCACACTCACGCCGCGGGATTGAAGGATGTCGATCACGCGCCGGTAGCGAGGTGCCTGACGGGATTTCCAATTTGCCGGATCGATGCCGGCGATTTCAGTCGCTCCGGGGCTTTCGAAGCCGATCAACACCTGACGACATCCGGAGTCGGCCAGCAGGTCGCAAAGAGCGGGATCGTCTGCGATGGAGACATCGGTCTCCGTGAACCAATGGATGTTCTCGCGGCGCAGCTCGGTCAGGAACTCACGGCTCCAGGCGCGGTTCAGGAAGGTGTTGTCATCGGCCAGTTCGAAGAACGGTTGTTTGAACCAGCGGCGCGCTTCGCGAAGCTCGTCCATGACCAGAGCGACCGGTTTCTGGTTGTAGCGGTCGGTGATACGGAGGCTTGCGGCGCAAAACTCGCAGGCGCGCGGACAGCCCCGGGAGGTCTGAATCGTCACGCGATTGTATTCGCGCCCGGCCAGCAGTTCGAAGCGCGGCTGGGCGTAGAGCGGCAGTTCGAACACCCGGTCGCGTGCCCCGGAATATCGTGGTCGCAGCCGGCCGGCTTCGGCGTCGCGGACGACTTGCGGCCAGACGCCCTCGGCGCCGCCCGTCACCACCGCATCGGCGTGTTCAAGCGCCTCCTCCGGCAGCATGGACACGTGCAATCCGCCCATCACGACGCGGGATCCCCGGGCGCGGTAGCGATCGGCGATGTCGTAGGCTTCATCGATCTGCGCGGAGAGCGACGAGATGCCCACCAGATCGAAGTCCGGCAGGCCGGTGGAAACCTGCAGCTCGGCGATCTCGAGGTAGTGGACGTCGTGCTCCGGCGGAGTCATGCCCGCGATGGTCAGCAGGCCAAGGCTCGGCAGCGAGGCGATGACCTTGCCCCGCCGCACGAATCCGGGGAGCGTCACTCCCAGTTCGGCGAGCTCCTTTGTCCGCACGCGGACACCGCTCATGGCGATGAGGCCGATCTTCATGGGTGCTTCATGGGCTTGGGATAGGCCTTGTTGGTTACGCCAAAGCTGTCCAGCGTCCGGGCGAGTGCCTGCCATTCCTGAATCTGCTCCGGTTGATCAGACAGGCTGCGGTGGGTTGGTGGCTCTTCACAGGCGACTCGCAGAGCGATCAGGAAATTTGTGTGAACAGTCAGCCAGTCGGTAATCTCGGGTGGGCGGTTGGTGGCAGCGAGGATCCTCTTGACGAAAGACGGCTCAAATCCGAATCGGTTGAACTGGTTAAATCGCTGCGGTTCGACTTCGGCCAACAGTGGTCTGCCCCTGTAGCCGAAAACCAGGTTTCCTGCGGCAACGTCAAGGCAGTGGCGGGCATGAAGTTGAACCCACTCCTGATCATCCGCGGCTACGGCCGCCACGAACTGAAAGGTCTGGGGCACCGAATGCCACTCATAGAGCTTGGGCGGCAATGCCCGGGCAGGTGCGAAAGCGTTCCGCCCCCGGGCGTTCATGTAGTCGATCGTTTCGCGCATCCGACCGGCGGAAACCAGTTGCTCGATGTGGTGATTGTGCCTGAGTTCGAGCTGGGCGGGAATCGTGATGCCGATCCAGA
>DNDP01000048.1:4495-8955 GCA_003484235.1 Verrucomicrobiales bacterium
TGATTGTGCCGCAGCTCCAACTGGGCGGGAATGGTGATGCCGATCCAGAACACAGCGGCGGCGACAATCGGTTTCCAGTTGATTGCCGCCGGGTGCAGCCCGGGCCATTCGGATGCCGGACCTGGCCAGCGCCAGACCGCGAGCAAGAGCACCACTACGGGGATTCCCCAGAACGAAACGGTGGCGACGAATCCGAAGGCATTGAGCAGAAGATCTTCTTCTGGCGAGTTGCGCATGCCGCCCATCGAGGCCATCAGCGATTTGCCAAAGGCTCCGCCAAAGAAACCAACGAGCAACACCTCCGCAAACGAGGCTCCGAGCACCCACAGCAGTGTCCTTCGGAACGGCGCCTGACAAACCACCTGCAGCACCCGCGCCATCAACAACACCCGCCACAGTGCGACGACCGCCAGCAGGCCGATGTTGATCTTGGTGGACGTGAGCGAATCGAAGAAGCGCTCGACCGGCAGCGCATAGAGCCAAGCGATCGGCGCCGTCAGCCAGAAGGCACCCATGAAACCGCGCCAGTGTTTCCACAAAGCCGGCCGGCTGTCCGGCGTGTGGGCCATGGTGCCGCGGGCGCCGATGCCATAGGTGAGCCGGAAGAGAAACGTCCCGGAGACCAGCGAGAAGGCGAGGGGACCGAACAGCCACAGCAGGGGGTTGGCGAGGATGAACGTCTGATCGTAGCTGCGGGCAAAGGCGGTGAGCATCGTCAGCGCGATGCCTGTCCAGATCGCCGCTGATGAGCTGGCGACCGCACGGATGGCGGACTCATTGCCCAGAAGAAACTGTGCGATGGTTCCGGCTGACAGGCTTCCAATCCGGCCGTTCATGGGCTTGATTTCGAATGTTCGGGAAGGGCAGGAAGGCCGCGTTCTTCAAGGGTCCGCTTCAGAGTCTCCACCGAGTCGCTGTTACTCTGATGCCAATCAGCGACGCGGTTGTGCAGTGCCAACAGAAAGGCGGGATTGCGCTCAAGCCATCCTTCGATCTCGGGTACTGCATTCGTTGATCGCAGCAACGGAAGGACATCGGCGGGCTGAATGTCGAAACCGACCACAAGATTCTCCAGCTTCTCGACGGACACCTCACCGTCGCCGCCCGGTTGCCAGATCTCTTTCCAGTGAGAGGAAACCTTGTTGAGAGCCCGCTCGACGTGCTCAATCACCCAGCGCTCGTCGCTGGGTTCGAGCGCACCGGCCAGGCCCAGTGCTTCGCGAAACACGGTGTTCTCATAGAGCTTGGGCGGCAGGGGGCGGGCCGGCGCAAAATCGACAGGCTGACGGCTGGTCATCAAGTCCAGAGCGGCACGCCACTCTTTACGGGCGATGTGCTGCTCCAATTGGTGATTCAGCAGCAGCTGCCGTTGAGCTGGCACGGCGATTATTGTCCAGCCGGCGAGCGCGACTACCAGGGCCGTCCACGGGGTGCGCTTTCGGACGATACGGGGCCAGCGTTCCGCGTTGAATTCTCGACGCCAGATCAGAAGTCCGACGAAGGCGATTCCAAATCCCCAAAGCGCCATTCCGAAGGCGTTGTTCATCGCGGTGATCAGCACCTCCTCCTCGGGCGAATTGCGCAAGCCCCCCATGGCGGCCATGACGCGTTTGGTGAGCGATCCGCTGGTGAACACCAGCACTACCACTTCCACCGACGCGGCGAGGATGACCCACAGGAGCGCGCGCAGATAGGGCGCCCGGGTGACCACCTGCAGCACGCGCGCCATCAGCAGCACCCGCCAAAGCGAGACTACCGCGAGCAGGGCAAGGTTCGCCTTCGCCGCAGTCACGCTGTCCATGAATCGCTCGACAGGAATGGCATACAGCCACGCGATGGGTGCCGTCATCCAGAAGGCGCCCATGAATCCACGCCAGGAACCCTTCATCGATCGATCGTTCTCCGGCATCTGCAGTCGCGCGCAGAGTGCGTAGCAGACCAGGTAAATCCAAGAGCCGGAGACCAGCGAGAAAAGCAGCGGACCAAAGAACCATAAAAAGGGCTTTTCGACGACGTAGGTCTGGTCGTAGTTGCGGGCGAAGGCGGTGAGCAGCGTCAGCGCGATGCCCGTCCAGATCGCTGCCGAGGAACTGGCGACCGTCTGGATGGCAGCACGCTGTCCGAACAGGTATCCAAAGATCGTGGGGATCGTAAGTCGCTCCTTCATGGATGACGTCGATTACCAGTTTGGACACCGCAGAGTCGCGCCCGTTCCATGGTTGATTGGGGCCCGGCGGGAGCCTCGCCCTGCTGTGGTTGTCGTTGCACCGCTACAGTTCTCCGGCGTCCTTCAGCCGCTTCTCCAGTTCGCGGTGGTTGACCTTGCCGGTGCCGAGCTTCGGGATCTCGCGCACGGCCTTGATCTCCCGCGGGACGCAGAGGTTGGTCAGGCCCTTGGCTTTGATCGCATTGCGGACTTCCTCCATCGAGAGCTTCGGCTCGTTGGTCACGCAGATGAGCTTCTCGCCCTTGTTTTCGTCCGGTTGGCTGAGAATCGCCGTCTGACATCTGAGGCCGTAGTGGGGAAACGCGCCGGCGAGCGCGTCCTCGACGGCGGTCAGGCTCACCATCTCGCCGCTGACTTTGGCGAAGCGTTTCATCCGCCCCTGGATCGTCACGAAGCCATCGTCGCTGACGGTCACGATGTCGCCGGTGTCGTACCAACCGTCGAGTTCGAGAAACTTCGCGTTGGCGTCCGCGTTGAGGTAGCCCTTCATCACGTTCGGTCCGCGCACGTGCAGGCGGCCGCCCTCGTCGACGCCGGGCACGGGATCGAGCCGGTATTCCATCGCGGGCATGAGGCGGCCGGTCGTGCCGGCCCGATTGGCCATCGGCGAGTTGACGCTGACGCACGGCGCACACTCGGTCGCACCGTAGCCCTCGAGGATGCGCACGCCGTACTTCTGCGACCACAGCTGCCGGGTGGCGTCCTGGATCTTTTCCGCGCCGGCGAAAAGGTAGCGCATCGTCCGGAAATCGTACTGATGGGCCTTGCGCGCATAGCCGTTGAGGAAGGTGTTCGTGCTGAGGAAGACCGTGCAGCCCCGGTCATAGATCGCCGTCGGTACGATGCGGTAGTGCAGCGGCGACGGGTAGAGAAAGGTGTACATCCCGCGAACGAGCGGCAGCAGCGTGCCCACCGTCAATCCGAAGCTGTGGAAGAGCGGCAGTGCGTTGAAAATGCGGTCGTAATCGTCAAGGTCGGTGACGGCGAGCATCTGCCGGATGTTCGCGAGCAGGTTGCTGTGGGTCAGCTCGACGCCCTTGGGAACGCCCTCCGAACCGGAGGTGAAGAGAATGACGGCCGTATCCGCTCCTTTGCGCCGGGTGCGCAGCAGGGAATCCGGCGAGACGGTCAACCTCAGCAGCGACTCCAGCTTCTGGCCGGTCGTGATGCCGGCGCGCAGGTCCTCGAGGTATATCAGCTCGATGCCGGCCTCGGTGACGGCGGCGGTGTCGATCCTGCCCTTCTCCAGAAACACCCGCGACGTGATGATCTGTTTCAGGCCGGCGAGTTTGCTGCATTGGCGCATGATCGCGGGACCGGTCGTGAAGTTCAGGATGGCCGGCACCTTGCCCAGCGACCACAGCGCCAGCAGGGAGAGGGGCATGGCGTTCGCGTTCGGCAGCAGGACGCCGACGCGTTCGGCCTCGATGTCGATCCGCAGCGCAAACCGGTTGGCCAGCACGTCGGCGCCGACCAGCAGCCTGCGCGAGGTCAGCTCGGTGAGTGTGAAATCCTCAAGCACGACCTTCCTCGGCTGCTTGCGGGCGGTGTCGAGGATCGCCTCCGGGAGCGTGTGCGGTCCGCATTCCATCTCGATGCGGAACTGCTGCTCCACCATGCGGTCGCGCAGCCAGTTGGTGAGCAGGTAGCGCGCGTCGGTCGTGCTGGTTTCGGCCGGCGGTTTGGGCGCCTCGAGAACCTCGCTGAAATGCGCGGTGACCGCGGGAAACCAGTGTCGCCGGCCGGGCTGGCGGGACCATTTCAGCCGGTTGGCGCCGCGGAGGTAGCAGGTGATGACCCGGGCATGGGTCTTGAAAAGCAGGAAACCGGTGCCGTCAAAGAGCTTCATCAGCGAACCGGTGTCGCTGATCCGGCCCTCGGCGAAGAGGACGAGCCGGCCGTTCTGCTGGAGGAACTCGGCCATGTGCTTCACGGCGTAGGGCGAGTTGGTGTCGATCGGGAAGGTCCGGTGATTGATCATGACCTTCCGGTGCACCCACGAGGTCTGGGCGGCGGTGCTCGACACGACGAACTTCCAGTCGTCATCTAGAATCAACGCCAGGAACAGCCAGTCGAGCCAGGAGACGTGATTGGGGATGAGCAGCACGGGGCCGGGCTCCCGGAGCACGCCGGTGTTGAACGCGCGGAACCGGAAGAACCAACGGGCCAGGAAGAGAAGGATGTCTTTCATGAGTGCGGGTTCGGAGTGATCAGCCACAGAGAGCGCATAGGT
>DNDP01000048.1:9202-12114 GCA_003484235.1 Verrucomicrobiales bacterium
CGGCCGGCTGTTGATGGTCCGAGGCGCCGCCGTTGATTCCCCTTATCCCCGGGGGAGGAGAGGGCCGGGGTGAGGGGGAACGAGTCCCCGGGCAATCAAACGCCGCAGCCTTGGCGAAATGGGTTGGCTTCACTTCGGATCTCCTTTCCTTCGCAGAGCCGGAACAAACGCTCCAACAAACAGCAGTCCGCTCGCGATGGTGCACGCTGGTGCAAGCCAGCGGTCAAGGGGAATTCGACCAGCGCCGGCCAGCCGGAGTTCGCCGCCGATCACGGCCTCGTCACCGGGGAACGGTGCGGTGGCCTCGACCACGCCCCGCGCGTTGACCAGCTGCGAGATGCCGGAGCTGGCCACCCGGAAGATCGGCACGTCGTGCTCGGCGGCACGGACCTTGGGCACCCGCGAGTGCAGGGCATGCTGGTAGGCGCCCCATTCGGCCATGTCCATCGTCGGATTGATGATCGCCTCGGCACCGCGCGCGATCATGCGGTCGATCACCCGGGTGTAGCTGAGGTCGTAGCAGGTCGGGATCGCGAGCTTGCCCCAGGGCGACTCCCAGACCGCCTGTTCGGGCGCGGGAAGACCGTCGGCAAAGAACTGAATGGGCACGCTCTTGACCTGTTTGAACACGATCTCGCCGGTCGGATCGACCACGAAGGCGGTGTTGTAGAAGTTGTCGGCGATCGGTTCCTTGCCGCCGACGATCAGATGCTTCGAGTGGCGCCGGCACCAGTCGCGCACCGGCTCGGGCACCGGCTTTTCGAAGGTGTATTCGCTCAGCACAAACAGCTCGGCGTCGGGAAATCGGGCCAGTGCCTTGTCCAGCAGCCGGGGCACGTCGGTTTCGATCGGGAACTCGGCCTGAATGCCGGCGACCCTGAGCACGCGGTCGGCGGCGTCCCGTGCCGATGTGGTGGCGGGCAGGTTGATCAGGCCCGCCAGCGCGGCGGTTGCCCCAAAGCCGATGAACCAGCCTTTCCTGCCCCGGCGGCCCAGGGCGAATGCCACGATCGACATCAGCACGAAGCCCGCACCAAACATTCCCGGCCAGAGGAGCCAATGGGCCTGCGGCGATTCGGAGAGCGCGTAGCCGGAGTTCAGCCACGAGAAGCGGAGGTGGTAGAGCTCGCTGCGGAAGTATTCCAGCCCGGTCCAAAGAACGGGCAGGGTGGCCAGCCACCAGCGGGTGCCCAGCCGGCTCCGAACAAACCACGCCAGCACCACGAAGAGCGCCAGCCAGAAGGCAAGCACCAGCCACAGCAGCACTGCCGGCGGCCCGAAGATGGTCCAGAAGAAGGCCAGGTGCGGGGCGTAGACCGCCAGTCCCACCGCGAGCGTGGGGTAAAAGGCCCTCCGCCGCGTGCGTACGAGTGACATCGCCGCCATGCCGCCATGGAACAGCAGCAGGAGAAAGGCGAGCTGCGACATCGCATGGGCGAGGTGAAACGCCATGACGCCAAGCAGGGCGAAGCCAAGCGCCCGGGCCAGGGGAATGCCGCCATCGGTGCCGCGCGGTGCGTCGCCGATCGTCCCCTCGGCGCTGTCCTCTTTTGGGTGCGGCAACCGGCCATCCGTTGGGGCCCGACCCGGCGCGGCCGGTATGACGGTTGCAAATTGCCCCGGGGATGGCCGGGCCGGGCCGGGGCTGAGAGGTGGTTCCGGGTTCATGGGTGGAGGGCTCAGGCGGTTGCCGGCGCGGAATTGCGCTGAAACTTCAGGACGCCGGCCACCAGCACGACCAGGCCGGCGAGGGCGATGAAGACCCCGGACGAGCTGATGCCAAGCCGGATCGTGAGGAAGACGAATCCGCCGCCGAGCATCATGCCGACGTTGTCCACGAAGTTCTGGCAGGCGATGGTCTTGCCGAGTTTCGACTGGTCGCTCTCGGCCTGCAGGGCGGCATTCAGGGGGATCAGGAACAGTCCGGCGGCGACGCCCGTGAGAATCAGCATGCCGATGGCGACCCGCGGAGCACTGAAGGTTCCGCCGGAGGCCAGTTCGCCGAGCGAGCCAAGCGCCACCAGAAAGACCGCCAGCCACACGCCGTGCCAGCGAGTGTGATGCAGGTCACCGACCTTGTAGAGCTGTCCGGCCGTCACGCTGCCGATCATCACCCCCACGCTGAGCCAGAGACCGAGCAGCGCGATCCTGGTGTTGGTGTTCAACTGGAGCACATCCTCACCCCACGGCTGGAAGTTCATTTTCATCACCGCGCCGCAAACCCAGAACAGCCCCGTGCCAAGCAGCACCCGGCCCAGGCGTGCGGAAGTGATGAGCGCAAGCGAATGCCGGAAAAACTCGCCTACACTCCGGTCGAGCCGGATGTCCTTGTGGTCCGGCGTCCGGTCCATGATCAGGTTCAGCACCATCGAGGTGCCGTAGATGCAGAGGACGATGATGTAACACTGCAGCACGGGCAGGCGGTCGATCATCTGGGCACCGGCGATGTTGCCGGTGAGGATGGCGACCAGCGTGAGCAGCTCCACCGTGCCGTTGGCCTTGACCAGCCGCTCGCGTGGAACGATTTCGGGGAGGATGCCGTACTTGGCCGGCGAATAGATGCAGGCGCCGATCCCGACGATGAAGTAGCCGATTCCCTCCCAGACGTGCCCGTGCCAGATGCTGACGGCTGCGATGGCGGTGCCGCACACCTTCAGCAGGTTGCCTCCGAAGAGCCAGCCGGTCTTGGGAAAGCGGTCGTTGAGGTAGCCCGCCAGCGGCGCCAGCACCACGTAGGGCACGAACAGCAGGCTGGTGTAGACGGCGTTCCCGGTGCGCATCGCCTCCTCGGTGATGACCCCCTGCTGCTTCATGAACAGCAGCTGGCCGAGAATCACGGCCAGGATCGCGTTGTCGCCGAACGCCCCCAGGAACTGGCTGGCGAGGAGCAGGGAATAGTTGCGTTTCGGTTT
>DNDP01000048.1:12303-16906 GCA_003484235.1 Verrucomicrobiales bacterium
GGGAGAGCTGCTCGGCCATTTCCGCGGCCGCCGTCTCGATGGCGGCCAGACGGTTTCTCAATTTCGCCACGCCACGGAGCGGCACCCCGCCCAGTGCCAGTTCCGCCCGCCCATGATACTCGGGAAGAATCTCCGTCAACAACGCGGTGCCGGCTGCCGTCACCGTGACCCGGTAGGCCCGGCGGTCACCCGGCACCGGCGCCCGGCGGAGCAGCCCGCGCTTCTCGAGACGGTCCACCAGGCCGGTGACATTGGAGCGGTGGGTGATCAGCTCGCGGCTCAGTTCGACCTGGGTCAGCCCTTCCGGAAAACCGTACAGGACGTTCAGGACGTTGAACTGGCTGGGGGAGAGGTCCCAGCGGGCAAAGAAGAGGCGGCTGGCATTCCAGATCGTCTCCGACGTTCGGAGGAGCTGGAGAAGGGCGGCGTAGCGCGGGCCCGGCGTGGCTGACGTGCGGCTCACGGCGGAATGTCTATCAACCGATTGTTGCCATGTCAACAAACAGGAGCATCGATTGATTCGATCGGTCCATCGGGCCCGGCCCCGGAGCCCCCGGGGGGCGGCCGGGGCGCGCTTGAACTCTTCCCCCCGCCTGCTACCGTGCCCATCCGGCAATTCCGATCCGGTACAACCCCAACCCAACCCCTCCATGAAAATCCTTCTCGGCATCCTTCTCGCAACGGTGGCCATGTTCGTCTTTGGCGCGGTCTTCTGGATGAACCCCTTGACCACCTCGTTCTTCATGCAGTCGGCCGATGATCGCCGGACAGGAACACAGCTGAAGGAGCTGTTTCCGGAAACCGGCACCTACGTCGTTCCCTCGATGAAGAACGATCCCGAGCTGCTCGCGAGCCTGCACGAGGCTGGTCCCATCGCCACCGTGCACGTCCGGCACGAGGGTGCGCCGGTCATGGATCCGATGATGATGGTGACCGGGTTCGCGCACGAACTGGTCAGCGTCGGCTTCGCGGCCGTGCTGCTGCTCAGTCTGGGAGGTTCGCTCAACACCTATTCCAAGCGCGTCGGTTTTCTGGTCTGCCTCGGAGCGATGATCGCCTGGTTCTCGCCTTTGTCGGCACCGATCTGGTGGATGCACCCCTGGCCGATGCACGTGGTGGATGCCGTCTACATCATCCTGGCCTGGACCATCACCGGTCTGGTGCTGGCGGCTTTCATCGGGGCGCCGGTGAAGAAGGCGGGTTGATCCCCGCACCAAACACTTGCCCGCGGCCGATGCCCGGCCTAGCTTGCGCCCGGGTTTCGGCGAAGCGGAGAATCGCTCCGGCGTTCGCGCCGGGGAGGAAAGTCCGAACACCGCAGGGCAGGATGCCGCGTAACCCGGTCTTGGACCGGGATACACGCGGGAGGCACGGCCGAGAGGCCGACCGACGGACAGTGCCACAGAGAACATACCGCCCCGGGCAACCGGGGTAAGGGTGAAAAGGTGGGGTAAGAGCCCACCGCGCCGAGCGTGAGCGAGGCGGCACGGAAAACCCCATCCGGTGCAAGACCAAATAGGGAGCCCAGGAACGGCCCGTTCCGGGTCGCGCGAAAGTGCGACGGGTTCCGGGTACGGTCGCTCAGATAAATGATTCTCTCCCCCGGCAACGGGGCAGACAGAATTCGGCTTACAGCTTCGCCGGAACCCACCTTCAAGCTGGCGATCGAGGAGGGAGGGGAGGACTGTCACCAGCTGCAGACGGATACCGAGGTGAATCCGGCACGTGAGAATCATCGATCGCGCGTGTCCATGACGCCATGAGGAAACGAATCGGTTTCCGGAATGCGGGAAACGTTGGGTGTCCCGCACCGTCGTCGGCCGGTACGCTTGCTGCCGGAGGGTGTGCGGCAGGACGCCCATTGTTGGGTGCCGGCCCGGCTGCTAGTTTCGTTGGCAGGTTGCAGGAAGTTCCCCGCAGTACAGACGTCAGGCGGATTGGGTCCGTTTGTTCGTCGGTGGGCGAGCGGCCGGGCAGCCAGTACGAGAAAGTGGATTCATGAGGAGACGAACATGAAGACGATCAAAACTGTCGGATGGGGGTGGGCGCTGGCTCTGGCGCTCTGCGGAATGTCGGGGATCGGCGGTGCTGCCTCGGTCGAGGTGTTCAGCAATCCGAATTCGCACGACCCCTACGTGCTCAATGAAGCGGGCCAGCTCTACCGTTGGGGCGAGCCGTGGACCACGTTGAACACGGACCTGGCTGTTCGGTTCCTCTACCCTACCGCACCCATTGCGGTCCCGCCGCCGCCCGACTCGGATCGATGGGCTTCCGTCTCCGGCTTTCGCGGGAATCTTTTTCCATCCACCGAGGAAGGTCGCCTGTTCTTGTGCCTTTTCGTCTGGAACCAAGGACACCGCCTTTTGCCGTTGCCTCATCCCGATCCGGAACGCCGCTGGGTGCGGGTTCAGGAAGCGGTGCTTTCCTCAAGAGTGCTGATATGGGATGACGCGAACGAACTTTACCAGCTGGATTTGAATGTCCCGGTTGCCGCTGAGGGAGAAGGCGACTGGTGGAATCAGACCCTCAACGGTGTGGAAGCATTCAGCCGTGTGGACCGCCCGGCCCCGGTCGGCCATTGGCGGGACGCCGCCGGTGGGTTCCCCAACGCCATCCTGCTGGGGGACGAAGGTGAGATCTATGCGCCCAGCGACACTACCCGGTTTCACGGCGACCAGCCCACACCGGTCGGCTCGTACGCGCGGATTGCCCGTCCCGACGGCGTGCAGCGCTGGAACCGGATTCGTGCCACATATACCCGGGCACTCGCGGAAGGGGACGATGGGGAATGGTACATCTGGGGGCGCACACACATCGTCGATGGTCAAAGAAAGGGACTTCCAATGACAATCATCCCGCGACCGGCAGGCGTGACCGTCTGGAAGGAAGCGTGGGTCAGTGGAGGCTATCTCCCATCGTGGGGCATGACATCAACAGTTTTTCTTTTGGGTGATGACGGACTTATCTACCTGTTCGACCGGTCCTATCCGGCCCACGCGGCGGAATACGGTCTGACTGCCGAGTATTCTCCTGATCCGGTTCGCATTGATCCGGCCGGCGACGGCCGTCGTTGGAACACGCTGCGCATCGGGGGCGACCACGGCATGGCGCGGGATGAAGCCGGCGAGTGGTGGAGGTGGGGCGTCCTGGAACTGGACCACTTGCGAGGTGTTGGCATCCGGAGCCCGTCTCCCTTGCCTCTGCCGCGCGAGATCATCGACCCGGTACTGGCCGAACTGCCGGTTTTGTGGTCGCCGCAGCTCGGTGCGAAGCCGGGTCCGCTCCGGGTCGGCGAGCCGGTGGAAGTCCTCGCCGAAGCATGGGCGTGGGAAGGGACATTGGAGGAAGTGACTTTTGCCGGTAACCCGATCCTTGAGTTTGGTCCGGTCACGAATGTGGGCGCCAACTACTCGGTGTCGGTCCGGGCGAGTGACGCCGGAAGATTTGTCGTCACCGGGCGGGCGGTGGATTCCGCCGGACGCGTCACCACGCGCGACTTGGTGGAGGTCTTCACGGCACCTCAAATGAGCTGGACTCTTTCCAACCCAAGGTTGATCGAGCCGGCTGACGGGGACGACGTAAACTCAACGGCCGAACTCGTGATTCGCCGTGACTCTGGTCTCGGCGAACCGCTCGATTTCGAATTCGGCATTCATACCCAGGTTCAGTGGAGTCAGCATCCGCCTCCGGCCGAACTGGAGGTTGTCGGTGCGGAGGCGGTTGATGCCGGTGGCCGGTTTCGCGTGCATTTCCCTGTAGGCGAGCGGGAGATCATGGTGCGCCTGCTGGCCCGCAGGACTCCGGCGTGGTCGGAGTTGAAGCAGCTGACGGTTCACAGCCTCAACCCTGGATACGTGACTGCAGACAGCGGCGTATTTGGACCACCCGCATCGCTCAGTTTCACCTTGGAACAGCGCCTGCCGGCGGAGTGGGCGGACCTCGTACGAATCATCGATGAGGGGCGCACGCGTTACCTGGTACAGGGCGGGGCGCTTCTGGTGGACTACGAAATAGCAACGGAGCTTTTCGAACCGTGGGTACCATGGACACCTCATCTTGTTCACGCCGGTACCAGCAATCGGACCGGGGGTGATTACAATCTGGTGACGACAGCCAATGGCCTGATGCACCGCCGGGCGTCGATTCAATCGCTGCCCCTCGGTGAACACCGGCTGGCGGTCCGCGCCCGGTTGGCCGATGGCACGTGGATTCAGTCCCGGCCGGTGAATGTGGTCATGCTTTCGACGGACGAGGCAGGTGTCGTCGAGATGGTTGGCGGAACCAACGTCGTCTCCGAAACGGCCTCCCCGCAGCTGCTCACGATCCGGCGCACGGGGGGATTGCAGAAGGCGCTGACCGTGGGGCTGCAAATGGAGGGGACGGCCCGGCCGGGCGCGGACTTCGTGCCGCTTCCCACCACGGTCGAGTTCGCCGTCGGTGAGTCCGAAGTGACCGTCCCGTTTGAACTCATCGATGACGATCAACCCGAACGCCTCGAGGGCGTGGTCGTTCGGGTCGCGCCCAGCGAGTGCCTGAACCGCGACGGCTGCCATTTCGCGCTGTCGAATGGTCGTGCAGTGGTGATTGAGGACGACGACCCGGC
>DNDP01000378.1 GCA_003484235.1 Verrucomicrobiales bacterium
CCGTCCTTGGCCCACTCGATGTCCATCGGGGTCGGCTGCCCACGCCGTTTCGAGTAATGCGCCTCAATGAGGCAGCCCCAGCGGGCAAGCTCCAGGATCTCGTCGTCCGAAAGGGAAAAACGGGCCCGGTCGCCGGGCGGCACGGGGACGTTCTTGGTCATCTTCCCGCCGCCGACGTCGTAGACCAGCTTGAATTCCTTGGTCCCGGCGAGCTTCTGCAGGATCGCGCGATGCCCGGTCTTGAGCGTCGGCTTGAACACGTGGAACTCATCCGGGTTCACCGAGCCCTGCACGACGTTCTCACCGAGGCCGTAGGCGGAATTGATCAGCACCACGTCGCGGAAGCCGGTCTCGGTATCGAGCGTGAACATCACGCCACTGCTGGCGAGATCAGCGCGGACCATCCGCTGCACGCCGATGCTGAGGGCGATCTTGAAATGATCGAAACCCTTGTCGGTCCGGTAGCTGATCGCCCGGTCCGTGAACAGCGAGGCGAAGCAGCGTTTGCAGGTCTCGAGCAGCGCCCGCTGGCCGACCACGTTCAGGTAGGTCTCCTGCTGGCCGGCGAACGAGGCGTCCGGCAGGTCCTCCGCCGTCGCGCTCGAGCGCACCGCCACGTCGAGCGGCGTGCGGCTGCGGCCCTGAAGCTTGCGGTAGGCGGCGACGATCGCGTCCGCCAGGTCCTCCGGCAGGTCCGCGCCGAGAATGGCGTGGCGGATGGCGCTGCCCCGGGAGCGCAGGTTCTCCATCCGTTGCGTGTTCAATCCTTTCAACAGCTCGGGGATCCTGCGGTGGAGCCCGGTCTCGTCGAGGAAGTATCGGTAGGCGTCGGCGGTCACCGCGAACCCGTTCGGGACCCGGACCCCCTTGCGGGTGAGCGCCCGGTACATTTCCCCCAGGGAGGCGTTCTTGCCCCCGACCGACGGGACGTCGGTGATCCGTAATTCTTCAAACCAGCGGATTAGTTTCATGGGTATCGGGCCTCGGAATGACGGTCCACGCTTTACGGGAACAGTTTAACCCACTATCCAAACCGCGCTGCACCGCAGTTGGTGCCATCCGCCCCTTTCTTGTTGGTGTCGTGGCAGCTACGGCGGTGGACCGGACCGGACTCCAGGTGGCTCTGGATGAATCGTGCGGCGGTCCCCTGTTTCGAGGACGAACCCCGTAACCGGCCGCCGGGAGGGCCAGTCTGGATTCCCGCACCCCGACTGGTCCCCGCGTGGGGAACCGCCCCGGTGGTGGAACGCTCAACCCAATCATCCATGAAGAACCCGCTCAACACCCTCCTTTCGCTTGCCGCCTGCTTCCTGCTCGCCGGCTCGTCATCAGCCCTGGCTCAGGACAAGAAGGCCGATCCGACCGGGACCTGGACGTGGTCCACTCCCGGGCGCGACGGCCAGACCCGCGAATCCACCCTGAAGCTGAAGCTGGAAGGGGACAAACTCACCGGCAGCATGTCCGGCCGACAGGGGACCGAAACCGCCATCGAGCAGGCCAAGATCACCGGCGACGAGGTCTCGTTTGTGGTTGCACGCGAGTTCAACGGCAACAAGTTCTCCCTGAAGTATGTGGCCAAGGTTTCGGCCGACACGTTGAAGGGCAAGGTCGAGTTCGAACGCGAAGGCGAGAAGCAGTCCCGCGACTGGGAAGCCAAGCGGAAGGTCGAAAAGAAGGACGGCAACTGATTCGGGCACCTGGCCATCCAGGACAGTTTCCTCGCCGCGCGGCAGCTGCCGCGCGGCTTTTTCGTGCCCGGAGTCCGGCCCCCAGGCCCGGTTGTTGGGACGGCGGCGGCTTTGCTTGCCCCCCGGGCGGGGACGTGGAAACCTCCCCGCCTCGACGCCCGGACGGCGTCGCAGTTTTTCGCCATCAACCAACATGACCGACCCCGCCATCACTCCCGAGTTGATCAAGAAGCACGGCCTCACGCCCGAGGAGTATGAGATGATCAAGGAACTCATTGGCCGCGAGCCGAACTTCACCGAGCTGGGCATCTTCTCCGTCATGTGGAGCGAGCATTGTTCCTACAAGAACACCCGGCCCGTGCTGAAGGGCTTCCCCACCAAGTCGCCACGGGTGCTGGTCGGCGCGGGCGAGGAGAACGCCGGCGTGATCGACATCGGCGACGGCATCGGCGTGGCGTTCAAGATCGAGTCCCACAACCACCCGAGCGCCGTGGAGCCGTTCCAGGGTGCGGCCACCGGCGTGGGCGGCATCCTGCGTGACATCTTCACCATGGGCGCCCGGCCGATCGCCGCGGTGAACTCGCTCCGCTTCGGCGAGCTGTCCAACCCCGAGGTGCGACGGCTCTTCGCCGGCGTGGTCTCGGGCATTTCCCACTACGGGAACTGCTTCGGCATCCCGACCGTTGCGGGCGAGGTCTATTTCGACAAGTCGTACGAGGGCAACCCGCTGGTCAACGCCTTTGCGCTGGGTGTGCTGCGGCACGAGCAGATCGCGCGCGGCGCCGCCAAGGGCGTCGGCAATCCCGTCTTCTACGTGGGACCCGCCACCGGCCGTGCCCTCGTACGACTTGTCGCGTTTGCCTCGCAGGATCTCACCGAGGAATCGCAGGAACACCAGCGCGGCGCCGTGCAGGTGGGCGACCCCTTCATGGAGAAGCTCGTGATGGAGGCCACCCTGGAGCTGCTCGCCACCGGCGCGGTCGCCGGCATCCAGGACATGGGCGCCGCCGGGCTCACGTGTTCGACCTGCGAGACGGCCGCCCGTGCCGGCACCGGCATCGAGATCGAGTTGGACAAGGTGCCCCAGCGCGCGCCGAACATGACGCCCTACGAGATGCTTCTCAGCGAGTCGCAGGAACGGATGTTGATCATCGTCCACAAGGGCCGCGAGGCCGAGGTGAAGCGCATCTTCGACAAATGGGATCTGCCATGGGCGGAGATTGGCTTCGTGACTGACACCGGCCGCATGGTGGTGAAGCACCATGGCAAGACCGTGGTCGATCTGCCGGCCGCTAAGCTCGCCAACGACGCACCCGTCTACCAGCGGGAGGCCCGGGAACCGGCCTATCTTGCGAAGGTCCGTGCCTTCACGCTGGACGGCATCGCCGACCTCACGGATCCGACGGACGCGCTCCGGAAGCTGCTCGCCTGGCCGAGCATCGCCTCCAAGAACTGGGTCTATCGCCAGTATGACTACACCGTGCGCGACAGCACCGTCGTGTTCCCCGGCTCGGATGCCGCGGTGATCCGCGTGAAGACCGACGCCTTGCCGGTGCTGCCGGCCGATTCGCCGAACAACGGCCAGCCGATTGCCGACAAGTTTCTCGCCATATCGGTCGACTGCAATGCGACCTACGTCTATCTCGATCCCTATGAAGGCGGCAAAGCGGCCGTCACCGAGTGCGCGCGCAACCTCGCCTGCTCGGGCGCCACGCCGCTGGGCACGACCGATAACCTCAACTTCGGCAACCCGCACAACCCCGAGCTGTTCTGGCAGCTCAAGGAAAGCGTGCGCGGTCTGGCCGACGGCTGCCGCGCCTTCAACGCCCCCGTCACCGGCGGCAACGTCAGCCTCTACAACCAGAACCCCAACGGCGCGATCGATCCCACACCCACCGTGGCGATGGTCGGCATCATCGAGAAGCCGGAACACATCACCACCCAGTGGTTCAAGTCCGAGGGCGACGTGATCATTTTGCTCGGCGACCTGATCGACGCCGGCGACCCGCTCGGTGGTCTCGGTGGCTCGGCCTATCTGCAGGTCGCCCACAAGGCCAAGAACGGTCTTCCTCCGCGGTGCGATCTCGATGCCGCGCAGCACCTGCACGAGGGCATCCGCGCGCTGATCATCGGCGGTTCGGTGAAGAGCGCGCACGACTGCAGCGAGGGCGGTCTGCTGGTGGCGGTGGCCGAAAGTTGCATCTCCCACCAAACCGCGCGCAACACGCCGCACCTCCTTGGCGCCACGATCGACCTCGGCGCCTTCCAGGGTGTCCGGCTGGACGCGCTGCTCTT
>DNDP01000142.1:0-2517 GCA_003484235.1 Verrucomicrobiales bacterium
TGTTCCTGCCAGGCGAAATCCCAGTCGCCTATGCCGGCCAGAACTTTCACCGTGCCGTCGGGAAACGTCGCCGTCATGCGCATGGTCCGGGCCAGGTAATGGGCATGGGCGCTCACCCCGAACGCCTGCACCCCGACCGGCAGCGTGAACGTGTCCTCGAGGACGTATTCTGATTCGCCTGGCGGGATGTCCAGTCCCGACAGGGCTCCGAACAACGGCGGCAGCTGAATGCCGGTGTGCTGCTTCTCGGGCGGTCCATCCGCAAAATAGAGCGCGACCGTCGAGATCTCGGCTTCGGCCTTTCCTGATGGGTGAAAGTGGGTGGAGAGGATGAAGTCCGCGCCCTTGGGCAGCCGCATCGCAAGGCCGTCAGGCAGTTCACGGGCGTTTCCACCCAGTGCCCAACCCCCAAGTCCGCCAAACTGGGCATCCTCGGCATTGTCGCCGGCAAAGCTGGGTTCCACCCGGTTCGACCGCTGCGGTCCCATCCGGTTGCTGTAGCCGGGCTGGCCGTCCTTGCCGTCCAGTTCCCGGGCTGATCCGGTTGCGTCGAAATAGAACAGGCTGTGGTGGACGACGGACTTTGCGCCGGGACGGAAGTCGATGGCGCGAATCCATTTTTCTTCGGGCAGGGCGAGCGGCAGCACGAAGTTGCGGTAGATGTCACGCCCCTCGGCGGGCACCTCGAAGGCCGCCGGCATCTGCAGGATCAAATCCGGCTCGCCGAGCGGCCATTGATCCGGAAAGGCGGGCAGGGGAGGAAGGTTGACGGGATCGCCTTCGGGCATTCCCGCGGCGATCCAGTCCAGCACGAGCCGGATCTGGGCATCGCTCAGCCGCCGGTCGTGACGAAACACGTAATCGCCCTCATCGGCTTTCCAGGGTGGCATGAAGCGGTCCCCGACCACTTCACCGATCTGGCGGCCGCGCCGACGCACATCCTCATGGGTGGTGAGGCTGAAGGGCGCCGCCTGGCCGGGGCGGTGGCATGGGGTGCAGTTCTCGAAGATGATCCGGGCCACGTCCCCGCTGAAGGTGGGATGGTCGGTGGCGGCGGCGGGCCGGACGAGGGCCAGACCGATGAGTGCGCAGCATAGGTGTGATTTCATGGGTGGAGCGGCGGTTTGATCCTCCACTCTATACAAATGGAAACCACAAAAAGTTACACCCGGCCCTCAGGAGGGCCGGGTGTGGTGATTCTGACGCCGGTACGGCGGGGTGGTCACGGCCAATCAGCCGATCCGCCAGACGATGCGTGCCTTGTCTAGGTCGTAGGGTGACATCTCCATTTTTACCCGGTCGCCCGGAGTAAGGCGCACGAAGCGCTTGCGCATCTTGCCTGAAATGGTGGCCAGCACCTGGTGCTTGTTGTCCAACTCCACCTTGAACATCGTGCCCGCAAGCACGGTGAGGATCCTGCCTTCGACTTTGATGTGTTCTTCCATTCGCAATGCCTGGGTCCAACTTTGCGAGCGTCATTCCGGTTCCGGTGCCAAACGAAACCGGTCCCACGTTCAGTGTGAGACCGGTTTCGAACTGGCAAATATCAATACCGATCGCGACGGCCACCGCCGCCGTATCCGCCACCACCGCCGCGGCCACCGCCGCCACCATACCCGCCGCCGCCGCCGCCCGGGCGTTCTTCCCGCGGACGGGCGAGGTTCACGGTCAGGGCGCGGTTGTCGAGCATGGCGCCGTTCATGGCGTCGATGGCCTTCTGGGCATCTTCGGGCGTCGCCATGGTGACGAAGCCGAAGCCGCGCGGCCGGCCGCTCATGCGGTCGGTCATCAGCATCGCCTCCACCACGCTGCCGTGCTGGGCAAACGCATCATGAAGATCGGATTCGGTGAGTTTGTAGGACAGGTTGCCCACGTAGAGTTTCGTGCTCATTTGATTTGTTCGAACTGATTGGGTTGCTCTTCCTGACCGTTCCCGACCATCGGGTTTCAAATCATCAATGAATCACGTTCACCTGAAGATTTTCCATGACGAGGACCGACGTACCGTCAATCAGACGCGGGCAAGGTGACGATTTGCGCCGCTTTGGCAAGCCGGAAATCCAGCTTTTTGGGGCATTTCCGGACGATTTCACCGGTTAAGCCCGGGCAGTTCACCAAGGCGATTGCACGCTTTGGCAGTTGCTGTTTCACTCGCGCGCCGTAGGACATGCTGACATGAGCAAGACATTTCAATCCGTCGCCGGTTCCGTCGTCGCTCCGCAGGGCTTCCGCGCCGCCGGCGTCTTCGCCGACATCAAACGCCTCGGTACCGGCAAGGGCTCGAACAAGGGCCAGAAACGCGACCTCGCGTTGATCGTCTCCGACGCCCCCTGCACCGTTGCCGGCCTGTTCACGACCAATCAGATCTGCGCCGCGCCGGTGAAGGTCTGCCTCGAACGGATGAAACGCGGCAAGGCTCGCGCGATCGTCGTCAACTCCGGCAACGCCAACGCCTGCACCGGCAAGCAGGGAATGAAGGACGCTCTTGAGATGGCTGCCTTCACCGAGGAAGCGGGG
>DNDP01000142.1:2701-2867 GCA_003484235.1 Verrucomicrobiales bacterium
CGCGTTCGCCGAGCAGGCGCTCGAACTGCCGGAAGGCACCGCTTTCATCGGATCGACCGGCCGCATCGGCGTGAACCTGCCGATGGATGAAGTCCGCGCGGGGATCGTCGAAGCCGCCACGTTGCTCAGCCCGGACACCGCGTCCGCCGATCACGCCGCCGAGGCG
>DNDP01000374.1:0-3724 GCA_003484235.1 Verrucomicrobiales bacterium
ACCCTGAACACGGACACTTCCAAACTCGACGAGAAGATCGGCGGCGACGCCGACCAGGAAGTGGAAGCCTCCGAGGACAAATAGCCGCAACCGCCCACCAAGGACTCCCATGAGCAACGAAAAGAATTCCCCCGTCGACACCGGCCAGCCGGCCGTGGACTACGTCAACCAGCAGCTGGACGAGGCGCGTTCCAGCCTGGGCCGCACCAAGATGGTGGCGATCATCGTCATCCTGCTGGTGCTCGCCTACATGACCTACGTCACGAAGAGCATACTGGGGCACCTCGAACCGACCCAGGCAGCGGAAACCGCCAAGGGGCTGCTGGTCACCCAGCTCGCGAGCCAGGGCGAAGCCGTGGCCGACACCCTGAAGGAAAAGATTCCGCAATTGATGCATGACCTGCCCGAGGCCGTCCTCAATCGCATGCCGACCATCCGTGAGAACATCGAGATCCGGATCGAGGCGCAGCTGCAAAACTATGCCCGGCTGACCGCCGCGGGCCTCGAGCCGCAGTTGGAAGAATTCCTCACCAAACACCAGGCCGACATCCAGAGTTTCCTCGACGCCTCGCAGGATCTGGATGCCCTGCGGGAGGATCTGAATGCAGACTTTGACAATCTGTTGAACGGTTACCTCGCCAGTTCGACCGACGGTCAGGAGTCGCTGCTTGAGAAGCTTGAACAGTCCAAGCTTCTGCTCAACCGCATCGCGGACCAGACCGAGCGGCTGGCCATGAACAAGGACCTGAGTGAACGGGAAAAGCAGTCCCGACGGGCCATTGCGGTGCTTCTCGCCAAGGCGGACTTCAAGCTCTACGACGCCACGCGCGACGGCGTGGATCCGGAGGATGAAGACGCCGATGAGGCGAAATAGCCGGCACCCAATCCACCCAGCGCGGGAGCCGGACGGCTCCCGCGTTTTATTTTTGTCCGGAACGGGTTCTGCCCTCATCATCACGGCATGGCAGACACCCATCATCCGTACGAACATGATCTGGCCGTGATCGGCGGCGGCAGCGGCGGCTACGCGGCCGCACGCACCGCCCACGGCGCCGGCCTCAAGGTGGCCGTCGTCGAAGGCGGCGCCGAGGTGGGCGGCCTCTGCATCCTGCGTGGCTGCATGCCGACCAAGGCATTGCTCTACGCCGCGGAAATTGCCCACCTGGCGCGCAACGCCGGCACGTGGGGCATCAGGACCGGGGAGGTTGCGGTGGATTTTCCGGCCGTGATGGCGAGAAAGCGGCGCCTCATTCAGGAGTTCGCGAACCACCGCAGGGGACAGTTGAACGACGGGCGGTTTCACATGGTCCGCGCGGAAGCCCGGTTCCGGGATGCCCATACCCTGGACCTGAGCAACGGCAGAACGATGACCGCCCGCCATTTCGTGATTTGCACGGGCTCCGTGGTGGCGGAGCCGCCCCTGCCCTCGCTGAAGGAGGTGGGCTGTCTCACCAGCGATTCCGCACTTGAGTTGGACAAGCTTCCGGAATCCTTGATCGTGCTTGGTGGAGGTCCGATCGCGATCGAGTCGGCGCAGTTCTTCGCCCGCATGGGTACACGGGTGACCGTCATTCAAAGAGGAGGCCACCTGCTGAGGGACTTGGACGAGGATGCCGCCGTGGCGCTCGAAACGGCGTTCAAGGAGGAGGGAATTCACCTGCACACGGGCACCCGGTTGATCGAGGCCCGCAAACACCGAAATCACAAGACCGTGGTGTTCGAAAAGGACGGATTGCGGACCGACGCCTCGGCGGAGGAGATCCTGTTTGCGCTCGGCCGAACGCCGAACACGAAGTCACTGCACCTCGAAAGGGCCGGGGTCGAGCTTGACGGCCGGCGAATCGTCACCAACGACCGCATGCAGACGTCCGTTCCGCACATCTTTGCGGCGGGCGACTGCACCGGCCCGCACGAGATTGTTCACATCGCGATCCAGCAGGGCGAGATTGCGGCACACAACATCGCGCACCCGGAAGAACTGCGTACGATGGACTACCGCCAGCTGGTGTCGGTGGTCTTCAGCGATCCACAGGTCGGCACCGTCGGACTTACCGAACAGGAGGCGAGGAAACGGGGCATCGATTATCTGACGGCGAGCTACCCGTTCAATGATCATGGAAAGTCGCTGATCATGGAGGCTCTGCACGGCTTCGTGAAGCTGCTCGCCGATCCCAAATCCGGTGAGATCCTCGGTGGCTGCTGTGTTGGACCGGTCGGAGGCGAACTGATCCACGAGATCATTGTGGCGATGACCAGGCGGATGACCGTTCACGAACTTGCCGCCACTCCGCACTACCATCCGACCCTTGCTGAGATCTGGACCTATCCCGCGGAGGAACTTGCCGGGCAGATCACCGTCAGCGCCAGCAGGGAAGCGGCCTGAGCGGAAGAATTTGATCCGGCGCGGGCACCGGCTTCCGGCAAAGCCCCTTTGAGGCGTTCAATCTCCCCTGCTCCGTCCAACGCGCCGGTGCAGCCAGCGGGCGAGGAACACCAGCAGGATGAGCGCAGCCACAATGGCGACCGGCACGTAGCGCCCCAGCCGGGCGGCCTGTTCCTGAACTTCGGCCAGCAGGTAGGCCCAACAGGCGATCGCGATCCAGGTGCCGCCCAGCACCACGGTCAGGTTGAACCAGGGCCGCAGCCCGAGAAAGAAGCCGAGTACGGACCCCACCACGGGACCGGTCATCCAGAAGGGAATCCAGACGAACACGAACAGGCCGGCCGCCCCGTAGCGCTGAATGCGTGGCTGATGCCGCTCGGCCGCCCGGCGCATGCTCGCCATGAACCTGCGCAGAGCCCTGAATTCCAGCAGGCGCTGCCAGCTCAGCACGAAGAGCGGATAGACCAGCAGCACTTGGATGGTCTCGATCAGTGCGTTGGCGAGGACGACCTGCCAGTACCCGAGAGGCCCCGCGAATCCGAGCGTCAGGCCGGCGATTCGGCCGAGAACGATGTTGGTCGCGGTCATTCCCAAAAGCGCGCGGGACTCTTCGGGGAACCACCGCAAACCCGCCACCACCACGGCCAGGTAGGTGCCTGCAAGAATCAGCCCCAGGAGCAGGATGGCGCCCTCAACCGTTCGGAAGAGTCCGGTCGCCCCCCGCACGGTCGGCCTGGCATTGTTGGCATCCGGTTGTTCGTCCATCAGCAAAACTGCGGTCGAGCATACACGCCGACGAAGCCGACGCCAGCGATGGAGTGCGGGCAGGGCCCGTTCTCCGCCGCTGCCGAAAACGCAACGATCGGGAACGAATCCTCAGCGATCCAGCGCCGCCAGCGGGAACTCGACCGACGGCCGATGCTCGCGATCCATGATCGATTTGATCTGGCGCACGATCTCGGGATGGGCGGCCGAAAGGTCGGCGGTTTCCCCGATGTCTGCGGCGAGGTTGTAAAGCTCGATGTGGAGATTCGCCGGCTGTCCCTGCCGTGGCCGCAGGCCCTGCCGTATGCCCTTCCATTCGCCGATCCGAACGAACTGCTGGCCGCCGTATCCGGGAAACTCGCGGTAAAGAAACGGCCTTTCCCGCTGCCAGCCACCCAAAAGCGTCGTGGCGAAGCTGATGCCGTCGATCCCCGACGGCAGGCTTGCCTCGCTGCCGCTCAATTCCAGCAACGTGGGCAGCCAGTCCTCAAATCCGGTCACGCGTTCATTCACCGATCCGGCCGGCACCTTGCCCGGCCAGCGAACGATGCACGGCACGCGCACGCCACCCTCGTA
>DNDP01000374.1:3873-13991 GCA_003484235.1 Verrucomicrobiales bacterium
AGAGGGACCCCTTCAATCCCCGGAACGGGCCCGCCGACCCGAAAAACGCTGAGTCTGATCCGCCGAGGCGATCGTATGTGGGGCCATTGTCCGAGGTGAAGACAAAGATCGTGTCGCCGGTCAGTCCCAGTTCCTCGACCAGATCGATCATGCGGCCGACTTCGCGATCGAACCGGGTGACCATCGCCGCGTAGGCCGCCCGCGGTTGAAAGTGTGGCAGGTAGGACTTGTCGCCGATGTAGGGCGGATCTTCCCAGCGTCCGGCATACTCCGCCAGCGAATCGTCCGGCACCTGCAGGGCCAGGTGCGGGACGATGGTAGGGTAATAGAGGAAGAACGGGCGCTCCCGGTTCGTCCGGATGAACTTCAGCGCCTGTTCCCCGTAGCGATCCGGGGCGTAGTCGTTGCCCTGGTAGCGCTGGTAGCTGGCCGGGTCGTTCGGATCCGCATCGGCCGGCAGCTTTTGGTGGGCGGCGAAGGGCGGATTGTTCAGATCGATCCGACGGTCGTCGTCCCACAGGAAGGTTGGGTAGAGGTTGTGCGCAACCCGCTGGCAGTTGTAGCCAAAAAAACGGTCCACTCCCTGGCGCAACGGCTCGCCACTGCTGCCCGGTCCCCCGAGCCCCCACTTGCCGAAAGTCCCCGTCACGTGGCCGGCCCGCTGGAACAGCTCCAAAAGGGTGGTCTCCTCGTCGGGAATCGGAAACTGCCCCTCCGGCTGCAGTTCGCGGTTGTCGCGGATGAAAGCGTTGCCCGGGTGCTTGCCGGTCATCAGCACGCAGCGGGACGGCGCGCATACGGCATTGCCGGAGTAGTGCTGGGTGAAACGCATCCCTTCCGCCGCCAGGCGGTCAAGATGGGGTGTGCGGATTTTTTCCTGCCCGTAGCTGCCGACCTCGCCCCAGCCAAGATCATCCGCGAGGATGAAGATGACATTGGGCGGCCGGGCGCTCAGTTTTTTTTTGAGCCCTCGAGCCGCGTCAGCCTGATGTTGCGCCAGCGGATATCCATCGGCTCATCGCGGTTCCCAACACCATGGACCTGCAGGCCGACAAACCCCTCGGCGCTCCAATCATCCACCAACTCACTGCAAAGGACGTCATTGACCCACGTTCGGAGGGTATTGCCGACGCACTCGATGCGCAGCCGGTTCCACTCGCCGAGCCGATAGGCGGCCTGCGCTTCCGGTTTGTCCTTCAGCGGATGCAGCCAGCCGCGACGGCCCTCCTCGAAGATTCCGCCGGTCCACTTCCGGTTTGTGGGATCCAGCTCGAACTGGTAGCCATGCACGCGCCCGGCCGGGACCTTGATCGTCTTGTCGCCGTGCTCGTAGGATTTCTCCTCCTCGAAGCAATGGCTGCGAAACTGGATGCCGCTGTTGACGCCGGGATGCTGTTTGACCTCCAGCTCCAACACGAAATCACCGAACGACTCTTCGGTGCACAGGAACGAATTGCCGGTGTTCGGCACGGTGGTGCCCACGATGGCGCCATCCTCCACCCGGTAGGTCGCCTTTCCACCACGCTGCACCCATCCGGAAAGATCCTTGCCGTTGAACAGGTTCGCTGGTTCGGCCGCGCCACCCGTTCCCGCCACGCAAAGGGCTGCCGACAAAGCCAGAGGCCAGACTGTTCGGATGGAATTGCTCATGCGCCGATATTCATCAACTGGCCGTTCGGATGCCACCTTTTTGATCAAATTCAAGGGCCCCGCTGTCGGTGGGACAATGCGCAGGCAATCGGGCCGTTGCGAACCTCCGCCAACACCGGCCAATCACCGGTTGCATGACGCGGATTCAGCCGCTAGCTTTCGCCTTCCCGGACAGCCGGGCGCCTTAGAATCATTGAACACATGCTGACAGTCATTTACGTCGTCGTTGCGGTGCTGCTGCTCTTCGGGGCGGCCATCTTCATCCATGAATGGGGACACTACTGGGTGGCGCTCAAACGCGGCCTGAAGGTGGAGGAGTTCGCCATCGGTTTCGGTCCCAAACTCTTTGCGTGGAAGCGCGGCGAAGTGCTTTGGACCATCCGCGCCATCCCGGCGGGCGGTTTCGTGAAGCTGCCGCAGATGATCACCTCCGAGGCGCTCGAGGGAGCAAACCAGGGTGAGTCCTTGCCGCCAATCTCCCCGCTTTCCAAGATTCTGGTCGCCTTTGCCGGTCCGTTCATGAACGTCGTTTTCGCGTTTGCGATCGCCGCCATCATCTATTTCGTCGGCTTGCCCGTGGCCGTGAATCCCTCGATCGTCGGCTATGTGGATCCGCAGTCCGCGGAGGCCAAGGCCGGCGTGCGCGAGGGCGACCGCATCGTCATGGTGGACGGCAAGTTGGTCCGCTCCTGGCAGGACGTGCAGGAAAACGCCGCTTTCGCGCTCACGAAGACCGTCCCCGTGGTCGTCGAACGCGACGGAGAACGGCTCACCTTCGAGCTGACCACCA
Organism: Verrucomicrobiales bacterium; assembly: GCA_003484235.1. Classification (GTDB taxonomy): domain Bacteria; phylum Verrucomicrobiota; class Verrucomicrobiia; order Limisphaerales; family RI-55; genus RI-55. Next base: position 6,314 of record DNDP01000374.1, read on the forward strand.
AGGAAAGCGAACTGCTCGGCATCAAGCTACTCGACCTCGATCCCCGGGACCATCCCACCGTGGTGCAGGTCATGGACGGCGGGGCAGCGAAGGAGGCCGGCCTGCAGGAGAACGACGTCTTTCTTTCATTCGGCGGCGTGCCGGTGGTCGGTCAGCAACAGTTGATTGACCTGATCAGCAAGCGCCCTGATCAGACCACGGACATCGAGATCAAGCGCGGCGATCAGCGGCTCGCAATGCAGATCACTCCCAAATACGATCCGAGTGCGAAAGCCGGCCGCATCGGCGTCATGCTCACCTCCAGTTCGGTGACGGTCTACGAGGTCCAGAAGCCGGGGCCGACACCCTGGGCACAGGTCGACCGGGTGCTGGGCATCATGGGCCGGACTTTTTCCGCGCTTTACAACTCGAAGCAGACCGGGGTTGGCGCAAAGGATCTGAGCGGGCCCGTGGGCATTCTCGGCATGCTGGCCAACCAGGTAATGATCGACTACCGCCTGGCGCTCAGTTTCATGGTGCTGCTGAACATCAACCTGGCCATCCTCAACCTGCTGCCCATTCCAGTCCTCGACGGCGGCCACATCGTCATGTCCCTGTACGAGGCGGTCTTCCGGCGGCCGGTCAGCCTCAAGCTGCAGGAATATGCCACCGGCGTGTTCGCCATCCTGCTGATCGGCTTCATGCTCTACGTCACCGTCTTTGGTGATTTGTCGTCCAACCGGCGGCAGCTCATGAAGTCGATGTTCAAGAGCTCGGGCCAGGTGGAGATCATCGACGCCACCAACCAGCCCGCACCGCAAAACTAGGCTCCCCGCCTCCCGCCATGCGCTACTGCGAATCGTACTATTCGTTTCACCGCCGGGTTTCCCGCGAAGTCGTGGTTGGCGATCCGGCCAACGGCGGCGTCATCATCGGCGGCCGCCATCCCGTCGTGAAGCAGTCCATGCTGACCTGCGACACGATGGACACCCAGACATCCATTCAGCAGACGCTCGACCTTGTGGCCGTCGGCTGCCAGATCGTCCGCATCACGGCGCCCACGGTGAAGGACGCCGCGAACCTGGAGAACATCGTCAGCGGCCTCCGCCAGCGCGGCTGCCACGTGCCGATTGTGGCGGACATCCACTTTAAGCCCGACGCCGCGATGGAGGCGGCCAAATGGGTGGAAAAGGTCCGCATCAACCCCGGCAATTACGCCGACAAGAAGAAGTTTCAGGTCAAGGAATACACGGACGACGCCTATGCCGCCGAGCTGCAGCGCATCGACGAGCAGTTCACCCCGCTCGTCCTGCTCTGCAAGCGGCTCGGCCGCGCGATGCGGATCGGCACGAACCACGGTTCACTCAGCGACCGCATCATGAACCGCTACGGCGACACGCCGCTCGGCATGGTCGAGAGCGCGCTCGAGTTCGCCCGCATCGCCCGCAAACACGACTTCCACAACTTCGTCTTCTCGATGAAGTCCTCCAACCCGAAGGTCATGATCGAGTGCTACCGGCTGCTCGTCGCGCGCCTCGATCAGGAAGGGGCGGACTGGAACTATCCGATCCACCTGGGAGTGACCGAAGCCGGCGAAGGAGAGGACGGCCGGATCAAGTCCGCCATCGGCATCGGCTCCCTCCTCTGCGACGGGCTGGGCGACACCATCCGCGTTTCACTGACCGAGGACAGCCCGCGCGAGATCGAGGTCTGCAACGATCTGCTGGCCCAGGTTCCCACGCTGACCCACGAAGTGCCTCAGCCCTCCGGCCAGCCGGCGCCATTCGATCCGTTTGCCTACCGGCGCCGTGAAACCGCCGAGGCGGAGCTGGGCTTCAACGACCTCAAGTGCGGCGGTGAACAGCTCATCCGGGTCGTGGTCACGCAGGCCACGTTCGACAAGGTGGCGCCCAAGATTTCCCCCAAGGCCGACGTCCGGCCCGAGGGCATCTACGAAGACCTCAACGTCCTGGAGATTGATCCGACCGCAGATCTGTCCAGCGACCAGATCAACTGCGACACGCAGCTGGTGGCCGTGAAGGACGGCGTGGACCTGCCGGTGATCACTGCGTACCGGCTGCTGGCCCTCAAGCTCAGACAGGCCGGCCGGAGGAATCCGATTCTGCTGAAGGACTGCCTTTCGTTTGGGACCTCGGCATTGGAGCCCAAGATCGCCCTGCTGCGGGCGGCCGTGAACATCGGCGCGTTGATCTGCGACGGCATTGGCGACGCCATCCTCGTCCGTGGCGAGGCCGGCGCCGGGATGTCCCTGCGGCTGGCGTTCAACATCCTGCAGGCGGCCGGATCGCGGTCGTTCAAGACCGACTACGTTGCCTGCCCAAGCTGTGGCCGGACGCTGTTCAATCTCCAGACCGTCACCGCGCTGATCAAGGCGCGCACCGAGCATCTCAAGGGCGTGAAGATTGCCATCATGGGCTGCATCGTGAACGGCCCGGGCGAGATGGCGGATGCCGACTTCGGTTACGTGGGCGGCGCTCCGAACAAGATCAACCTCTACGTAGGCAAGCAGCCGGTGAAGTTCAACATCCCCGAGGCGGAAGCGGTCGACCGGCTGGTGGATCTCATCCGCGAGCACGGCAAATGGGTGGAGCCGGACATTGAAACGGCATCCGCGAGCTTGTCGGCCTGAGCTCCCAAGGATAGTCTGTTGGCCGTGTCATGAAACAGAGCGAACTCAGGGAACTGCTGCATAATTCCAGCCAGCGTCCGGTAAAGATCTGCATGGACGACGGCAAGACTTACACCGTATCGCACTCGGACTTTGCCCTGGCTGCGCCGGACGCCGTCGTGCTGGTCTCGGGGCCCGGGCACGCTTTTGGAGCCTCTTTCGTCATCTGCGGATTCGAGCACATCTCGTGGGTGGAAGCTCTGGAGCAGGGAAAGGCGCGGCCGACGAAGTCCCAGCCTTGTTCCCGTCACCCTGATCCAACGAATGCGGCACTGAGCAAGCGCGCCAATCGCCCGTTTCAGCAGACGCCCGCGACTCACCCAAACTTCCTCCAAACTGCCGCCATGTTCATCGCCATGAATCGCTTCAAGATCGCCCCGGGCTTTGAAGACCCCTTCGAGGAGATGTGGCGCAATCGGAGATCCTACCTCGATGAGGTGCCCGGCTTCCGCGAGTTTCACCTGCTCCGCGGGCCCAAGGAGGAAACCCACACCCTCTTCGCCTCGCACTCCGTCTGGGACAGCCGGAAAGCGTTCGAGGCGTGGACCGATTCGGAGGCGTTTCGCAAGGCTCACTCCCAGGCGCGGTCACCTGAAGGAATGCACTTGAGCCATCCGCAGTTCGAAGGCTTCGAAGTGGTGCTCTGACCCGCCCGGCCGCCCGGTCATGGCGATGCCGCTCAGGCTTTTTTCCGCCAGACTGCGATGAACATTCCGTTTCCGCCCGTGTTCTGCGGCCAGAGATAACCCTTGTCGGTCCCGCTGGCGACTAGCCGTTCGAAACCCTCCGCATGCCGTTCGAAGCGGCTGGCCACATCCACCGTCTCGCGCCGCGTCAGCGTGCAGACCGCGTAAACCAGCCGGCCGCCCGGCTTGAGGGAGGGTGCGGCGTGCATCAGCAGGGCGAGCTGTGCGGTGGCCAGTTCGGCAACGTCCTCCACGGTGGTCGTCCATCGCGCATGGGGATTGCGTTGCCACGTACCCATGCCGGTGCAGGGCGCGTCGATGAGGATGCCGTCGAACCGTGTCTTGGTCGGTGGCCGCTCACCGCCATCCCACGGCACAGTCCGGTAGTTGAAAACTCCGGCCCGGCTGGCGCGCTGTTTCAGCTTCTTCAACCGCCATTCCGCCCGGTCGCTCGCCCAGATCAGCCCCTTGTTCTGCATCAGGTCGGAAAGGTGCATCGTCTTGCCACCTTCGCCGGCGCAGGCGTCCCACCAGGTTTCTCCGGGTTGCGGATTGGCGGTAAAGCCCACGCGCTGGGAGTTGACGTCCTGCAGCTCGAATCGTCCGCCGCGAAAGCCGGACGTCTGGAAGAGATCCTTGCTCCCCGTGTAGACCAGCGCGTCCGCCGGCTCGGGAACGCGCTCGCAATTGCCCAGCTCTTCCGCCACCGCCTCGCGGGTGCCCGGCCGGCAGCGCAGCCACAGCTTCGACGGCGACTGCAGCGCCTTGAGCCACGGCAGGGTGACCTTCAATTCCTTGCCCACCCATTCCGGCACGGTTCGCCGGGACAGGTTCTCGTCGGACAGAACCCTTTCACCGGAGAGAAAATCCGCCTGCAGCTTTGCGGCATAGACAATCTGCTGCGCCAGCGGGTAATCCTCGCTGAGCCAACCCCGCCAGCGATAGAAGGCGAATACCGCCTCCGAAATCTCGCGGGCCTGGTCGGGAGTGATGCGCCGGTCCTCCCGGATGACCTGGCGCAACAACGCATCGGCCGGACGGTCGCGATCCGCCTGCCGGATGACTTCTCCGGCGAGGAAGCTGATTCTGCGATTCATGTGCGGGAGGACTTAGCAGAACGAATTGCCGATGGACAGGGCGGAATCTCGGCGGAAACCGCCATTTTTCTGGAATGGACGTTCCCCGGAGAAGACGCCTGGCAGATCGGCGAAAAAAAAGATTCCGTTGACCCTGACGCGGCGTCAGGCCTTAGGAACACCGACGGCGAGGCCCCGGAAACCGGTCGGCACCGCGCAATCAACGATGAGATACACGGTCAAGAAGCTGGCCCAGTTCTCCGGAGCGAGTGTAAGAACACTGCACTTCTACGACGAGATCGGCCTCCTGCGTCCGGCGGCAGTGGGCGCGAACGGCTACCGCTACTACGGCGAGGCCGAACTGCTCCGGCTGCAGCAGATCCGTTTCTATCGCGAACTCGGTTTCGGGCTCCGGCAGATCGCGGAGATCGTCAATGCGCCGGACTTTGACCGCCTCGCCGCCCTCAAGTCCCATCGCCGCCAGTTGCTGAAACGCCTCGCCGACACCCGGACGCTGATCGCCACGATCGACAAGACCATCAAACACCTGAAAGGAAGCAAACACATGAAAACCGAAGAACTGTTCGACGGGTTCAGCCAGGAACAACAGGCGCGGCACGAGCAATACCTCGTCAACCGCTATGGCGAGGGGATGCGGAAGCAAATCGCCGCCTCCAGGAACCGCGTCAAGGACTGGGGCCGGAAGGAATGGGAACGCTCCAAAGCCGAGGCGGAAGCGATCGGCAAGGCCCTGCTCGGCGCCAAACAGCGCCGACTGCCGGTCCACGCGCCCGAAGTGCAGAAGATTATCGAACGGCATTACCGGTGGATCTGCCAGTTCTGGACGCCAAACCGGGAATCCTACACCGGGTTCGCCGAACTGATCGTCAGTTCCGAGCTCCGCAAACCCTACTCCGCGGGCGATCCGGATCTGCCCGAATACACCGCCGACGCCATCCGGCAATATGCGCGGACACAACTGCGCTGACACCCGGCTCGAACCAACGGGAGCTCAGTCGGCCGGCTTGTCCGGGAGCTGCAACGCCACCTCGGCCTTGAGCTTCCAGCCACCGTCATCCGCCCTGATCCAAACCTGAAGAAACGAGGCGTCGGCCGATGCCAGTCGGCTGGCGACCACCTCGAAGGCCACCTTGCCAACACCGTGGACGCACGCGATGGTCCCACATTCCGACATGATCAGACGATCCACTCTCGTCCGTGTCAGTGTCCCTTCCGATGCAAGACCAGCACGAATTGCTGCCGCACCCACGTAAGGCATCCGACCGTTACGGTACAGCCGCGCATTCTCGGCCCAAGGCCGGTCGATGCCGGCTGCCAAGTCGCGCAACCGCGCCTCCAGCTTTTCTTTCAAGGATCCGTCTTCGTTGAGCTTCGCTCCGGACAGCACGGGCAGTTGCGTCAACGATGGCTTCAGTCCTTCCAGCGGGACGGGCGGATGCGACACGCCGATGTCCGCAGCGACCTTCCAGCCTGCGTTCTCGTTCCGCTGCCAGACGGAAAGGTAGTGCCCTGCGCCGGACGCGTTGGTGCCCTTCGCGTCGGCGAAGTACTGCCACGGCCCGGTGGTGAAACCGAGATCACCGGCCGCGGACATCACGGCAATCTCCGGCACCCACTCGAGCCTGCCGGGAACGGAGTTCGTGAGGTGAAATGCGCGTCCAAGCGTTGGCTCCGGCCGGAAGATGTGGCCATCCTCTCCGAGGAAGCGTGCAAAGGCGGGGCTCATGCCTTCGGCCGCAACAGCGGCGGCAAATTCGCGCTCCAGGGCAACCAGCCGATCAGGCCCTTCCGCTCCGGCGCCGGCGATTGTAGAGGCAAAGACCATGAGTAGTCCCAGCTGGCTGGCCGCGTTCATCGTGCGCTTCATTTGAGGCTCATCAGGTAAGCCATCAGATCGCGCAGTTCGGACTTGCTGAGGATGTCCTGCAGACCTTCGGGCATGCCGGAGGCGCCGCGTTCCCGTCCCTTCACTTCCGATTTCTCCAGCGTCACGATGCCGTCCTCGGGCGAGTTCAGCACGATCTCCGTGTCCGTTTCCTGTTTGATGATCCCGGCGAAAAACCGCCCGTCCTTCAGCTCGATCAGCTGGTTTTCAAATCCTTCGGCGATCTTCGCGTTGGGGTTCACGATCGATTCCAGGATGTAGTCGGTGGTGAGGCGGCTTGCCAACCCGTCCATCTTCGGCCCCACCTCGCCGCCGGCGCCATCCACCGCATGGCAGCGATAGCAGGCGGCCGCGGCGTGCTCGACGAAAATCTTCTTCCCGTTCTCGGCGTCGCCGCCGCTGAGCGCCCAGTGGAACTTGTTGCGCTCGCCGGAAGCGACGGACTGATCGTAGAGCTCCAGGAACTCCTTGAACCGTTCGTCAGTCCGGGCGCGCGAAGCCTCCAAGACGTCGAGTTCCAAAGCCGGCTCCAGCGGTTCACCCTCAATCCACGGGCGGAACATCCGGTAGATGATCTCGTCCGCGAGTGTGCCCGGTATCTGCGCCAGCGCCGCGAGCGCGAGCTGCTTTTCCGCGAGCGCACCATCCGCCAGCACCTTCGCCAGCTCGGGCGCCGCCGCGCCGGAAGACTGCGAGGCGACCAGCACCGCCGCGCGACGCACGGCCGAGTCGAAGTCAGCCTTCGCCACCGCCAGGGCGTCCTCGAACTCGGGCGCCCGCAGCCTCGCCAGCGCCTTGAGCGCCGCTGCGCGCACATTGCCATCGGCGTGCAGATTGTTCACGAGACCCGCCAGCTTCGGGCTGACGGATGCAACGCCCAGCTCCGCCACGGCATCAAGCGCGGCGACGCGCACGGTGGATGGCGATTTGTCATCCAGCAGGGCGTCGAAATGGCCGGCGAGCGCATCGGCAGCGGGCTTCGCTTCGCGCGCCTCCAACGGGCGATACAGGCCGAGGACCTTGTCACGAGGCGAAGGTTTCGCCCACTGACCGAGCATGAGCAACGCTTCGGCGCGAAACTCGGGCGCCCCCGCAAACGGCATCCCCCCCGGCCCGCCAGCACTGGAGGAACGGGCGGCAAACGCTGCCAGCGCCTCGGCGTTGACGACGCTTCCCAGCCGGAAGTTGGCGTTCAGCGCGCGCCGCACGAAAGCCCGTACGATCAGTTCCTGATGGTCGGTCGCGGACATCGCCTCCGCCACACCGGAGGAATTCGCCGGAGACAAACCACGCGAAGCCGGCTCCAACAACGACACCGTGAGCTCTCCGTCTTTCCCAATCA
>DNDP01000242.1:0-7919 GCA_003484235.1 Verrucomicrobiales bacterium
GGCTGAAAACGGGCGGATTGATTTCGGCCGGCGGCGGGCTATTGTGTCTTCAATCTGGAAGCGCCTATGAAGACATTGAATCTTGCCGTTCTTCTCCTGTTCGCGTGCCTTTCGCTCCTCGTGCTTCTCGCGTGCCTCGGACTCTACTCCCAGCGCCAGAATTCGCTCAGCATGGAGGCGGCCGTGGCGGCGGCCAATGCCCGTTCCGACACGCTGGAACATGAAATTGCCCGGTTGACGGCCGAGCAGGCGAGGCTCGAAAGGGTCAGCCTGGAACGCGCAGCCGCCGAGAAGGCGACGGTGCCCGTCGAAAAGCCCCAGGAAAACACGAGCACCAACCGACCGGCCTATCCCCAGAGTTTTCAGGCCCGCACATTTGCCGGCGACCGCTACATCGGCATGGCGTGGGTGTTGCCGAGCAACATGACCGAGGACAAGGAGACCGGTCAGATGCGCTTCGAGCCGGTCATCCTCCTCACCGAAGGCGCCCGGGCCGCCCTGACGCAGACGACCACCAACTACGTTGACCGCGAAATTGTCCGGAACAACACGCTCAACCAGAACTGGGTTTACCAGCAGCCCTACTGGTACGGCTATCCGATCTGGGTGTTCCCGGAGAATCCGCAACTCACCAATCCACCGGCCTCCCGGCCGCCCCCCCGGCTGCCGTCGCCAAACCGGGATTCATTCCAGCAACGGCTGCTGCCCTCCACCGGAATCGAACCGGCCCAGCAGCGACTGCTTCCGACCAACGACGAACTGCCAGCCGGGGCCCGCGGCCGCATCGTGCCTCCGGCGGCCGCCGGAACCCGCTGACCCCGCACCCCGCCCGGTTTCCGGTTCCACGTTCACGCTGCCCGCCACTCCAGAAAAGGCTGGCCACCACCGGCTTGGCTGTAGTTATTCTCTTCGCCCGCATCACGGACCAAGAATGAACGCCATTGCCGTCAATCCAGGACGAAAAGAAGTCGGAGAGGTAACCCTTCCCAATCCGCCACTCACCCGCGACGTCGAAGTGAAATTCCGCATGCTCGAAGTGGGCATCTGCGGCACCGACCGCGAAATCTGCCGGTTCGACTACGGCTCGCCGCCGGACGGTTTTGAGCATCTTGTCCTCGGTCACGAAGGTCTCGGCGAGGTCACCGAAGTCGGTTCCGAAGTCAGCAAACTCAAGAAGGGCGACCTGATCGTGCCGATGGTCCGGCGACCCTGCACCTCCCCCGATTGTCTCCCCTGCCGCTCCGGTCGCTCGGACTTTTGCACGACCGGCGCTTTCCGAGAGCGCGGCATCAAGGAGATGCACGGGTTCATGACCGAGCACGTGGTCGATGAGGAACCTTACCTCTGCAAAGTCCCGGCCGAGCTGCGCGACGTCGCCGTGTTGATGGAGCCGCTTTCGGTCGCCGAGAAGGCACTCGAACAGATCTGGCGCGTGCAGGACCGCCTGCCGTGGCTCACGCCCGAAGCGCTGGCCAAACCATCGGGGGAAGGCAAGACCGCCGTCATCCTCGGAGCCGGACCGATCGGCATACTCGGCGCGATGGCGTTCAAGATCGCCGGCTTCAACACGGTCGTGTACTCGCGCTCAAAGAAACCGAATCAGAAGGCGGAGATCGTCGAGTCGTTCGGCGTCCCCTACATTTCCGCGCTTGAAACCGATCCCGAGCAGCTCGCCGAACGGATTGGCAACATCGACGTCGTTTACGAGGCCATCGGCACGGCGGTGAATTCGTTCGACGTCCTGCGCGTGCTGGGCATGAACGGCATCTGCGTGTTCACCGGCATTCCGGGTTACCCGAAACCGCACCTGACGTTCGACGCCGAGCTGATCATGCGGAACATGGTGCTCAAGAACCAGGTCGCCATCGGCACGGTGAACGCCAGCCGGCAGGCCTTCGACTGGGCGATCCGGGATATTGGCGAGTTCATGAAACGCTGGCCGGATGCCGTCCGCGCCATCATCACCGACCGTCATCCGCTCAGCAACGCACGCAACCTGCTCCTCGGCAAGGCCACCGGGATCAAGGACGTCCTCCAGATCGGCTAAGCGCCAAACCGGCCCGCAGTTCAACCGTCACAAACCCAGATCCGATTCCATGCCCGCCAAGAAGAAGAAAAAGTCCGTCTCCTCCTGGATCGACGTCACCGCCCCGCTCCACGCCGGCACGCCGCACTGGCCCGACCAGCCGGACGTGAAGCTCGAACGCATGATCAGCATGGACGACGGCGCCGTGTGCAACGTCTCGATGCTGCACATGAGCGTCCACACCGGCACGCACATGGACGCGCCGCTGCACTTCGTGGCGGACGGCATCGGCATGGACCAGATGCCGCTTGACGCCACCATCGGCCCCTGCCGCGTGGTCGAAATCAAGGACAAGGAATCGATCAAGGTGAAGCATCTCGAACCGCTCAACCTCCGCAGGGGCGAGCGCCTGCTCATCAAGACGATCAACTCGAAGCGCTGCTGGCAGGACAGCCGGTTCGTCGAGGACTTTGTCTACATCTCGCAGGACGCGGCCGCCTACATGGTGAAGCGCGGCATCCTGACGGTCGGCGTCGATTACCTTTCCGTGGGCGGTTTCTTCAAGGACGGCATCGAGACGCACCACCACCTGCTGCGGGCCTGCGTCTGGATCATCGAAGGTTTGAACCTCGCGAAGGTGAAGCCGGGCAAATACGACCTGAACTGCCTGCCGCTGAAGACGCTCAACTGCGATGGCGCGCCGGCGCGGGTCCTCTTGAAGCCCCGTTGAGCGGCCAACACCGTAGATGGGCCGGCTGACAATCTCCAGGTACGCCTTGATGCCATCCCTTTGCGGGCGTATCTGGTCCAAACTTGACCCGTCCAGGCTTCGCCCGCAGAGTGAGCCCGCTTGAAAGCCCTGATTTGCTCCCTCCTCATGTTCGCGCTGACGGCGGCGGCCGCCGAACCCGAACGGTCAGTCATCCAGATCACCGTTTTCTCCCAGGCGCCGCGCTGGGATGTCCCGTGGCAGTGGCAGAACGTCGGCCGCTCCGGCGGCACCGGCTTCCTGATCCGGGGGAGGAAGATCATGACCAACGCCCACGTCGTCAACTGGGCGCGGCAGATCCTCGTCAAGCGGCCAGGCGATCCCCGGCCCTACCTGGCGCGCGTCACCTTCGCCGGCGCCGACTGCGATCTCGCGCTGCTGGAGGTGGAGGACGAGCGCTTCTACCAGGACATGGAACCGTTGGAGATCGGTGATCTGCCCGAGGTCCGCTCGACCGTCGTCACCTACGGCTATCCGATGGGCGGAGAGCAGATTTCCTACACCCGGGGCGTGGTTTCCCGGATCGAACTGCAGCCCTATGTCAACATCGGCAACCGTTCGCTGCTCGCCGTGCAGACCGATGCCGCCATCAATCCGGGCAACAGCGGCGGGCCCGTGATCCAGGACGACAAGGTTGTCGGCGTCGCCTTTCAGGGCCAGCCCGGACTGGAGAACGCCGGATTCTTCATCCCGCCCAACGTCATGCGCCACTTTCTCAAGGACGTGGAGGACGGCGTCTATCACGGATTTCCCCAGGCCGGCGTGAAGCTGACCGATACGTTCAACCCCGCGCTGCGCGAGATGCTCCAGCTCCCCGACGAGGACCGCGGCACCCGCATCGATTTCATCGTGCCCGACGCCACCAAGGAATTTCTGAAGGTGGACGACGTGATTCTGCAGGTCGGCGACTACCCGGTGGCCAGCGACGGCACCATCACCTACCGCAACAACATCGTGAACATGGGCATGGCGGTCAGCGAGTATCAGCACGGCGACAAGGTCCCGCTGAAGGTCTGGCGGAAGGGCGAGGAACTCGAAGTCGAGCTGCCCGTCTTCGTCCTGACCGACGACCGCGCCACCGGCAACCAGTACACCCTGCCCCGCTATTACGTCTATGGCGGCCTGGTGTTCACCCCGTTGAGCCGGGATTACCTCACGACGCTCGGCGGTTCCTGGATGGACAACGTCAGCCAGGACATCGTCCATGAGCTCTACTACAGGCGTGACATGGAGCCGGAAAAGAAGCGCACCGAGCCGATCATGCTGTCCGAGGTCCTCACGCACCCGGTGAACATCAACTTCGAGGTCAAGGGCCGCGTCATGGTGGACAAGATCAACGGCATCCGCATCGACAAGCTCGAGGACGTGATCCGCGCGTTTGACACCAACACCAACGCCCAGCATCTGATCGAGTTTTCACCGATGAACCACCTTGAGGGTCTCGACCGGGCCGACGCCGACCAGGCCAACCCGGCCATCCTGAGCCAATTTGGCATCACCTCCGACCGCCGCCTATGATCCCCCGTCTGTTGCTATTGCTTGCCCTGCTCCCGGCCGCCCTCCACGTCGATGCCGCCAGCAGCGACCTCTCCCGCTGGGAGCGCAGCCTCGTCACTCTCGAGGTCAATCGCCAGGGCTACAATCATATCCAACCCTGGACCCGGCGCAGCCAGACGTTCCAGAAGTCGGGCGTGGTGATCGACAAACGGTCGATCCTCACGACGGCCGACCAGATGAACGACCTGCTGCTGGTCCGCATCCAGAAGGGCGGGCGCGGCAAGTGGTTTTCCGGGAAACTCCTGTGGATCGACTACCATGCGAACCTCGCGCTGGTGACCTGCGAGGAGGACGAATTCTGGGACGGCATGCGCCCGGCCTCGCTCATGAGCAAGATTCCGCTCAGCGGCGAAGCGCGCATCCTCCGGTGGCGCGAGGGCAAGATCGACGCCCGAAAGATGGAGATCAACCGTGCGCGGGTGCAGGTCGGCCGGCAGACGTTCATCGACCTCATGCACCTCGAACTGAACGGCGAAGCCCAGGGCGTGGGCTGGGGTGATCCCGTCATCGACGGCAGCCGGATCATCGGCCTGATGGAAGAACAGGAATCCGGCGGCGCGCTCGCCGTGCCGTCCCCCTTCATCCGTTCGATTCTGGAGGCGCGCGAGAAGGAGGATTACCCCGGCCTCGGATTCTTCAACTTCTACTGGCAGCGCGCCGAGAACCCCGAAACACTGCAGGCCCTGAAGCTGGAGAACACCGACCACGGCGTGATCGTCATCCAGCCGCTCGCCAAGCTCGGCGAGGAATCGGTGCTCAAGCAGAAGGATGTCATCCTCAAGATCGACGGCTATGAAATCGGGCCCGAGGGCGATTATCAGGATCCCATCTACGGCCGCATCATGCTCGAAGCGCTCGGCTCCCGGAACCGCTTTGCCGGCGACAAGGTGCCGATGACCATCTGGCGGGACGGCAAACTGATGGAGATCGAGTACGAACTGCCCAAGGCGGAGTTCGAGGAGGAAATGATTCCCGACGAGCTGTTCGATCAGGAACCGGAGTATCTGATCGCCGGCGGCTTCGTGTTCCAGCCGCTCACAGTTCCCTACCTCAAGAGCTGGGGTGGCGACTGGCAGCGCCGCGCTCCCTTCCGCCTCGCCTATCTCAAACAGGCGATCCCCACCGAGAAGCAGGAAGCCATCGTGATCCTTTCGCTCGTCCTGCCGGACCCCTACAACCTCGGCTACCAGGACATCCGGGCGCTGATCGTGCGGCGGATCAACGGTCGGAAGATCGTTCACTTGGAGGACGTCGAAACCGCCCTCAAGTCGCCGCAGGACGGCTTTCACATCATCGAGTTCGCGCAGGGGGATTCGCCCGGCAAGATCGTGCTTGATGCCGGCGACCTCTCCAACGCCACCGAGCGGGTGCTGTCGCGCTATGGCATCAACAACGATCGCCTGATCCATCGCGGCCAGTAATCCGGCGCCCGCCTCCCGCGCGATGGACCGCCTCCGCGTCATCTTCATGGGCAGCGCGGAGCTCGCCTGCAACAGCCTGCAGGCTCTGCGTGCGGACCGACGCACCGAAATGCTCGCCGTCGTCACGCAGCCCGACAAGCCCAAGGGCCGAGCCCTCAAACTGAGCCCCACCCCGGTCGGCGCGCTGGCGGAGTCGCTGGGCCTGCCGCTGCACAAGCCGAAACGGGCACGCGATCCGGAGTTCATAGAGACCCTTCGCGAGTTGCGACCGGACCTGATCGTCGTCGTTGCCTACGGCCAGCTTCTTCCCCAATCCCTGCTCGACGTGCCGCGCCACGGCTGCCTCAACGTCCATACTTCCCTCCTTCCCAAATACCGCGGCGCCGCGCCCATTCAGTGGGCGATCGTTGACGGCGAACCGGAAACCGGGGTCACCATCATGCAGATGGATGCCGGTCTCGACACCGGCCCGATCCTGAGCCAGGCGCGGACGCCCATCACCGCTGACGACACGGCGGCCGCGCTCCACGACCGGCTGGCGACCATCGGCGCGCGGCTGTTGATCGACACGATCCCGGGCTACGTCTCAGGGGAACTCAAGCCCTGCCCACAGCCGGCGGAAGGCGTCTCGGTTGCCCGCAAGATCAGCAAGGAAGACGGCCGCATCGACTGGTCACGCCCCGCCCGGGCGATCTTCAATCAGATTCGGGGATTCGATCCCTGGCCCGGCGCCTTCACCACGTTGCCGCTGGGCGGACAACCGCGGCTCCTCAAGCTCTGGCGGGCCCGGGTTTTTGAGAACACGTCAGGCACCCCTGGCAACGTGATCACAGCCGGCGCGGACGGCGTCCAGATTGGCTGCGGCAGCGGCGCACTGCTCGTGACGGAACTCCAGCTTGAAGGCGGCCGCCGGATGCCCGTCCGGGATTTCCTGATCGGTCACCCGCTCGCGGTCGGGACCGCATTCGGTCAGCCCTGAAACCGCCACTACGCTGCTGCATCCGCCTGAGCTCGGTGGACAGGTTCCGCAGAACGGGTGTGATCACAAGTGGCGGTCGCCTCATGACGATGGCAAGCCTCGCGGAGCGAGGTTTCGACGGTAGCCGTGGGTTTCAACCCACGGTCGGCCGACCCCGTTCCCGTCCGTCGCGGAGCGACGGTCGAGTTGAGGCGCAATCGTTTCGTCTTCAAATCGCCCGATCAAGCATCGCTACGCGACGCGCTGAGGCCAAGACCCATTCCCGTGGGTTGAAACCCACGGCTACCGGCAGTCGGGTCGCTCTGCGACCAATGCCCGGTGACCGCCACTTCTGATCCCACCCCCGCAAATCCTCCCGCTTGCCGTCTCGCCGCCTTTCTGCCATAAGCTCGGCAGGAAAATGGGTTTCAGATTCTCCAGCATCGGTCGCTCCCGCCTTGGCCTGAGCCGCACGGTCAAGGCCCATTACGTCTCCCAGCCCGACACGTTCCTGACCTACGTCAAGCAGTCCGGTGATCCCGCCCCCTCGGGCGACCGCAATCCGGGGGACGACTACTACGGGCTGGACCGGTTCGACCGCGTGCAGGACCAGCGCTGGATGAAAGGCACCACCGACCTGGAGCGGGTGAAGTACGGGTTCGATCGCGTGGGCAACCGCGACTGGCGCGAGAACACCGTGGCCACCTCCGGCCAGGACGAGTTCTACACCTACAACGCCCTCTACCGCCTCAAGACCCTCGATCGCGGCGACCTCAACGGCACCTATACGGGCATCACCGGCACGCCCACCTGGGAGGAGGACCTGAACTTCGATCCCACCGGCAACTGGAACGGCACCTCGACCGGCTACCTGCAGAAGGTCAACGGCACCACCACGCTCAACCAGAACCGCACCCACAACAAGGTCAACGAGATCACCGACATCACGGAGACCGTCGGCACCGCGTGGCCGACGCCGACCCAGGACGCGGTGGGCAATCTGACCAAGGTTCCCCAGCCCAACAGCCTCGGCGGCAGTTACGACCTGAAGTACGACGCATGGAACCGCCTCGTCGAGGTGAAGGTCACCAACGGCAGCGTGGTGGGGATGTATGCGTTCGACGGGTTGAACCGCCGGATCAGCCGGACCAAGGGCGGCAACGTCTGGTACCAGTTCTTCAGCGACCA
>DNDP01000242.1:8227-8478 GCA_003484235.1 Verrucomicrobiales bacterium
TACCGGGATGACCTGATCGCCCGGGACGGCACCTCGACCCGGCACTACGCGCTGCACGATTACTACAGCGTGACGGCCATCGTGAGCACCGCCGGGGCGGTGCAGGAGCGCTACGGGTATGACGCCTTCGGCAGGGCGCGGTTCATGAAGGCCAACTTCGTGCCCGACAGCTCCAGCTTCGACTGGGAATACCTGTATGCGGCCTACCGGCTGGACACCGAGAGCGGCCTCTACCAGGTCCGCTTCCGCTC
>DNDP01000466.1 GCA_003484235.1 Verrucomicrobiales bacterium
CTGCTTTCGATCAACAACGACACCCGCTTCCCGGTGAACAAGGATGTCGTTGTTGATCGAAAGCAGCGCAATCCGGGGTGTGGTCGTCGCGTTCGCGATCTCGGGGATGCCCAGGATGCTGCGGGCCATCTGGTCGGTCACCGCGACCATGTCCTGGGATTCGATGCCGGTGCCGGCGACAAATCCGCGCTCGTCTGCGCGCATTTCGGTGACCGGTGCTCCGGACGGATTCTTGACGCCCTGGCTTGCACAACCAACCGACAGCAATGCCAACGCGGCCGGGAGTATGATGTTCGATCGAAAGGTATTCATGTTCATGTTCGTGTCGGGTTCAGTGTGCCTCGCGGACCGCGGTCCGCAAGCCGCCACTGAACATGGACTTGGACGGGAGCGGGGCCAAACCATTCAAACCCGGACGGGAAGGGGATGCCCGGCCCCATCCCGGTTCCTCGGAGATTCAGTCGGTCAGGCGCAGTCGGGGAAAAACCGGTTTTAGTCCGCGACCCGGGCGCTGAGCTCGGCCAGCTGTTTTTGCATATCCCGCACCTGTTTCAGGAGGTCGGGCAGCTGTTGCAGGGCGATCCACTGGCGTTTGGTCTGTTTGTCGGGCTGGGCGGGGATGCCCAGCACCGTTCCCTTGTCCGGGATGTCCCGCATGACTCCGGATTTGGCGCCGATCATCGACTGGCTTCCGAGCTTCAGATGCCCCGCCACACCCGATTGGGATGCGACCACGCAGTAGTCGCCGAGCCGCGTGCTGCCGGCAAAACCGCACTGACCCATGATGAGGCAGTGCCGGCCGAAGGCAACGTTGTGGGCCACATGCACGAGATTGTCGATCTTGGTGCCCTGTCCAATCACGGTCGGCCCGAGCGCTCCCCGGTCGATGGCGGTGTTGGCTCCGATCTCGACGTCGTCGTGAATGATGACCTGACCCACCTGCGGCATCTTGAGATGACGCCCCTCATCAAAAACGTATCCGTAGCCGTCCGATCCGATGACGCTCCCGGCGTGGATGACGACCCGGTTGCCGATCTTGGTCCCGGGATAGATGACCACATTGGGATGCAGCACCACGTCATTGCCCAACTGACTGTCGCGGCGGACATGGTTGCCGCCGTGGAGGACGCAGCGCGCACCCAGGGTGACACCCTCGCCGATGGAGCAGTTCGGCCCGATGTGTGCCGACGAATCAACCTTTGCGCTGGCGGCGATGACGGCGCTCGGGTGAACTCCGGCCGGTTCGTCGGGTTCGGGAAAGAACAGCGGCAGGAGCTTGGCAACGGCGACGCGCGGGTTGGCGACCCGGATGATAGCCTTGGTTGATGAGGAACAGTCATCAGCCACCAATATCGCGGCAGCCCGGCTCGCTTCGGCGGTGGCCAAATAGGTGGCCTTTTCGGCAAAGGTCAAATCCCCCTCCCTGGCGGAATCGGCCGGTGCAAAGCCGTGGATCTCAATCGAGCCGTCGCCGAGGACATCGCCGTCCAGCCGTTCGGCAATCTGTTGAACTGTGAAGGTCATTTTTTGTGAAGATGATTGGTGGTGATCTGCGACCGGTGGGAAGTTTTGCCGTTCTGAGTGCCTGGTCGAGCCCAATCCTGAAGGGCGCGCGCCCACCGGATGGTCCCAGGAAGGCTACAACTGGCTGAGCGGAATCATCCGCTGCGTTTCGACATCCCACACCTTCAAACGAAGGCAGCGATATATGTCCACCGGACTGAGCGAAGTGATCCGCGGTGATTGCAGCTCCTTGATGCTCCGGTACACCTCCGGAAGGCGGTAAAAAGGGATCCGGGCGTTCAGGTGGTGGATGTGATGATAGCCGATGTTCGCGGTGAACCAGCCCATGATCGGGCTTGTCCTGAGGAAGCTCGACGACTCCATGGCGGCCTTTTCATAAGTCCAGCCCGCCTTGTCGCTGAAGGTGACGTCGGGAAAATTGTGCTGGGCGTAGAAAAGGTAGCTGCCGATGCCATAGGCAATCAGACAGGGAATGATCTGCGCAAACAGCAGCCCCTGCCAGCCTAACAGCCATACGAGGGTGCTTCCCGCCGCCACGTGCACGCCAAATGCGATCAGACAGTCGAAGTGCTTCCGGGGATTGTTGAAGAATGGATAGATGCACATTCCGTGCAGGAACACGAAGACGTAGCCGAACAGAATCGTGAGCGGATGCCGCATGAAGAGGTAGTTGAAACGTTTGCGGCGGGAAGATTTCAGAAACTGTGCCTTGGTCATCACTGGAAAAGAGCCGATGTGCGCGCTGCGCAGTTTCGAATTGTGGTTGTGATGATAGTTGTGCGAGCTCCTCCAGATGCTTGAGGGGCTGAGCGCCCAGATGCCGAAAAGCCGCATCAACACGTCGGCGAGCTTTGAACGGGGCAGGATCGCCAGATGCTGCTGGTCGTGGTAGATGACGAACATCCGCAATACCAGCAGGCCCGCCAGCACGCTGCAGCACAGCCTCGCAAGCCAGTGAAAGTTCCAGATGGTCCCCGCCAGCGCGGACAGCATCAATGCGCCGGTGGAGAGGATGCACCACCAGCTCTTCCGAGTGTCGTCACTCGCGAATTCTCTGGTGGCGAGCAACAGTTCGTGGCCGGCGTGCATTGTTTTTTTGTCAGACAATGGATTGAAGGATACCGGACGGCGCTGCGATGTCGATGAATCAATCGAACCGAATCTCCGCGCGAAAAGGGGCTCAATGGGATTGCAATGATGATTCGTGCGGCCCCGCTGCGAGTTTTCCCACACCCTGGGGAGTGCTGCCAGCAAACTGAACGCCTCCGGACAAACTGCAGAAACCCAGGCTCAGAGCACCGTATGGGCGTGGGTTGGGCGGTTGCCGCTGGCGGCCGGTCTCACTCCGCTGGTGGTCGGAGCGCTGCCTGCAGCAATGCTTTCTCGCGGTCGGTGTATTCCAGCTTCATGGCCGCCGCCCGGCCGCGCTCCGACATCTTGAGCCAAGACTTGCGCAGTGCATTGACAAGTTTTTCGTCCTCCATCTTGGCTGCGAGATCGGTGAGCTGAAACTCAAGAAACACCAGGCAGAGGGCATCCTCCAAGGTCTGACAATCGGGATCGGTCCCCAGCCCCTGCTTGAGATTCAACGCGTGCACCTTCCAAACGGTGGCTTCGTCATAGCCGATATCCGTGAGCACTCCCGCCGACTTCTCGGCATGAAACTTCTTCAACTGCGTCCGCCATTTGAGATAGCCCGGGCGGTCCATGGTGAAATCGGTGCGGGGGATCTCCCATCGGCAAAGATGCTGGCAGCGGGCTGCCAGCCGGAGCGTTTCCGAGGCGTCCGGGTCCAGGCGCAGCACCCAGTCAGTGAGGCGTCGGGCGTAGGTCAATTCACGGGGTTGCGGTTTGCCATCAACGAGTTCGAGATGGGGATCGCCGGCGTTCAACTCGTCGAAACGCTTGATGGCGCTTTCGAAACGTTGTGAGTGTGGGAAGCCTGTCACGGGGCGGTGTTGGGCGGAAGTTCGGCTTGGATCAGGTCCTCAGACCGACATGAGCGAGCATCCCCGGGGAATGGCTTCGGTGGCCCGGCCGATCAGTTCAAAGCCGTCTTCGTCCCAAATTCCGAGGTCCTCGGTTTGGATCGCCACCGCCGAGAAGGCGTTGGCCAGGTCGAAGACCTGAATCAAGCCCGCCCGGCCGGCGGACACCTCCACTGCATTCTCGGCAGAGACTATCCGTGCCCGGGCCCAGGGCGGAAAGCGCAGTTTGCGGGCGGAGTTCGGACTTCCCGCAATCCGGTCGTAGGCCTGCGAACTCAGCTCGCACATGCCGTATTCACAGACAATTCTGTCATCTGGAAGCCCAAGCCTTTCGCCGAGGATCTGGTGGAGTTCGTGTCGGGGCAGCCTGCGCGACCGGCCCTTGTATCCACCCGTCTCCATCAACGCGGAACCGGGGGGTAGGTTGCACATGTTCGAGGTTGTG
>DNDP01000023.1:0-8213 GCA_003484235.1 Verrucomicrobiales bacterium
ACCGCCACTTCCAATCGCACCCCAGGACCCGGGCAGTCGCCAGGACCGGACAGTTTCTGCGAACGAGGCTGACTGATGAGCCGGCTCCCCCTCCTCCGCCGTCAAACGCCGCCGTAGCGCCGCTGCCGCTTCGAGTATTCCTCCAGCGCGGCGATGAACTCGCGCCGGCCGAAATCCGGCCACAGCGTTTCGGTGACCACGAATTCGGCGTAGGAAATCTGCCAGAGCAGGAAGTTGCTGACCCGCAGCTCACCGCTGGTGCGGATGAGGAGGTCCGGGTCCGGCGTGCCGTGGGTGTAGAGGTGGTGGGCGATCACCTGTTCGTTGATCTCCGCCGGATCGAGCCGCCCGTCCTTCACGTCCTTGGCAATCTGGCGGACGGCATCCACGATCTCCGTGCGGCCGCCATAGCTCAGTGCCAGCGTCAGCGTGATGCCGTTGTTCTTGGCCGTGGCCTGCACCGTCTGCGCCAGCTGCTCCTGGATGTTCTCCGGCAGGCGCCAGATCTGGCCGATCGCCTGGAGGCGGATGTTGTTCTTCCTCATCTCGCCCACCTCCCGTTTGAGGAAGCGGAGAAGATACTTCATCAGGGTGTCCACCTCGTCCTTCGGACGGTTCCAGTTCTCCACCGAGAAGGCGTAGAGGGTGACAAACTTGATGCCCAGCTCGCCGGCGGTCTTCACGACCGCTTTGACCGATTCCGCCCCTTGCCGGTGGCCCTCGACGCGCGGCAGTCCGCGCTGCTTCGCCCAACGTCCGTTGCCGTCCATGATGACCGCCACGTGGGTCGGCAGGTTCGCCGTCGCCTCGGCACTGAGCTGGGGTGTGGATTGGCTCATCGGCGCTTGCTCGTCCCGGTCTCGATTCGGTTCCAACCGCCGCGCGGCCACGGCGATCGCTTCTAAAGAAAGATCGTCTCTTCCCGACCCGGACCGACCGACGCGATCTTCAGTTTGGCGCCGGTCATCTGCGCAATTGCCTTGAGGTAGCTGCGGGCCTTGGGCGGCAGGTCGCCCCACTTGCGGGCGCCGGAGGTGGAAGTTTCCCAGCCGGGGAACTCCTGATACACCGGCTTGCACTCGGCGAGCTGCTCGATGTTGTTCGGCACGTGCTCCACCCGCCGCCGGCCGATCCGGTATTCCACGCAGACCTTGATGGTCTTCAACGTGTCGAGGCCGTCGAGATTGGTGACCGCCAGCTCGTCGATGCCGTTCACCATCGTGGCGTAGCGGGTGGCCACGGCGTCGAACCAGCCGCAACGCCGGGCGCGCCCGGTCGTGGCGCCAAACTCGCGGCCGAGCCCGTGCAGCATGTCGGAGATTTCCTTGTCCTCGGTCGGCAGCGGGCCTTCGCCCACGCGCGTCGTGTAGGCCTTCATCACGCCCATGACGCGGTGCATGCGGTGCGGCGGCACGCCCGAACCGGTGCAGGCGCCGCCGGCGGTGGTGTTGGAGGAGGTCACGTAGGGATACGTTCCGTGGTCGATGTCCAGGAAGGTGCCCTGTGCGCCCTCGAAGAGGATGCCGGCCTTCCGCTGGGTGGCGTGGTGGAGGTAAACGACCGTGTCCGCTACAAACGGTGCCAGGAACTTGCCGGCGGCGGCGTATTCGTTGAGGACCTTGGCGAAGGAGAGCGGCTTCACGCCGAACGCGCGGAACACTTCATTGTTCTCCTTGATCTTGGCCTTCAGCAACGGCTCCAGCCGTTCGGGGCGGACCAGGTCCACCACGCGGATGCCGGTGCGGGCCGCCTTGTCGCCGTAGCAGGGGCCGATGCCGCGCTTGGTGGTGCCGATCTTCTTTTTGCCCTTGCCCAGCTCGCGAAGCGCGTCGAGCTCGCGGTGATACGGGAAGACCACGTGCGCGGTTTCGCTGATCAGCAGGTTTTTGCCGACCTTGATGTTCATCGCCCGCAGGCCGACGATCTCGCCCATCAGCCCAATCGGGTCGATGACCGTGCCGTTGCCGATCACGCAGGTCTTGCCCGGGCGCAGGATGCCCGAGGGGATGAGATGGAGGACGTATTTTTTTCCGCCGACCAGAACAGTGTGCCCGGCGTTGTTGCCGCCCTGGGTGCGGACCACGATCTCGGCATCCTCGGTGAGGACGTCGATGATCTTGCCCTTGCCTTCATCGCCCCACTGGGCGCCGACGAGAATCGTGTTGGCCATATGAAAATCGCTGCAGCAGCGGCAACAAAAAGCCCCGAAGGTAAATTTCGGGGCATGTGCTCGCTATTTACGGGCAGAAGCTAGGGAGCAGGGCAGGGGGTGTCAATTATTGAATCCCCCGGCAGATTCGTTGAACGGGGATGCGGCTTTGAATGCCCTCGAAAAATTGTAATGCACAACATGAAGTGCCCGGCCCATACTCCGCCCGTCAATTCAGCCGCAGCATCCCGATGAACTTTCCACCACCCACCGAGCGGCAGGCGCGCATCCTGTGGAGTTCCGCCACGGCCCTGGCGATTGGCGTCATCATTGCCCTGGCCGGCGCCCTGGCCTTCGGCGTGGGCTGGACGGTCCAGCAGCTGTCCACCGTGCTGCTCCCGCTGGCGGTCGCGGGCGTGCTGGCATTCCTGCTGGATCCGGTGGTGGACTATCTTGAACGCCGCGGGATGTCCCGCGTGGGGGCCATCATCACCGTCTTCGTGCTGGCGGTGGGCGTGGTGCTGATCTTTCTTGCCGCCGTCATCCCCCAGGTGGTCATCGAGATCACCGACCTGATCCGGAACATTCCGGGCTACTGGGACAAGATGGTGGAACGGATCAAGGAGCTGATGAAGCAGGTGTCCGAGAACTCCGCCTGGCAGAACCGCATCGACACCGCGACCCAGCTGCTGGAGGAGCGCGCCGCCGAGTTGGGCACGCTTGCGGCCAGCAAGCTGCCGGCGATCACCGCCTGGGTCTTCGAGCGCCTGGGCCGGGCCGCCTCGTGGATCGGTTTGCTCGTCGGCTTCGCGCTGGTGCCTGTTTACCTGTTTTATTTCCTGCTGGAAAAGCGCGGCATCACCGGGAGCTGGACCGATTACCTGCCGATCCAGGAGCCGGCGATCAAGAAGGAGCTCGTCTTCTTCATCAACTCGGTCAACGACGCGCTCATCGTCTTCTTCCGCGGCCAGGTGCTCGTGGCCATCTGCGTGGGCACCCTCACCGCCATCGGCTTCATGCTCATCGGGCTCAACTACGGCCTCCTGCTGGGGGTCGTCACAGGCGTGCTCGGCATCATTCCCTATCTCGGCGTGATGATGAGCTTCATCCCGGCGGTGATCATCGGCATCGTGCAGTTTGGCGAC
Source organism: Verrucomicrobiales bacterium (assembly GCA_003484235.1). Taxonomy (GTDB): domain Bacteria; phylum Verrucomicrobiota; class Verrucomicrobiia; order Limisphaerales; family RI-55; genus RI-55. Next base: position 3,295 of record DNDP01000023.1, read on the forward strand.
TGGCGGATCGCCCTGGTGGTGGGCGTGTTTGTGGCGGTGCAGTTCCTCGAGGGAATGGTCATCTCGCCCAAGATCATCGGCGACCGGGTGGGCATGCATCCACTGACGATCATCATCGCCGTGATTACCGGCACCACGCTGATGGGCGGCATCGTCGGCGGCATCCTGGCGATCCCGATTACCGCCGTCCTGCGGGCGATCATGTTCCGCTACGTGTGGGTGAAGCGGGAACAGGCTGGCCAGGAAGAAGCGGCCGCCGCCTGAGCGGCTTGGTTTTCTCTCAACCGATCCGAAACGAGATCCGCTTGATCTTCTCGTGGCCGAAGGCGGTCTGGAGACGCTGGAGGATTTCCTTGCGGCGGTAGCGGACGATCTCATCCAGCCACGGGCTGCTGTCCACGTTGACGAAGAGGGTGCCCTTGTTGATTCCGGCCGGCTGGGCATGGGCCGTGAGGTTGGGGTCGATCAGGTGGTTCCAAACCTTAACAATCTCCGTTTCCGCCTGACGTTGATCGAGGCGAAGCCGGCCCAGCACTCCCCGGACAATGCTCGCGGCAGGCCGGTCGGTCGGGCGCTGGGCAATCTCCGCGGCCCGAAGGTCGACCCCACGCCATTGCGAGAGCACGCGGTCGCGGTTGGACGCGGCCTTGCGGGCATAAACGCGGGCGGGCGGGCTTGAATCAGCCGGCTGCGGCGGCGGCTGTGGTTGCGGCTGCTGGTGCGTTGTTCTGCTGGATCTTTTCATCAATGACCAGGACGCCGTGGGGTGGCAGATCGTACTTGCCGCTGATTGACTCGCCGGTGAGGAAGTCGTGCACCGGCTTGTAAAACTGCAGGCGCACGGGAGAGTTCTGGTGATTGAGCAGAAAGTAAATGTTCTTCTCCTCGCCCCGCAGCATGCTCACCTCGACGGTGTCGGGCACCTTGAGCAGGGGGAACAGGTTGCACATGCCGCGGAGCCAGGAAATCAGGTCGTAGTAAAAGTCCTGGTGGCTCTGGGTGCCAATGTAGATCGCCTTGCCGAGTCCGAAGTTGTTCACCGTGATCGCCGGCCGGCCGGCGTAGAAGTCCTTGGCATACACCGCGAGGACATCGCATTCCCTGGCGGTGATGATGTCGCACCACATCCGTGCCGGGTGCAGGTGCGTGGTGTGAAACGCCCCCTTCATGGTGAGGTGATTCTCCTCGTTGGGCGGCAGCGGGTCGAATTCCTCCACCTCCATGCCGAACAGGTCGGTCAGGTTGCCGGGCAGGCCGGTGTCCGGAACCTGATGGTGTCCGTCGACCAGCGCCGTGTTGAAAGTGCCCACGAGCGTGCCGCCGTTCTGCACGTACAGCTTGAGGCGGTCGGCTTCGGCGGCCGGCAACTGGTGCAGCGACGGGGCCACCACCAGCTTGTACTTGGAAAGGTCCTCGATCGGCCGCGCGAACTCGACCGGGATGTTCCGGTCGTGAAAGGCGGAATGAAACAGCTGGATGTGCTCGCGCTGGTGGAAGTTGCGGTTGGGCTGCATGGGCAGCTGGAGGGTCCAGTCGTTGTCATGCGAGAAGAGGATCGCACATTCGGCCACCACCTTGGTGTGGCGCAGCACCGGGTCGAGCAGTTTCATCTCGTCCCCCAGCTGGGAGATCTCCTTGTAAACCCGGTGATCCTCGCGGCCGCTGTGGGTGAGCACGCCGCCGTAGAATTTTTCAGACCCGAGCCTTGGCTGGCGCCAGCAGAAGTAAAACACGCCGGTGGCGCCGCGGGAGACCAGCTGGTAGTGGAAAAGGCGCACCACGCCCGGCCGCACCAGCGAGTTGACGTCCTCCCAGTTGACCTGCCCGGCCTTCTGCTCGATGACCCAGAAGCCGGGATCCCCGTCCGGTGTGCGGATGTTGTCCTTCTTGAGCGACCGCATCATGTCCATCTCGCACGCCGACTCGGCGACGCGGGTCTTGATCGTCGGATTGTTGTCCACCGCCACAAAGTCCAGCTCCTCCGCCACGTCGAAGTGATCGAAGTTGCGGGTGAGCGGCCGAAGGTTGGTCGTCACCGGAGCCTTGGGGGTGATTTCGTGCAGAATGTCGGCCTGCATCTTGACGTAGGCAACGATGGTGTCGCTGGAGAAGCGCATCCAGTCGAGGACCAGCGCCGGGTTGTGCATCTCCGGGGCGCGCATGGGCATCGGCACTTCTGTCCAGTCGGTGACCATCTGGCCCCAGAAGCGGTTGCCGTGGCAGTTGTTCAGATTCTGGATCGTCTCGTACTTCGCCTTCAACCAGGCCTGCCAGTCGTTTTCCGTTTCCTGGTTGAAGGACATTTCATTGTTCTTTCCGCCGATGCCGTTGTGGATCTGCCAGGCGATCAGCGAGGGGTGGTCGCCGAGGCCCTTGGCGAGGGCGGTGACGATTTTGCGGGAGAATTCCCAATAGACGTCGCTGTTCAGGCAGTAGGCGTGGCGTGTGCCCGGGTAGTAGAGCAGCCCGTCCGCGTCCTTGGGCAGGATCTCCGGATGCCGGCGGGTTAGCCAGAGCGGAGGAACGGCTGTCGGCGTGCCGAGCACCACCTGAATCTTCGCCTCGTGGAAGAGATCCATCGCCCGGCGCATCCACTCGAAATCGAAACGGCCCTCCTCCGGCTCATACAGCGCCCAGGCAAATTCCCCCATGCGCACGGCATTGATGCCGGCCTTGACCATGAGCTCGACGTCGCGTTCCCAGCGGGATTCGGGTTTCTCCTTGGTGCCAGCATGAGGGTAAACCCACTGCTCCGGATGGTAATCTACGCCGAAATACATAGGATGGGGTCTGGTTGGATTGCCAGCAGTCTATCCTGCTGGAGGGACCGGGCAATCCCAATCTCGCCGCCGACCCGGTGGATGAATTCACACGCCGGATTGAAGAATCCTCATGCGAGCTGCAAAGGTTTCGCGGCCGACCGGAAATCGTCACCGACAGTGGCGGGGCGTTCCGCCGCTTGAAGCGTCGTTTGCGTTCGGACATGTTTGTCTGCCAGGCGCGGACCCGAGAATGAACATCCGACTTTTCCCCATCGCCGCAGCCGGCTTGCTGTCGGGTGCGTTGCTGTTCGCTGCGCCTGCCGTTCCCGAACCGGGCGTCGCCTTGAGCATCGAGCGCGGAGGCAAGTCCGACGTGTTCGTGGCGCCGAACTTCTGGCTGCACGTGGCGGAAGGCGAAACACCCACGCCCTTCATTGCGCCCGGTCCGTTCACGGCTACCTTTCGCGGCTTTGTATCCGTTGAACTGCGAAGCATCCATTCCTTCCAGGCGGAGGTGAATGGCTCGCTGACCCTTGACATCAACGGCCGGGAAGCATTGCGGGCGGAGGGTGACGGCGCAATGACTGAGCCGGGCGGCCGGGTGCGGTTAAACAAGGGGCCGAACGAGTTCGTGCTGAACTACACTCCTGCCGCCACCGGGGAACCGCATGTGCGACTCTTCTGGGTGGCGCGTGATTCCCATCCGCAGCCCATCCCGCAGGCCGCGATCACCCACGGGCCGGATGAGGCGTTGCGGGCCGCACAACTGCGTGCCCGGGGACGCGCGCTGTTCATCGAGCACCGCTGTGCAAACTGCCATGCCGTCGGGGCGGGGGGGATTGCGGAACTTTCTCTCGACGCACCGGCATTCACCGGCATCGGATCACGTCGTCAACCGGCGTGGCTCGCCCAATGGCTCGCTGATCCCCGGGCGGAGCGTTCGGCCGCGCGGATGCCCAGCATGTTTCACGGCGGGGAGGCGGTGGTCAAAGCCGAGGCCGTGGGAGCGTTTCTGGCGACCCTGACCGATCCTGACCTGTCTCTCGTTGCGGAACCTGCGGATGACGCGTCTCTCACGGCAGGCCGCGAACTTTACACCGAACTTCGGTGTGACGCCTGCCACGGAGAGCCGGGTGCGACTGGGACGGACGCGGAAAGAATCTCGCTCGCGCATGTGCCAAGGAAATTCACGCCGGGAGCGCTGGCCGGGTTTCTTCGGTCGCCGAACGCGCACTTTCGGACCATTCGCATGCCGGATTTCGCCCTCACGTCGGAGGAGGCGGGAAAGTTGGCGGCCTTACTCAAAGGTGATGGCGTCGCCTCGGCTGAGACCGCTCCGCGACCCGAACTGGCACCGCTGGGTCGCGAGCTTGTGCAGACCTCCGGATGCCTGAACTGTCATGCCCTAAAGCTCGAAAACCGTTTTCGCACGCGGTCGGCGGCGGACCTCGCCTCCTGGGAGCAGGGCTGTCTCGCCGTCAGTGAACCGGCTGGCACCGGCATTCCGCATTTCGGGTTCAGCGAGGAGGAGCGTGCCGCGTTGCAGGCCTTCGCCGCGGAGGGGCTCGAATCGCTTTCGCGCCACGTGGACTCCGAATATGCCGCCCGGCAGGTTGAGAAGCTGAACTGCGCCGGATGCCACGACGGCCGCATCGATCTTGTGCCGCCTCTGGAGCTGTTGGGCGGGAAACTCAGGCCGGAGTACGCCCGCGAGATCATCGCTGGCCGGATTGCGAACAAGCCACGACCGTGGATCGCGGCGCGCATGCCTGGATTTCCCGCCTACGCCGAGGGGATTGCCCGCGGGTTGGCGAATCTGCACGGATTCCCGGCCACCAGTTCCGACGAGCCGCCCGTCGATGAGGGGCTTGCTGAAATCGGATACCGGTTGGTTGGCGCGGAAGGCGGTTTCTCCTGCATCTCCTGCCACGGCATCGGGCCGGCGGGGATGCCGCAGGTGTTCGAAAGCGCAGGCGTCAATTTCGCCCTGACAGCCGACCGGCTTCGGCACGACTACTTCGTGCGCTGGATGTTGAATCCATTGGCTGTCGATCCATCTTCCAAGATGCCGGCGTTTTTTGATGAACAGGGTCGCAGCCCGCTGTTTGACGTTTTCGAGGGTGACGGGCTCCGGCAGATCGAAGCCATGTGGCACTA
>DNDP01000023.1:8419-20786 GCA_003484235.1 Verrucomicrobiales bacterium
GTCGTGCAGCCGGTTGGGCCTTCCCTGCCAGAACTCGATCGTCCGGGGAATGATCCGAAATCCGCCCCAGAACGAAGGCACCGGCACGTCGCCGTCCGCAAACTTGCGCTTCATCTCGGCGAACTTCATTTCGAGCAGCTTCCGGGTCGTGACCACGCTGCTCTGCTGTGAAGTCCACGCCGCGATCCGGCTGTCGAACGGGCGGGTGACGAAGTACTTGAGGACCTCGCCCGCCGCCAGTTTTTCGGCGCGGCCGTTGACGATGAGCTGGCGCTCGAGCTTCAGCCAGGGGAACACCGCCGAGACGTTGGGATTGGCGGCGATCTGCCGGCCTTTGGTGCTTTCCAGATTGGTGAAGAAGAGGAGGCCCTGCCGGTCCACCCCCTTGCACAACACCGTACGGATGGTCGTCTCGCCGTTCGGTGCTGCCGTGGCGAGGCTCATGGCGTTGGGTTCGATGACGCCGCCGTCGCAGGCCTCCTTGAACCAGCGTTCAAACTGGTCAAAGGGATCGGGCGCCAGCGTCGCTTCTTCAAGCGCCGCCAGGCGGTAATCCTGGCGCATGCCGGCCAACGGGGGGGCCTTGCTTCCGACGGAGTTGGGTGCGTCGCTCATGGACGGGGGAGTTTGGTCGGCGACAACCCGCTCTGCAACCGCATTGTCGGGCAGGTGACTTACATGGTCAGGACCGCCGCGATTCCGCTGGTCGCGGTCAGTCCGAGCACGATCCCGACGTTGCGGCGCACCACGGGCGAACCGAGCGCCACGGCCATGCCGGCCTTCATGATGGTGTTGGCCACCGCAGCCATCACGATGGCCTTGGCCGCCAGCGGAGGCAGCAGACTGTTGGTGCGAACGCTGTCCACCATCGACAATGCGATGGCATCGACGTCGGTGAGGCCGGAAACGAAGCTCACCGCCAACAGGCCGGTGGTGACCTCGGACTGCGAAACGGCCTTCACCAGCAGGGTAACCACCCCGTAGATCAGTGCGAATTTCACGGCCATGCCCAGACTGAGCGGGTTGGCCAGCTCCAGCGTCTTGGACGCTCCGCGGCCCTTCCGGTGCACGATCAGCATCCAACCCGCGTAACCCAGTCCCGGCACCGACATGATCGCCAACGGCACCCAGACGGCCGCGAAAAGGCCCGGATTGAGCGTGCCGAGCACGGCGGCGACCCTCCCCAACATTACGGTGCATGCCAGCACCACCGCCAACGCGTAGCTTCCGCTCAGCACCGGGTCTTCCCGGCTCTGCCGGCTGAAGGCCAGCGTCGTCGCCGTGCTTGACGCGAGGCCGCCGACCACCCCGCTCAGCACGATGCCGGCTTGGGGTCCCAGCAGCCGCATCAGCAGGTAGCCCACGAATCCGAGCCCGGAGATGAGCACCACCATCAGCCACATCGAGTAGGGATTGAAGGCGGCATACGGTCCGTAGCCCTTGTCCGGCACGAGGGGCAGGATGACACCGGTGATCGCCACAAACTGAAGCGTTGAGCGGATGTCCCGATCGCTGAACCTGCGCGTCCAGCCATGGATCGGCTGCTTCAATCCCGCGAGCAGTACCGTCAGCGCCGCGAGCATCACCGCCGGCTGTGTGTGTCCCCAGTGGACGAGGCCCCCCACCAGGAAGGTCAGAATCGCCACGGCGGCGCTGGTGAACCCCACACGGAATTCCGACCGTTCGACCACGCTCCGAAGAATGACCTGTCCGCCCACCAAGGTGAGGGCGATCACAAAGGTCGGCTTGAAGTGCTGGTCCGAGATGAAGGCCGACACGGTTCCAATCAGAGCCCAGAGGGCGAAGGTGCGCAGCCCCGCGGAGCCATCGTCCTTGGATCTTTCCCGTTGCTCGTTCCACTGCCTGATCGTGCCGATCAACGCTCCCAGACTCGCGCTTACGATCATTTCCTGAAGCAATCCCGTCACCCGATGACGATGCCCGCTGCGGGATGACCATGCGACTCCAAATCGGTCGCTCTCTGTCACGCGGAGAACAAAGTCCTGTGGTGCAGGATTCTTCGATCCACCCGGCCGTCCAGCGGAACCTGCGCTTCCCGATTTTGGGGCCCGCGTCTCATTCTGGGTCCCGCCTGTCCCAAACTTCGCCGCCGGAGGGTTCACCGCCGATTTCAGCTTCGGCCCGTATCTTCCGATATCCAACCTGACCGGCCCATGGGGAAGGTCCCGGGCGGGTCGAATTGCCGACGCTTGGCGAAGGGATTCGGATCAGAGGTGAACGGCGCCCCATTGTGGCAATGGCGGCATGGCTTCTGCGTCCCTGCCTCGGTGCGTCTCTTGGTGAATCCTGTCAATCGAGTGCGGGCGTGACGGGTGATTCTGGCCGTGAAGCCGGGGGAAACTGGAAACAATGCTGAAAGATCTGGAATATGGGCGCTGAAAACCCAACTGCGATGACCTCCAACGGGCAGGGGTTGCCTTCGATTACGGGCTCCGCAGCGCGCGTGCTTCTGGTCATGAGCGATCCCACCAACCGGCTGGCCATCCTGGACCGGTTGCGGATGATCGGCCTCGAGGTGGAATCCGCCGGTACCGGCGGACTCGCGCTCGACAAGCTTCGCCGTTCGCAGTTTGACGCGGTACTGCTTGATCTGTGCCTGTCCGAGGAGAACAGCGTGGATGTCATCAAGGACATCAGGCGCGATCCCGACTTTTCCGATCTGCCCATCTACGGCCTCGCCGGTTCCGGCGCACTTCGGCTCACCCGCAAGGCGACGAAGGCGGGTGCCTGGCGCGTGTTTGATCTGACCAGCATCACGATGGACGAGATGGTCGCCGATGTCGGAGCCAGTCTCCTTGGCGGTGAAGCGCTGCCTGCAGAAGTCATGGAAGTGGGCGCGAACGAAGGTGACGGATCGCCACTGCAGGCAAGCATCAACCGTCTGGGCCGGCACATGGAACACCTGGCCGCCAGCAACCAGGTGGAACTGGCGCAAAGCTACGGCGAACTCCGGGGCAAGGTGCAGCTGGTCGTCAAGCTCGCCATGTTGGAGGGTCGCTACGACATCGTACGGCTGGCCACACATCTGGGCGCGCTGCTGAAACTGCTCAGCGAAACTCCGGACCATGCAACGGCCTCAACGGTGCGGACGGTTTCCCTGGCGGCGGAAGTTCTGCGGCTGTTGTCGGGCAGCGGCACGATGGTCGGAGGGGCGCCGGACCGCGACCTGCAGGCGACCGTCATTGACGATGAAATGGTGTCGCGTTCGGTGGTGTGCAGCGCCCTCCGGTCGATCCGGTTGAAATTTGAGGTGTTCTCCCATACGTCTTCGGCGCTGAGGCACGTGGTGGAAACGGTCACCGATCTCGTGGTGGTGAATCTGGCCGTCGAGGACGCCAGCTTCGCTTTTTCGGCACACCTCCGCGCCAATGCCGACGTGGCCAGGGTTCCGGTGCTGTACGTCAGCGGCGTGAGCGAGTTCGAGAACGCCGTTCCGGAGAGCCTGAATTCGGAGGACGAACTGATCACCCGGCCATTCATCTTTGTCGAGCTGGCGGTCCGCGGGCTCAGCCTCGCCATGAAGAGCCGCTTCGAACGCCGGGCCGCCGAACCGGCCGTCGGTTCGGATTCCGCTGAAGGTGCCGCCTCGGTCGGCAACGAGCCCGCCGCCTCGGCCGGATTGAATGCCGCGCAGATCCCTCATGGGATGCGGTCGGCTCTGAGTCTGCGCAATGAGCCGGGTCGTGGGATCGAGCGCACGCAGGATTTGAATGTGAGTGACATCGGGGAGGAAATGAACGGAGAGGAGCAAACCATGGAAAACCTGCTTCCGCCCGGGCGGGGCGAAGGGAACGGCGAGCCGCCGGCCAACGGAGGAACGGCGCTCTACAGCAAAAACTTTGAAGCCAACCTGCTGAACGAGGTCACCGGCTGGCTGGTGAAGCCGGAACCTGCCAACGGTGAACCGATCACGCCGGACGCCCTGGGTGCCGCCCTGGACGCCGAGCTGCTGTCCGGCCGGCGGGAGCGCGAGCAGCTCATCTCCCGCATGCGCGAGAGTGAAGCCGAGATGCTCCGGCTGCAAAACGACCTGCTCCGGGAACGCCAGCAGCGGCTGCAGCTCGAGCAGGTGGTCCAGCAGCTGATGGAGGACCGGGCCGCCAGGACGCCGCCGCCCGCCGCCCCCGAGAAGCCCAAGGGAAAGGTCCCCAATGGGGGGCTGCGCGTGCCGTTCGCCGAAGCGAGCGCCGAAATTCAGGAGGAGCTGAAGGCGTTGACCAACCTCGCCGACGAGCTGCGCGAGGAACTGGAGGTCCGGGAGGTGGAGAAGGCCGACCTGCAGGCGAAGATCGAGGGCAACGAGGTTGAGATCCGGATGCTTTCCGAGGCGCTGGCAAGCGAGCGCGCCGAACGCGAGGCGTTGAACGCCCGCATCTCCGAGGCGGAACAGTCTCGCCGGGTCGACGAGGATCGCGGGGACGAACTCGCCCGTGCGATGGAGTCCGCCGAACTCGCTGCGGCTGCCGCCCAGCGGGAATCCGGGCGGCGGGAGCAGCTGGAGAAGGAATTGAAGGAACTGGCCGCCCGGTTGGAGAAGGAACAGGCGCAGGCCGTCCAGTTCGGGCGCGAAAAATCCGAACTCGAAAAACGGCTTCAGGATCTCCGCAGCGAACTGGCCGAATCCGGCAGGTCCCTGGACGAAGCGGTCGCCCGGCGCGATCGCCTCAAGGAAGAGCTGGAGGAGAAGGTGTCCCGGCTCGAGGCCTCGTTGGTTTCAGCCGAGAGCGAGAACCGGAAGCTGGCCGAGGCACAGCTGGCCGGAGAAGAGATTTCAGCGGAAGCTGGAAAACTTCACGAGGAGATCGAACGGGCACATGAGCAGGTCGCCGCCCATCAGCAGGCGCTCGCGGAGGCGGGTGAACAGAAGAAGGGGCTCGAAGCCCTCACGCAGCGGCTGCAGTCCGAACTCGACGCCTGCCGCGCGGAGCTCGACCGCCAGGGCTCCACCTTGAAGACGTTCGACGCGCAGCACGAGTCGCTCGCGGAGACCAATCAGGCCCTGTCTTCCGAACTTGCCCTCCTTCAGGAACAGCGCCGCGCGCATGCCGGCGAACTTGCCGGCATGGAACGTCGCGTCAAGGACACGGTGGGTCAGCTGGCCCGTGCCGCGGCCGAGCTGGAAGGCGAGCGGGGCGAGCGCCGGCGCATCGAGCAGCGCGCCAACGGGCTTTCGGCGCAGCTCAGGGAACTCCGGGGTGAACTGGGCGTGCAGCTCCAGATGGAGAAGGATCAGCAGGAGCGCATCGGCGGGATGGAACAGCAGCTCAAGGAGCGCGACCAGCTGCTGGAGCAGGAAAGGCACGCGCACGATTGCGAATGCACGCTCCGGCGCCAGGCCGAACAGAAGGCCGCCAATCTCGCGGCCGACCTCGATGCCGCCCGCGCCGAGGTCACCGATCACCTGCAGTCGGCGAAGGAAAACCAGGTCCGCGTCTCCAAGCTCGAACAGCAGCTGCGGGCGCAGGAGGAATCGCTGGTCCGCGTCACGGAGCACCTTGAGGCGGAGCGGGGAGAACGGCGGCGCTTCGAGGAGCGGGCCCGTGCCGCCGGGCAGCAGGTGCAGGAATCCCTTTCGCAGCTCGGTCGGCTCCAACAGGCCGAGAAGGAGAATCTCGAGTTGATCGCCAGTTTCAGGCAGCGCGCGGAGAGCCACGAGGCGGCCTTGGAAAAACTGGCGGTGCAGCTGGAAAAGGAGCGCCACGACCGCCGGCATGTCGAACAGAGATCTTCAGGCGTTTCGGCGCAGCTGCGTGAACTCCATGACAATCTCGACGAGTTGGTGGAGGCGGAGAAGGGCTATCAGGAACGCATCACCGGACTGGAGCAGGCGCTCCGCGAACGGCAGGACGCCCTGGCCCGTCTGCAGTCGGAGCTCGACAAGGAGATCGCCGACCGCGAACTGGCCGAGGAACAGGTTCAGGCGGCGGGCGACTTCAGCGCCCGGCTTCAACAGTATCAGTCCGCCTTCGAAGAGACCCGGAAATCGTTCGAACAGTCCTCGGCTGAGATGGCCGCCCGGCTGCGTGACTGCCAGGATGAACTGGCCGAGCGCGACGAGCGGCTCCAGCAGGCGGCCCGCGAAGAGCAGCGGCTGGAGGGTGCCCTGGCGGACATTCGTCGCGAGGTTCGCGACCAGGCACAGCAGAGCGTGGTCGAGATCGCCCGGCTCAAGTCCGAGCTGCAGGTGGTGTCGATGGAACGGCAGCGTCTCGAAGGCGACGCCATGAACACGCGGTTCGTCACGTTGAACCACAACCGGTCGAGCCGCGCCCTGGTCAACGGTCTTCGCCGCCAGCTGCAGGAGCCCGTGGATGCGCTGACGACCGCCGCCCGGCGGTTGCTGGAGTTCGAGCTGCACCCCGAGCTGAAGCAGGCCGCCGAGTCCACACTGGAGAAGGCGATCGCCCTGCAGACGAGGATGCGGGAGAGCGATGTCTTTGATCTCACCCCGCCTGCCGACGCTCCTGGTTCGGCCGGCAACGTGACGTCTGAGGAGCCGGGTGACGGAAAGAACGACGGCAGGGGGGCGGTCGCGTAATCCTTCGCGGGCGTGGTTCCCAGCAGAAGTGAATTCCGCCGCGCCACTCGGGGTCGCAGGCAATCTGCCGTCGGCGCACCTCCGCCAGTTGAGGGTTTCCCTGACCGGCGTCGAGCTGCTAGCTTCTCCCCGAACCCGTTGACCCGTCATGTTGGCTTACAGCTTTCGCCGCTTGTTGCTCTGCACCGCCGCCGCGTGCACGTCATTGCTGTCCGCGCTCGGCCAGGATGCCTGGCCCCAGTTTCGTGGACCAGGTGCCCGGGGCGTCTCCACCAACCTCGGTCTGCCGGACACCTGGAGCGCCGGCACGAACATCGCCTGGAAAACCGCCGTCCCCGGCATGGGCTGGTCGTCGCCGATCATCTGGGGCGATCAGGTGATCGTGACCACCGCCGTGAGCGAAGGGGAGGTCGAGGCGCCCAGGAAGGGGCTCTACTTTGGCGGCGAGCGGCCGCCGACGAAGGCCGTCCACCAGTGGCGGGTCCTCGCCTATGCTCTTTCCAATGGGAAGCTGGGCTGGCAGACGGTCGTCCGGTCGGGTCCGCCACCGGGACCGCGGCACCTGAAAAATTCCCACGCCTCGGAAACGCCGGTCACCGATGGAGAGCATGTCTATGCCTTCTTCGGCAACGCCGGTCTCTACTGCCTGGACATGAAGGGGCGGCTCGTATGGTCTGAATCACTGGGCGTCCACGAAATGCGTTACGGCTGGGGCACTTCATCCTCGCCGGTGCTTCACGGGGACCGGATCTACATCGTAAGGGATAATCAGGACCAGTCATTCATGGTCGCGCTGGACAAACGGACGGGGAAGGAGGTCTGGCGTGTCGAGCGGGACGAACCGAGCAATTTCAGCACGCCGTTTGTCTGGGAAAACGGACTGCGGACGGAGCTCGTGACCACCGGCGTGAACCGGACGCGGTCCTACGATCTTGAGGGGCGGCTGCTCTGGGAGTTTGGTCCCGGCATGTCGGAGATCGTGATCCCGACCCCGTTCACCGACGGCGGGCTGCTGTACGTTTGCGCCGGCTACGTGGGTGACAAGCACAGGGTCCTCAAGCCGGTCTACGCGATCAGGCCCGGTGCCGCCGGTGACATCGGTCTGCCCGACGGGGAGACTTCCAACGAGTTCATCGCATGGCGCCGCGAAAATGCCGCGCCCTACAATCCCACGCCGGTGCTGCATGACGGCCGGTTTTACACCCTCTGGGATTTCGGTTTCCTGAGCTGCTACGATGCCCGGACCGGAGCCGAGATCTACGACAAGCAGCGCATCAAGACCGACGGCATCGCCGGATTCACTGCATCCCCGTGGGCCTATGACGGAAAGATTTTCTGCCTCAGCGAGGATGGCGACACCTACGTCATAGCGGCCGGGGACGAGTACCGGCTGCTGCACGTGAATTCGTTGGAGGAGATGTGCATGGCGACGCCCGCCATCGCCGGGAAGACGCTGGTGATCCGCGGCGCCCAGCACCTGTTTGGCATTCGCGGGAAGGACTGATCGCGCAGCCGCCCGGTCTGCGTGCGTGGGAGTGGCTACACCTGCTGCGGCGTCGCCTCGGGCTCGGTCTGCACGGTCGAGGTGATCCGTTCGATGCCCAGCTCCTCCACGATCACCATCAATGCCGGGATGAAGGTCATCACCACCACCGCCGAGACCAGCGTGCCGATGCCGAGTGAGATGGCCATCGGCACGAGGAACAGGGCCTGGATGCTCGTCTCGAATATCATCGGTCCGAGCCCCAGAAAGGTCGTCACCGCCGTGAGCAGGATCGGCCGGAACCGCCTTTGAGCAGCCAGCCGGATGGCTTCGACCGGCGACCTGCCCGCCTTTTCGTACTCGCTGCGCGTGATCTCCATGACAAACGCCCCATTCACCACCATGCCGCAGAGGGCGATCATCCCGAAGATGCTGAACACGCTGAGATCGAAGCCCATGATCACGTGGCCGATCACCGCGCCGGCCAGGCTCCAGGGAATCATCAGGAACACGACGATCGCCTGGATGTAGCTGCGGAGCAGCGAGGCCATGATGGCATAGATCGCAAAGAGCGCCGCGAGCAGGCCCCAGCCGAGATTGGTGAGCGCCTCGCGCTGTTCGCGCTGTTCGCCCTCGAACGAGTACTGCAGCCCGGGATACCGGGCGAGGATTGCCGGCAGTTCGGTCTCCGCGAACCGCGAGAGCACCTTGTTCCCGGTCGTCACGCCGGGCACCACGTTGGCGGTGACGTTGTGGACCCGCGCGCCGTTCACGCGCTCGATCCGGGTCGGTGCCTGGGTCGGAATGATCTTCGCCGCCTGGTGCAAGGGGATTTCACCCCCGCCCGGCGCCTGGATCAGCAGGCCCTCCAGTCCCGCCAACGAACGGCGTTCCTCCCTGGGCAGCTTGACCATGACCCGCACCTCCTCGCGGTCGCGGGGCTGGCGCAGAGCCTCCGCGCCGTAGAAGGCGTGGCGGATCTGCCGGCCAAGCTCGCGTGCGGTGATGCCCAACGCGCGGCCCTCGGGCTTGATCTCAAAATTGAACTGCGGCATCTCGCTGCCGAAACCCTTGCGCACGTCCTCCACGCCGGGATACTGCGCAATGGCGGCCGCAACGTCGGTCGCCGCCGCCTTCAGGATCTCCGTCTCGGGATGGGAAATCTGAACGTCGATCTCCGCCGAACCGCCCGGGCCGATCAGGTAGTCGAAGAACACCGATTCCAGGTCCGGGATGTCGGGGATCTCCTTGCGCCAGCGGCCGGCGAATTCACCGGCCGTCACCTTGCGCTGGCTCTGCTCGACCAGCCGGACGGAGACCTCCGCACCGTTCGCCCCGCGGTAACCGAGCACCGTGGTGATGCCGACGAGGATGTTGGTCTCGCCCAGCTGTTCGATGGTGCGCCGCGCCGCCGCTTCGATCTCGAAGGCCACCTCCCGCGTGCGGGCGAGCGCGGTGCCCGAGGGCATTTCGATCTCGGCCTGCACGAAGGGCGTTTCGATCGACGGCTGGAACGCGAGGTTCACCCGGCCGCTCAACGTGTAGCTGCCTACGAGGATCAGCACCGCGAGAAAGCCGCCGCAGACCAGATAGCGCTGCCGGATCACGCCCCGGACCACCGGCGTGTACCACCGGTCGATCGCGTCGTCGATGCGGATGCGCAGGCGTGTCTGCCACTGGTGGAAGACCTCGAACCAGCGGACGCGCGTCTTGCGGCTCTGGAAGGCGAGATGCGCCGGCAGGATCAGCAGGCACTCGATCAACGACACCGTGAACACCGCGATCACCACCGACGGCAGCACGTAGAAGAACCGCCCGGTCTCGCCCGGCACGAACAGCAGCGGCAGGAACGCGATGATGTTCGTGGTCACCGCGAACATCACCGGCACGGACATCGCCTTCACGCCGGCCACGGCCGCGTCCAGCCGGCTCATCCCCTGGGACATCCGGTGAAAGATGTCCTCGCCCACCACCACGGCGTCATCGACCACGATGCCGAGCGTCACGATGAAGCCGAAGAGCGAGATCATGTTGATCGTGGCGTCCATCGCGGGCAGCAGGAAGAGCGAGCCGAGGATCGAGACCGGAATGCCCGCCGCCGTCCAGAACGCCACCCGCAGCTCGAGGAACAGCCCGAGCGCCAGCACGACCAGCAGCAGGCCGATCGCGCCGTTCGTCATCAGCATCTCGATCCGCTCGGCGTAGGAGATCGAGCGGTCGTAGGTGACCGTCATGCCCACGCTGGGGGGGAGATTGGTGCGTTCGCGCTCGATGAAGGCCCGGACCGCCTTGGCGACCGTCAGCGGCGACTGCGTTTCGGAGCTGTAAACCGCCAGCCAGATCGAGGGCCGGCCGTCGAAGTACGACTCACCCTCGGTCTCCTCGAAATCGTCCTGGATCACGGCGATGTCGCTGAGCCGGACCTTGGTGCCGTCGGTGCGGCTGACAACCGGAATGTCGCCGAACTCCCGCGCCAGGTTTCGCCGCTCCGCCGTCTTGAGCAGGATGTCGCCGCCGCGGGTCTTGATCGAGCCGGCCGGCACGTCGAGCGCGGAGGCGTCGATCGCGCTGGCGACGTCCTCCAGCCGCAGGTTCAACGCGCGCAGTTGGGCCGGCGAGATCTCCACGCGGATCTCCGGGCGGCGCACACCGCGCAGCTCGACCAGCGTCACTTCCGGTTCCGCGAGCAGCGATTCCTCGATCTGCCGGGCGAACTCCACCAGCCCCCGCTGGTCCAGGTCGCCATACAGTGTCAGATACAGGACGCCACGACGTCGGCCGCCATCGAGCGAGATGCGCGGCGGTTCGGCGTCGTCGGGAAAAAGGCTGATCCGCTGGACGGCGGCGGTGATCTCCTGCAGCGCCCGGTTGCGGTCCGCGCCGGGCATCAGTTCGGCAATGACGGACGCGCCGCTTTCCCGGGCAACGGCCCGGATGCGCCGGATGATGTCCATGCTGCGCAGTTCGGACTCGATCGGCTGGATGATCGAATGCTCGACCTCCCCGGGGCTGGCGCCGCGGTACTCCATGCTTACCTCGACCTGGTCGAGGGTGAAGGTGGGATAGATCTCCTGCTTGAGACTGCGGGCGACCAGGAGGCCGGTGACCACGACGGCGAGCATCAGCAGGTTGGCGGCAACGTGATTCCGGGCGAACCAGGCGAGCAGTCCGGGGTGCGGTCCTGGGGCTGTTGGGGGCCGTTCCATCACGAATCGGTGGCGGTCATGGCGGTCGCGGGTGCGGCCTCGTCCGCCGGATGCGCCTCGACTTCCATGTCCGGCAGGGCAACGCGGAGATCGCTAACGATCAGGGCTTCGCCCGGCCTCAGTTCGGTGTCGATGTAGATCGTCTCTTCCTTGCGCCAGCGCACCTCGACGTCGCGGATCTGGAGGCGACCGTTGGCATCCGCCACCCAGATGCGATCGCCTTCGCGCAGCGCGGTGCGGTCGATGGCCAGCACACCCTCGAGCCGGCCGGCATCGAAGTGCACGCGGACGTAGCTGCCGAGCAGCAGGGGTGGCGTGCCAGCGGCCGTTTGATGCCGGAGAGGGTCGTGCACCCGCACCAGCACACGGGCCATGCGGCCGGCTTCCTCGAGATCTCCCAGCAGTTGCAGAACTTCCCCGTCGTAGGCCGCCATCCTGCCGTTGCCGGTGTCGAACTCCACCTTGACGGAGGCACCTGTCCTTCCGGCTGCGGGCAGGCGGATCCAGGGCAGCTTGTCGGTGGGAACGGCGGCGCTTACCCAGTACTCGTCGGTGCCGACCAGCGTGACGGTGAGGTCGCCGGGGTCCACCCGCTGGCTCAGCTCGACGCTCTCGTCCAGCACGAGGGCATTGAAGGGGGCGCGGATCACGTGCCTTCGCAGCATTTCCTCGTCGCGATCCCGCCGGGCCTTGAGTCGTTCCATCTCGGCCAGTTGCTGGCGGCGCGCCGCCTCCAGCGAGGCCAGCTCGGTCTCGGCCACCACCCGTTCCTGCACCAGCTGCTCCGCTTCGCGGTGCTTGCGGGCGGCCTCCTGCAGGTTGGCCTCGGCGCCGGCCAGTTCGGCCTCGGTCTGCTGCAGGGTCAACTTTGCCAGCGTGGGATCGATGGTGAACAGCTCCTCGTCGCGCTGAATCCTGCCCCCCGGCCGCAGCTGCGGGTGCATGCCGATGACCCGCCCGGAAACCTCGGTCTCGATGGCCACCCGGCGTGCGGGGATCACCGTGCCGTAGGCGGTCACCGTGATCTCCTCGGTGGTCGGTCGCACCTGCACGGTCTTCACGATGCGCGGCGGGCGTTTCTCCTCGGTCGGTTTGGTGACCGGACCGGTGCGGAATATC
>DNDP01000023.1:20944-21149 GCA_003484235.1 Verrucomicrobiales bacterium
GTGACCGGACCGGTGCGGAAAATCCACCAGCCGGCGAGCAGGGCGCCCACGACCAGCAACAACGGCCAGGCGCGGCGGGCGGGCTTCGATGTGTCGGCTTCATTCATGGCGGCAATCGTCCACACCTCACGCAAAGGGCAGAGCCGCGATGACGGACAGCTGCGGACGAGGGACGGATCATACGCAGACGTAATGTCTGGGGCAA
>DNDP01000023.1:21534-27067 GCA_003484235.1 Verrucomicrobiales bacterium
TCAGGCGGCCCGGACACCGGCCGTCGGCTGCGCTCGGGCGAAGCGCTCCACCATTCCCTTCAGCGCGGCGATCCAGCGCGGATGCTCGTTCATGCAGGGAATCAGCTCGAGCGATTCGCCGCCGGCGGCGAGAAAGTCCTCCTTCGCGCGCACGCCGATCTCCTCGATCGTTTCCAGGCAGTCGCTGACAAACGCCGGACAGATCACCAGCAGCCGTTTTCTGCCCTCCTCGGCGAACCGCTTCACCTCAAAGTCGGTATAGGGCTTCAGCCAGGGATCGCGTCCGAGCCGGCTCTGGAAGGAGAACGAGCATTTGTCCCGGGGTATCCCGGCCTTGGCGATGAAGGCCTCCATTGTCTTGAGACACTGGGCCCGGTAACAGAACGCGTGGGCCGGATGGTCACCCTCGCAGCAGGTCGCGCACGAGAGGCAGTGGCTGCCGGTCGGATCGCTTTTGCGGAGATGACGCTCGGGAATGCCGTGGAAGCTGAACAGCAGGTGGTCGTAGGCCGGCTGCAGCGACGGCGCGGCGCTGGCCACCAGCGCCTCGATGTAGTCCGGATGATTGAAATAAGGCGCCTCGTGCGTGAGGTGCATCCCGGGAAACGACCTGTTCACCGCCGCCTGCACCCGGACGACCGCCGTCTCGAAGCTCGACATCGCGTAGTGCGGGAACAGCGGGATGAGGTGGACGTCCGTGACGCCCTTGGCGGCCAGCCCGGCCAGGCCCTGTTCGACCGTCGGATGCTGGTAGCGCATGCACAGCTCGACGGGCAGTTCCACCTGCTCCTGCAGCAGGCGGCGGACTCTCTTGCTGGTGACGATCAGCGGCGAACCTTCCCTG
This sequence comes from Verrucomicrobiales bacterium, assembly GCA_003484235.1. GTDB lineage: Bacteria > Verrucomicrobiota > Verrucomicrobiia > Limisphaerales > RI-55 > RI-55. The sequence continues at coordinate 22,379 of DNDP01000023.1, forward strand.
GTCCAGATGGTCGAGTAGGCGTGGGCCGACTCCTTCGGTCGCTTGGGGAGGATGAGGCAGTTGACGACGAACCACCGGATGGGGAAAGGCGCATCCAGCACGCGGCCGTCCATGAGGAACTCGCGGAGGTAACGTCGCACATCGGGCACCGCCGTGGAATCCGGCGAGCCGAGGTTCATCAACAGGATGCCTTTCTTGCTCATCGCGTGTGGGCGCCGATGAAACACGGGATGCCACGGATTGGGAAGAAAGCAAATGGGGAAGCCGGCTGGCCTCGTGGGTCAGTCCATTCTGGATCGGCATCACGCGGGGGGAGGAGCTTCCCCTAAAGCGTAATGGGTAAAACGTAATGAGCTGGCCGGAGCCGGCCCGCTCAGCGCAGCTCCGTCGTCCGCGCCCGGAGCCAGTCGAGGTCGGGGTTGGCGGGAGAGGGTTGGTTGAGTGGGATCAGCGTGCCGTGCTGAAAGCCTTGGAGGGTTCTGGGATCTGTCCAGCGCCTGAGATCGGCGTGACCATCCGCGTAAGTCACCCAGGTTCCGCCCTGGTGATAAAAGCCGGGGAAGTCCACAAATCTGTCGACCATGTCCACCAGCAACAGGCTGTCGTTGATCGAGTCGGCCCGTTCATCGAGAATCACAAATCGCTGGGCAGGCTTGGCGACATCGTCAAATCGACGGTAGATCCGAAACTGATTCTGAGCGCAATACACATTGCCGCCCATCCAGTTGTTCATGCTGACCGAACGGACGCGGGTGTGATGTTCTCCGAAGATGACGGTGGTGCTGTAATCCGAAGGGCATCGGAAAACATTCGGCGACTTCAGATAGGGACCAAGATGGCCGTAGGTGCCAGTGTCGTTGAAGTCCACCAAGTGGCCAGTGTTGATGTTGTCGTAGCTGCTTCTGTAGTCCAACCAGCCACGAACCCAGGTGCCTATTACGCCAGGGTGGCTTCCATTGCCTGGTGCCAATTTCCCCGAACTGTTGTCACCATACATCTGCCAGGCCTGAATGAGCTGGCGCAGATTGTTGCGGCAGGCTTCAGCGGGGGAATTCGAACTGCCTCTGGTCGACGCGGCGAGTTGGCTAACAACCAGGAGGGCCACCACTGCGACCGTGATGAGCAGGTCACTGATCGAAAAACCGGGTGATCTGCTTGGAGGGCTGTCGAGTTTGTTCAGGTTCATTTCCGTTTCCTTGTAATGACGTGAGCCCAATACTCTTCAATTGCAAATTCCGCAGTCTTGCTTACCTTGCTTCTCTGGAAACCGTCTGGGAAACAGGTAAGCGAATCCACTAGGAAAGGCAAGGTTCATGAATAGCCCGTCTCGTCGTTGGCTGCCCTGGGTGCAGTGCATCGTCTTGAGCTCCCTTCTCAATTCCCCCGGGGCCACGCCTGTGCTGCCACCGGCTGGAAACCGGGCCGACACGTCGTCTGGCGCGGGCGTCGGGCCACGCCTGAGCGCCGATGGACGCTTCGTGGTCTTCAACAGCGAGGCAGGTGATTTGGTGGCCGGTGACGACAATGGGGCTCATGACGTCTTCCTTCGGGATCGTGTTGCAGGTAATACCAGTCTGATCAGCCGCAGGAACGGCGGGGACGCTGCGGGGAATGGACCGTCATTCGCCGCCGAAATGACCCCCGACGGGCGTTACCTGGTGTTCCAGAGCGCGGCCACCAACCTGGTGCCCGCCGGCACGATGCCGCCATCCTCCAATTCGCTGCGCACCCTGATCTATCGCCTGGATCGGCAAACCGACCAGATGCGACTGATCAACGTGTTTCAACCGATGATCGAGGGCTCTGCCAACGCGCTTACCAATGTTTCCCGGGACATTGTCTGGCCGCAGATCAGCCCGGATGGTCAACGGGTGCTGTTCGAATTGGGGCGGTCGCGCCATCCGGCTTCAGCCTCCTGGCTGAATGATGCCATTGAAGCGAGAATGGACACCATTTTCCTATGGAACGCCGTCAACGGCGTTACGGACCGGGTCAGCGTCCGTCAGGTCGACGAGGTTTCCCAATTCGCGAACCGTCCGGCCATGAGTGACGATGGGCGATACATCGCATTCGCGCGGACCGTCCAAGATGTTCCAGTCGGAGACGAATTGGTGGATCTGGGAAAGATGAACGTCGTGGTGCGCGATCGGCAGGAATCGACCAACGTGGTGCCGATCGCCTTTCACGATCCAAATGCCGGCAACACGGAATATACCCTGGTGCAGGGACTGAGTGCCGACGGGCGATGGTTGCTCTATTCCAAGAGCGGGTGGCTTTATGGCGGAGATTTCGAGGCATACAAGCATCCGCAACTGTGGCTGCACGACGTGCTCACTGGTGCCTTCAACTGCATCACCACCAACAGCGCACTTGGCGAGATCGGCAACGGCATCTCCGACTCCGGCACCATCAGCGCCGATGGCAATTGGACCGCCTACTTCAGCTCCTCGTCGAACCTCGTCTCCGGCGACCTCGACACCACGATGGATGTCTTCCTGTACGACCGCATTGCCGAAACTACCACCCTCGTCAGCACCCAGCCCGAATGGCTGGGCAACTTTGGCGAACGCTCGGACGCACCACCCAAGCTGACGCCGGACGGGCGCTACCTGTTGTATCAGGCGGTCGGCGTGGGGCTGTTCCGCTACGACCGCGTGGCTGGGACCAATGCCCTGGTCACCACCGACGTCGTCGGCGACGAGGCCGACATTTCAGCCGACGGCCGGTTCGTCGCGTTCACGGCGAAACCGTCCTCGATCGATCCGTTGGATCCCAATCCCCATCGCAACGTCTATGTGCATGACTTTGAGACCGGAGTGACCGAACTGGCTTCTCCTCGTGACCCGTCGGTGACATTGGGCACCGCAATGGCCGGCACCTCACTGGAGACGCGGGGCGTCAGCCATGACGGCCGGTTCATCGCGTTCACCAGCACGTTGCTGGGGGTCGATGACCGGGCGAACGGCCAGCCGCTGCTCTGGGTGCGGGACACCCAGCTGGGCACGAACATCCTGGTCAGCGTGGACAAAGACGGCGCGCCGCTGGCGGATGGTTTTGGATTCCGGGAGGTTCAGATCACCGCCGATGGACGGTGGGTTTGCTTCCTGTCGGCCAGCAGTAACCTGGTGGCCGTTGATACAAACAAGGCGGACGACGTGTTTCTTCGCGATCTGGTCTTCAACAACACCCGGCTGGTTTCCCGTTCTCGAACGAACACCGGCTCGGCCGCCGGTCACTCGTTCGCGCCGGTTCTGGCGCGGGACGGCTCGGTGGTGGTGTTCAAGTCCTTTGCCCAAGACATCGCCGGCATCGGCACATGGTGGGATCTCTACCTTCATGAACTGGAGTCCAATCAAAACAGCCTTGTCACCACCAATTACTATTTTGGCTACCGAGGCGATGGACTCTCGAACGAGGCGGACTTGCACCAGATCAGCGAGGACGGGCGGTGGCTCGCATTTCGTACCAGGGACATGTCGAACTTCATCCCTTGGGCTCCGGTGTCGACCGGCAGCCAACAACCGGTGGCAATCGACCTCGTCACTCTCGCACGCACCTGGATGGGAGCCGACAGCACGGGTGCGTCGCTGTTCAACGCGCCGGTGCTGTCCAGCGTGCGGCCGGGCGAGGACGGTTCCCGCTTTGTGATAATCGGCCGCGATCTTTCTTCGGCGACGTCGGTCCGCGCGTACACGTTTGATCCCGTGGCCGGCTACTCCACCTTGATGACGTCGAATTTTGTGTCACTTGCATGGAATGGAGAGGACGCCTTGATTCTGGGTCGCACCAATCATCCCGCCTCTTCGCGATCGCAGCTATTCCGCCGCGGGCTGTATTCCGGCATCGAGGCGTTGATCACGCAGGCGCCCGTCGATGGAGCGCCCGCCGGGGCGCACTCTTACCCGCTCGCCGTCGGACCGGGTGGACGCTACGCGCTCTTCCGCTCGACCGCGGGCAACCTCGCGCTGGACGACGACAACCAGCTCTTCGACCTGTTCCTTCACGACTCGGTCTTGAACGTGAACATCCTCCTCTCCCGCAGCGCCATGACCGGCAAGTCGGCCGACGGCAACACCTCGAAGGCGGTGTTCACCCGCGACGGCAACAAGGTGGTCTTCGAGAGCTTCGCCTCCGACATCGTGCCCGGCGATGCCAACTTCGACCGCGACATCTTCATCGTCACGCTGGCCTCTGCCGACTCCGACAACGACGGGCTGGCCGACGACTGGGAAATGGCCTATTTCGGTAACCTGAACCAGACGGCCGCAACGGACTTCGATCAGGACGGACTGACCGAAAGCGCCGAACTCGCCGCCGGCACCAGTCCGATCAACTCGGCGTCGGTGCTCCGCGCCATCACCGTGAACTCGATCGGAGCGGGGACGACGCGGGTACTGTGGGCCTCAGTGCCCGGCCGGCGCTATCAGGTGCAGTATCGCGACGGCTTCGAGGCTCCGGGCTGGACGCCGCTCGGCGGTGAAGTGATCGCCTCGGCAACCACGAGCGAGGCGACCGAAATGGCACCGACCGGCGGCGGCCAGCGGTTCTACCGCATCCTGCTGGTCCAGTAGGCGGCGGATTGCGGCTTGGCATTTCCCCGCCGCCTCCCAACATCGGCGGATGCTCATCGTACATGTTCACGTCCTCCTGAAGCCGGATCGCGGGGGGGGCGGCGTCCCGCCACGCCAG
>DNDP01000131.1:0-2379 GCA_003484235.1 Verrucomicrobiales bacterium
CTGCGGACCGAAGCAGACGAGCTTCTGTCCCTGCAGCTGGGCGACCTGTTTGCCTTTGGTGAAACTCTCCGGCATCGGCTCGCCGTGGAGTTTGCCGAGTTGCGGCTTGGGATCGAAGGTCTCCAGATGGGAGGGTCCGCCGGCCATCGTGAGCCAGATCACCCGTTTCGCGCGGGCGGGGAAGTGGAGCGGGTTCACCACGCCGGTCCACCGGTCGCCGGAACTGCCCTTCGACGCCGCCTGTCCGGAGGCGCGCAGCAGGGTCGGCTGGAGGAGCGAGGCCAGCGCGAGCGCGCCCAGGCCCTTGGACGCGCGGCCGAGAAAGATGCGGCGCGACTGCTGCAGTGCGGCCAGCTGGCCAATTGCGTTGGTTGATTTCATGTTCATGCAGATCGAAAGGTGGTCGCGGGTCAGGTCAGGATGTCCTTGATGACGCGGGCGCCCTCGACGCCGGTGAGGCGCCAGTCGAGGCCCTGGAATTTCTCGGTGAAGCGGGCGTGGTCGATCCCCAGCTGGTGCAGCATTGTTGCGTGCAGGTCGTGGACGGTGACGACGTTCTCTACCGCGTGGTAGCCGAGTTCGTCGGTGGCGCCGTAGCTGTAGCCGGCCTTCACGCCGCCGCCCGCCAGCCAGATGGTGAAACCCTTGTTGTGATGATCGCGTCCGGGCGAGCCCTTGTTCGTCTGGGCCATCGGCGTCCGTCCAAACTCGCCGGCCCACACGACGAGCGTGTCGTCGAGCAGGCCGCGCTGTTTGAGGTCGCGGATCAGCGCCGCGCAGGCCTGATCGGTCTCGCGGGCCTTGACCGGCAGCTCCTCACGGAGCTGGCTGTGGTGATCCCAGTCGCGGTGATAAAGCTGGATGAAGCGCACGCCGCGTTCGGCCAGCCGGCGGGCGAGAAGACAGTTCGAGGCGAACGAGCCATCCCCCGGCGTGCAGCCGTAGAGCTCGCGGATGTGCTGCGGTTCATCGGCAGTGTCCATCAGCTCCGGCACGCTGGCCTGCATCTGGAACGCCATTTCATACTGGGCGATCCGGGCGGCGATCTCCGGGTCATCCACGACGGTGTCATGCCGCGCGTTCAACTCGTTCACCGCCCGCACGACATCGCCCTGCCGCGCCCGGGAAACGCCGTTTGGATTGCGCAGGTAAAGGACCGGATCGCCCTGGCCGCGCAGCTGCACGCCCTGGAATCGTCCCGGCAGAAACCCGGCCGACCACTGGCGGGCGGCAATCGGCTGCGGCGACCGGCCCACACCCTGCGAGACCAGCACCACGAAGCCGGGCAGTTCTTCCGCCTCGCTGCCCAGACCGTAGGTGACCCAGCTTCCCATCGACGGCCGGCCGACGATCTGCGAGCCGGTGTTCATGAACGTGTGCGCCGGGTCGTGGTTGATCGCGTCGCTGGTCATCGAGCGCACGATGCAGATCTCGTCGGCGATGGAACCGACGCCGGGGAACAGTTCGGTGATCTCGGCCCCGCACCGGCCGTAGCGTCTGAACTTCGTCTGCGGACCGAAGCAGACGAGCTTCTGCCCCTGCAGCTGCGCCACCTGCTGGCCGGCCGTCAGGCTCTCGGGCATCGCCTGGCCGTCAAACTTCGCGAGCTGCGGCTTGTGGTCGAAGGTTTCCAGCTGCGACGGCCCGCCGGCCATGGTGAGCCAGATGACCCGTTTCACGCGCGGCGTCAGATGCCGGGGTTGAATGACGCCATCCCAACGTTTCCGCCCGCCGGTGGCGGCCGCGAGCAATGAACGGCCAGGCGGCAGCAGCGAACCCAGCGCGGCGAGACCGAGCCCTTGGGCAGAACGCCCGAGGAAGGCGCGGCGGCTGAGAGGGTCGAAGGATGTTGGCATGAATTTCAAATGACCAAAATCAAATGACAAGGGAATGACCCATTCAACATTTGCGGAAGATCGCGCACAGAATGAGGTGAAGTTCGGAGGCTTCCTTCCACAGCAGACGCGCCTCGGACTTCAGCGGAGCTTCAGCCGCGGCGATCATCCGGAGCCAGAATTTGCATTCCTTGGCCTCCTTCCGGCAGATGCCGATCTTGTTCTTGAAGTCCTTCTTGGAGACGGCGTCGTCGGCTTCGCAGTAGTTTGCGCCCACGCTCGTTCCGGAACCGACGAGCTGGCTGATCAGCCGGTCGTTGGCCGGACTGCGCGGAATCGTTTTGGCGAAGCGGACGATGGCCTCACCGAACATCGCAGTGCGTTCCAGCAGGTCAAAGGTCTTCCGGGGTTCGGGAACGGCAGTTTCCTCCCTAAGCTGCCAGGAACTGGCGTTCGCCCCGGCCTCCGTGGGCAGGTAGCTGATCGACGCAGTCGTGGCACTCATCGGACCGCGGCCTTGACCCCTGTTCCTTGGGCCTTCCCT
>DNDP01000131.1:2511-3349 GCA_003484235.1 Verrucomicrobiales bacterium
TCCAGCAGGTCAAAGGTCTTCCTGCGTTCAGGAACAGCAGTTTCCTCCCTAAGCTGCCAGGAACTGGCGTTCGCCCCGGCCTCCACAGGCAGGTAGCTGATCGACGCAGCCGTGGCATTCATCGGACCGCGTCCTTGAACCCTGTTCCTTGGGCCTTCCCTTGGACTTTGTGTTTTGACCTTGGTCATTCCTATGGCCTCGTAATCGTCTCGTGCAGGTTGAGGATCACCCGCGCCACGCTGGTCCAGGTGGCGAGTTCGGCGGCATCACTGCCCGCAGGGGCTGGCTTCAGGCCGACCTTCAACAGCGCCTCGGCGGACTCGCGGTCGGCGGCGTATTCCGCGGCGTGTTTCTTCGCGAGTTCTCGCAGGGTGGCGAGTTCCTTCGCGTCCGGCCTGCGCTGCAGCGCCTGCTGCCAGGCCCAACGGATCCGCTCGTCGGTGTCGCTTCCACTTTCCGCAACGATGCGTTCGGCGAACACCCGGGCCGCCTCGACGTAGGTGGGATCGTTCAGCAGCACCAGCGCCTGCTGCGGGATGTTGGACCGCGAACGGTCGGCGGCGCATTCCTCGCGCGTGGGGGCGTCGAAAGCGAGCATGCTCGGATGCACGTAGCTGCGCTGCCACCAGGTGTAGAGGCCGCGACGATACTGCCCGTCGCCCTTGTCCGCGTCGTACGATCGCACCGGGAAGTTCAGGTTCTCCCAGTAGCCGTCCGGCTGGTAGGGCTTCACGCTGGGACCGCCAATGGTCGGGACAAGCAGGCCGGCGACCGACAGCGCATTGTCGCGGACGAGTTCGGCGTCGACGCGCCAGCGGCTCTGCCGGGCGAGTTCGCG
>DNDP01000131.1:3647-4053 GCA_003484235.1 Verrucomicrobiales bacterium
TTGACCGGCGGTTCGCCCTGGGTGCCGAGGTCGTCGAGCACCTTGGAAAGGCCGATGCCGAAGAACTGCTTCCAAAGCCGGTTCATCGTCACCCGCGCGGTGAGCGGATTGTCCCGCGACACCAGCCACTCCGCCAGGTCCAGCCGGTTCAACCGTCGATCCTCCGGCGTGGCGTAGGAAGCGGTCAGGAACCCGGGCAGCGCCGGCTGCATCACTTCGCCGGTCTCGTTCATCCAGTCGCCGCGCGGCAGAAGCCGCACCGTGCGCGGTTCCTCGGCCGCGGTCGAAACCAGGCAGCGGGCGATTTTGCCCTCGTAATCGGCATGGGCCTTCTTCGCCGCCGCCAGCTGATCGCGCAGATCCGCGAGTTCGGGAACGATCGATTTGAAATGCGCGGTCAGCTTCG
>DNDP01000112.1:0-5074 GCA_003484235.1 Verrucomicrobiales bacterium
TGCTGGTGGTCATCGCCATCATCGCTGTGCTGGCCGGCATGCTCCTGCCCGCCCTCTCCAAGGCCAAAGCCAAAGCCCAGGGCATCCAATGCCTCAACAACCTCCGTCAGCTCGGCCTCGGCTGGGTCATGTACGCCGACGACAACAACGGCCGCATTACGCCCAACAACGGCAGCAGCCCGGGCAGCATCGGCACCTGGGTGGCCGGCTGGCTGGACTTCAGCTCAAGCTTTGACAACGTCAACATCGACTACCTCATCAACTTCGAGAAGACCCGCATGTACGGCCACCTCGGCCCCTACGTGAAGAATCCGGGCACGTTCCGCTGCCCGGCCGACAAGAGCCAGGTGACCATCTTTGGCCGCCTGCACAACCGCGTCCGCTCCGTTTCGATGTCCAACTGGATGGGCGGCAACGTCTACTGCAGCCAGAGTCAATTCCGTCTGTTCCGCAAGATCGACGAGATCAGCCGCCCGCAGCCGGCCAAGGCCTGGGTGGTGCTCGACGAACGCGAGGACTCCATCAACGACGCCTGGTGGGCCGTGGACATGCTCAACAACCTCGTGGACTATCCGGCCAGCTACCACAACGGCGCCGGCGGCCTGTTCTTTGCCGACGGCCATTCCGAGATCAAGAAATGGCTCGATCCCCGCACGGTTCCCGTGCTCAAGCGCGGCCAGCTGATCCCCCTCAACGTCCCCTCACCGGGCAACGTCGACATGGACTGGATCCGCGAGCGCACCACCTCGCTCAAGTAGGAGCTACGATTCGGCTTCGCTCACCAAAAAGGCCCGCCAATCGGCGGGCCTTTCCTTTGGCCGCATCAAGTCCAAGCTCGACGGCGAAGATGCCACCAATTACACCGCTCCCGAATGAAGATCATCGGCATCATTCCAGCCCGCTACGCCTCAAGTCGATTTCCGGGGAAACCGCTGCACAAGATTGCCGGTAAGCCGCTCATTCAGCATGTGGTTGAGCGCTGCCAGGAGGCAGATTCACTGAACGAGATCATTGTAGCCACCGACGACGCCCGCATCCTCGAGGTCACGTCCCGGTTCTGCCGCACGGAAATGACCCGCTCCGATCATCCAAGCGGCTCGGATCGCATCGCGGAGATTGCATCACGGTGCGAGTGTGATGCGGTGGTCAACATTCAGGGCGATGAACCGCTGATTGACCCTGAGGTCATCAACCAGGTGGCTTCCGCCCTGACGTCGGCCGAGATGAGCACGGCGGCGACCCAGATCCAAAGCGCAGACGAGTGGGGCAATCCGAATGCGGTCAAGGTGGTCATCAGCCTGCGCGGCCACGCACTCTACTTCTCGCGCCGGACAATTCCTTTCGTCCGGGACGCGGCAGCCCTGGCGCCGGCAGACCAGTTGGATGCATTTCCCATAATGAAGCATCTGGGCATCTACGGCTATCGTCGTGAGACACTGCTGCGGCTTGTCGCATGTCCACCCTCGCCCTTGGAGCTGGCGGAGAAACTGGAACAACTACGCGCCCTGGAGATCGGGATTTCAATTGCGGTTGTTCGTGTAAAGCACGATTCGGTGGGGGTGGACACTCCTGAAGACGCTCTCAGAGTCGAGGCGAAATTGCGCGACGCCCGTTGAATCGTTCAATCCACCCGAACGCCCCAGTCCATCCCACTGCACAGGGTAGAACCTGTGGAGGCCAACGTCGGTGCGAGCACTCCCTTTGCGTACGAAACCGGGTGGACCGACCATTCCCATCGCTGGAGGGTCCCCGCCGGGACCGGAGCATTCCTGTAAATGGTGTAGCCAGGTCTTTGGATGGGAGCTGGCCTTCTGCGAACATTGGGGGCCGTTTTTTCGCAAAGCAGAGGACCAATGCCAATGTGTTCCTGCCAGTCGTCTGCAGACGCCTCCCACCCCCTCCGGAGACCGCCGCCGATGCCTCGCCAAACTACGAGCGGTCCTCGCGATTGGGGATGCGATCAGGTATTGGGGAGTTATCGGACGCGGAGCCCGGGAAAGTAAGTTCAAGGCAGCCGACCGGGAACCACCTTTCAATGGCGGGAGGCGCCCCTCTTGCGACACCCTTCCGGCGATCGGCTACCAACACTCGCCGCTTCCAAACAGCGGGGCTCTCGGCGCTGAAACGGAAACAGGAGCAGACACCTTTCTGAGACCGGTGGTCTTCAGTCCGGTCATGGTGTGCGACAGATCAAAGCGGCGGACCCACGCGGCTTTGGGCTTCGCCGCATCCACGTCCAGATACTGAATGGCCCTGGTGCGGGGACCTCCACCAACCACGCCGCAGTCGAAGATCAGGAGGCGCTCCTTGTGCTCTCCGTTCCTGGGAATGTTTACGGACGGGATGTCGTCGATCTCGATGTACATGACGCCGCCGTGCCGCTTCAGATAGTTTCTCACGGCATCGGCCTTGGCTGCGTTGGAGGCAAGTCCCTTCCCCAGGGTTTCGATCTTTACCGGCTGGCCGGTTTTGTCCATCAGCTTGGAACTGCCCTTGATCAGCCCGTTGGGCTGGCCAGCGGCGGTGTTGTAGGCCTCGAAGTAGCGTTTCGCCCAGATCTCCAGCGTCTTTGAAAGCGGATTGTGCTCATACATGTTGGCTTCGAAGACCCAGCTCTCGCCCTTGTGATGTTCGTTCATCATGATCACTTCGTGCCAGTCGAGCCTGGGCATCTCCTTGAAACCGCCCATGGACGGCGTGTAGCGCAATCGAAAGCTTACGATGTAGTGGTTGCCAAACAACTCGCCGGTGTCGTGCTGCTGTTTGATGTGATAGACGCTTTCGAGGTTCCATGTGCCCATGATTTGCCTTTCGTTGCTGAGGTTCAGTGCATTCAAACCAAGCATGCCGTTCGAGTGAACGATGCCGGCCATGACCAACGTCAAGATCAGGAACTATGACGGCCAGATGAACAAGCACGATTCCAGATGGTCGCGGCGCTATCGGCGGCACGGGGTCGTGTGAAGGCCCTGTTCGACGTCACTGCAGACGTGGCCCTGGCGAGCGCCGTGGGCGTCCTCTGATTGCATTGATGAGCACTGCGCAACCGCCCGCAAAAGGCCGACGAACAAACCCCTTCGTGCCTGTGTTTCCCGTGGGTAATTCCGGTAGCCCTGGTTCCGCAGATGAACTACAACGAGGAATGCAGATCCTGCACAACAGCCCATCCCGCCGTCCGCGATTGCACCGCCTCGCGAAGGCCGGCCTGATCCTCCTGGGTTGGTCCGGTTTGGCCTTGAATTCGCCTGCAGCGGCTTCCGCCCTCGCTCCTCCCACCGAGCGCATCGCGATGATGCTGGATGCGGACATGTTCAATGAGGTGGACGATCAGTTCGCCCTGGCTTTCGCGGTGCGGTCACCGGAAAGGATCGACCTCAAGGCCGTTTACGCCGCGCCGTTCAAGAATCACCGCGCCAGGACCGCGGAGGAAGGGATGGAGAAGAGCTATCACGAAACGGTTCGCGTGCTGAAACTGTTGAACCACCCTTCCGACGGCTTGGTCTTCCGTGGTTCCAGGAGCTACCTCCCGGATCGCAACACCCCCGTGGACAGCCCGGCAGCGCGACACCTGATCAAGCTGTCGCACGAAGAACGGGAAGGCCCGCTTTACGTCGTGGGCCTGGGCGCCGCTTCCAATCTCGCCTCCGCGCTCCTGATGGACCCTTCGATCACCAACCGCATTGTGATGGTCTGGATCGGTGGACAACCTCACGGCTGGAGGAGGGCCCATGACTTTAATCTGGAGCAGGACATTCCCGCCGCGCAGGTCCTGTTCGACAGCGGTGTGCCGCTGGTTCACATCCCCGCCAACGTGGCCGCCCGCTTGTCCATCACCCTGCCTGAGTTGGAGAAAGGATTGAAAGGCAAGTCGATCATCGCCGATGCCCTCTACCAGAACGTCGAGGAGTATTACGTCGAAACTCGGAAGAACCGTGACGTTCCCCGATCCGGGCGGGGCGCATGGACGAAGGTCATCTGGGACATCGCGACCATTGCCTGGCTGCTGGAAGGTGATGCCTCGGTGACGAGTGAACTGGTTGCCGCTCCCGTCCTGAACGACGCCGGCGAATGGACAGGCGCCAAGCGCAATCATCAAGTGCGCGTCGCAACTCAACTGAGCCGGGACCGAATCTACAAGGGGCTGTTCGAGAAGCTGTCGGAGTGATTCATCTGGGCTCGCGGCGATCTCCGCTGCTGAGTACGGGACAAATGGTGCCAGGATACTCGCGGCAAATTTTGCGAGCCATCCCAGTCAGACTGCCAGTTCAAGTCGCCGAGGAGGAAAGAGGAGGACAGTCTGTCTGCAGGTGAGTCGGAGCCCGCTTCAGGGCGCCAGCACTCGCTGCTTTCCCCCTTTTCATCGCGCCGGCGCTGGCCTAAGTTCGCCGCCCGATTGACCGGTCCCGGCCATGCCCAGCGTTTACATCAAGACCTACGGCTGCCAGATGAACGAGCGCGATTCCGAAGCGGTCGAGGCGCAACTGGCCGCCCGCGGCTATGCGCTCGCGCCGTCCGAGGCCACGGCCGATGTCGTCCTGCTCAACACCTGCAGCGTGCGCGACATGGCCGAGCAGAAGGCGATCGGCAAGATGCAGAACCTCGTCGCCGAGGCGAAGCGCAGCCGGCCGGGCCAGAAGCTCGGGTTCATGGGTTGCATGGCCCAGAGCCGCGGACAGGAGTTGATCGATCAACTGCCGGGCGTCGATCTCGTCGTCGGCACCCAGAAATTTCATCGCACCGCCGAGCACGTGGATGATCTGTTGTACGGTCGCCGGCAAAAGATCGTCGATACCGACGCCGAGGCGCAGAGCGAGAGCCGCATTCGCGAGCATTTGGTGAACGGTCCGGCGACGCGCGCGGTGAACGCCTTTGTCAGCATCATGCAGGGCTGCAACCAGCATTGCACCTTCTGCATCGTCCCCTTCACGCGCGGCAGCGAGCGCAGCCGGCCGATCGACGACATCGTCGCCGAGTGCCGCGAACTCGTCGCGCAGGGGGTGAAGGAGATCACGTTGCTCGGACAGATCGTCACCAGTTACGGCAAGCGCGAGATCGGCGTGAAGGACGGCCGGTC
>DNDP01000112.1:5393-5619 GCA_003484235.1 Verrucomicrobiales bacterium
TACGGCGACGACCTGGTGGAGGCGTATGGGCGGTTGCCGAAGCTGTGCGAGAGCGCACACATCCCGGTGCAGAGCGGGAGCGATCGCCTGCTCAAGGCGATGCATCGCGGCTACACCCGCGAGCGGTTCCTCGGGATCATCGAGAAGCTCCGCGCCGTGCGGCCGAACATGGGGATCAGCACGGACATCATCGTCGGCTTCCCCGGCGAGACCGACGAGGACTTCG
>DNDP01000112.1:5849-6086 GCA_003484235.1 Verrucomicrobiales bacterium
ACGGAGGAGGACTTCGAGCAGACCGTGTCGCTGATGCGCGAGGTGGCGTTCGATCAGGCCTACATTTTCCGTTACTCGAAACGCCGCGACACCCCGGCCGCCGAACTGCCGGATCAATTGCCCGACGACGTGAAGGAGGAGCGCAACCAGACGCTGCTCCGGTTGCTCGACGAAACGGCGGCGGCGCGGTTGAACGCGATGATCGGCGAACGGGTCCAGATCCTTGTGGAAGGCCCA
>DNDP01000112.1:6297-9580 GCA_003484235.1 Verrucomicrobiales bacterium
ATCCTTGTGGAAGGCCCAAGCAAACGAAACGCCGCCCGCCTCGCCGGCCGGACGCGCTGCAACAAGATCGTGATCTTCGACGGCGACGATGAACGGCATCGCGGCCAGCTGCTCGACGTGGAGATCGAGCGGGCCGGCTCGTTCACCCTCTACGGCACCCCGGCAATCCTGATGGATTAGGCCGGTCCGCCGGTCGGAATTGGGGCTTGAGTAAACGCTGGTCCTCCGTTTCCCTTCCGGCTCGTCTGGCACCATGACCACCGTCTCGCTCTCCAGTTTCGCCATCGTCCTGGGACTCATCCTGGCCGCGCCGGCGGTCTTCGGGCTGACCTCGCCGGACAAGTTCCGCGCCGTGATGCGCGGCTTTCCACGGTCGAACGCCTGGGGCTATTTCCTGATGCTTCTGGGCACGGCTTGGTTCGTCCACAACGTGAACCAGGAGCAGGTTGCGGACTTCCAACACTACAAGGGATACCTCCTGAGCTTCTTCGCCGGAGTCGGCATCGCCAGCTGCATTTTCGTGAGAGATTTCCTGGCCGTGCGGGGCGCCGCCGTGGTGATGCTTCTGCTGGCCAAATGGATGGTCGACACCGGACGCCCGCTGCTGGGGGAGAGTGCGTGGGTACTGCTCTGGCAGACCTGGGCCTACGTCTTCGTGGTCGCCGGCATCTGGCTCACGATCTCGCCGTGGCGGCTGCGCGACCTGATCAACTGGGCGACGGAGAACGAGCGGCGCATCAAGGCCACCTGCGGTGCGCGCCTGGCCTTCTGCCTGTTGATCGTCCTGCTCGGCGCGACGGTCTTCCGCACGGCGCAGGCGTCCGGGAACTGACTTCCGTTGAGCCGCTTTACCTCACGAATCGGATTGTCAGCGGATAAGCATAGCGTTCCCCGTTCGAGGCCTTGATGGCGGCGATGATCGCCAGGACGATGGCGGTGATTCCCAGCGCGATCAGCAGGAAGACACCGATCACCACGAGCACCAGCAGGAAGGAGACGATCGCGTAGATCAGCAGGGAAAGATGGAAGTTCAGGGCTTCCTTCGCGTGCCAGCGGACAAACTCTGAATCGTCCTTCTTCACCAGGTACACCACCAACGGCAGGAGCAGCGCCACGCCGAGAAAGGTGGAGAGATGACACAGCACGACCCAGAGCTTGTCGTTGCTGTCGATGACGGGAGGGGTTGTTTCCATGCTGGCAATTGGCGGTGGCCTTCTTCCAGCCACGGGGCTCAACACGCGTGGTGCGGAAGGTAGCGGCCCGACCTCAACTGACAAGATGCCTTTGCTGGCGTCTGCCAGCCGAAGTGCGCGCTGCGGCGGCAGGCTCAAGCTCGACGCGCGCCGCTGCGAGGAAATGGGGCGAATCGCCGTGCCCGGTCCGCCGGTAGTCGTGCAGCAGGGCGGTGGCTGCCTCGATCTCGCTCACACCGGCCTGTTCCGTCAGATACTCAAGCAGCAGCTGCATCAGTTTGATCAACGCCACTCCGTGGGTGCGGCCGGTGCGGGCGAAGAGCCAGTCGCTCCACTGCAGGAGACCGTTGAAGGGCGAGCCCGTTCCGCGCCACAGCAGCGGCGCGGTTTCGACAAAGTTGCCGCTGTTGCCGACGAGGTCCCAGTAGCGGGCGAACCGCCGCATCCGCTGCATTTCGGGGAAGGGAATCAGCCGGGTGCTGAGTATCTCGTAGGGCGGCTCCGCCGAGTAGATCATGCCCCATTCAGCGTCGTGCCGGACAATCGGCGTGCCGCGGAGCCGTTTGAGGATGCCGACCTGGATCTCCTGCGGACCCAGCGCGATCAACCGGTCGAAGCCCTCGCCGAAGCTCGAGACGGATTCGCCGGGCAGGCCGACGATCAGGTCGGCATGGATGTGCACGCCCGTCTGGCTGCGCAGGAAACGGAGATTGTCGGCGAGCTGATCGTACTTCTGCCGCCGACTGATCAGCCCGGCGACGGTTTCGTTGAACGTCTGGATGCCTACTTCAAACTGCAGCGCGCCGGGTGGAAACCGCTTCACCAGTTCACGGAGGCCGCCGGGCAGCCGGTCGGGGACCATTTCGAAATGGAAGAACATCCCCGGCTCGTAACGCGCGAGGAGGAACTCGAGAATCGACGAGCTGGTGGCAAGATTCAGGTTGAACGTCCGGTCGACGAACTTGAACTGACGGGCGCCCCGCCGAAGCAGTCCTTCCAAAGCCTGCAGAAAGCGCCCCGTGGGCACGGCCCGCACCGGCACATCGAGCGAGCTGAGGCAGAATTCGCAGGTGAAAGGGCAGCCGCGCGAGGCCTCCACGTAGATGACCCGGTGGGCGATGTCCTCGTCGTCGTAGAACCCGTAGGGCAGGCGGAGCTGCGACATCTCCGGCAGCGATGCGGGAATGACCTTTTGAGATGGCGGATCGCCGGCCAGCAGCCGGGCACAAACCTCGGCGAACCTGAGATCGGCCTCACCGGTGATGACGTGGTCCGCCAGGTCGACGATCGGCTGGCCGTCGGTCTCGTGGCTGACTTCGGGTCCGCCCAGGATGATGTTGACGCTCGGCTGCAGGCGTTTGATCGCGCTGATCACCGCCGTCGTTTCCTGGACGTTCCAGATGTAGACGCCGAACCCGAGAATCTTCGGCTCCTGCGCGAGCAGCACCTCGGCGATGTCCAGCGGGCGCTGGTTGATGTCGAACTCGACGATGGCCGCCCGCGACTGCAGGTCGCAGAGGTTGGCCATGAGATAGCGGAGGCCAAAAGCGGCGTGGATGTACTTCGCGTTGAGCGTTGTCAGGACGATGTCCGGCATCGGGCGGCGAGGTTAGCAGCTGGAAGTCGGGAGCCGCCAGCGAAAGCAGAAGGCAGCAGGCCCTCCACCATTCTGCTTCCCCTCCGGCCTGCCGCCGCTATTCTCCGGCCATGCAAAAATGGGTTCAGGACTACGTCGCTGCACAGAAGGCCGCGCTTGATTCGATTCCGGCCGGTCAGGTCGCGGAGTTGATCAAAGTGCTTTCGAAGGCACTGAAGGACGACCGCCAGGTCTTCTGCTTCGGCAACGGCGGCAGCGCGGCGAACTGCTCGCACTTTGCCACGGATCTGGGGAAGGGTTCCTCCGACAAGATCGGCCGGCGGTTCCGGGTGCTGTCGCTCAACGACAACGTCAGCTGGATGACCGCCCTCGGCAACGACTACGCCTACGAGGACGTCTTCGTGCGGCAGCTGGAGAACTACGGCCGCGCCGGCGACGTCGCGCTCAGCCTGAGCGTCAGCGGCGGTTCCCCCAACTGCGTGAAGGCGCTGCG
>DNDP01000112.1:9785-10025 GCA_003484235.1 Verrucomicrobiales bacterium
AGGCGCTGCGCTGGGCCAAGGACAATGGCCTGGTGACGATCGCGCTCGTCGGCGCGAAGAAGGGGGCGATGGCCGAGGTGGCCGACCATGTCATCGTGGTCAACGAGACCCACTATGGCCGGGCGGAAGATGCGCAGATGGGCATCTGCCACATGCTCTGCTACGCCTTCATGGAGAACCCGGAGATCGCCCGATAAAGGCGGGCAGGCAGCCTGCCTGTCTCCGCGAGGGCCAACAATC
>DNDP01000112.1:10315-11588 GCA_003484235.1 Verrucomicrobiales bacterium
TAGCGCTTGTTCAGCACCCGGTTGTCGAGCACGACCACGATTCCCCTGTCCGTCTGGGTCCGGATCAGCCGGCCGACGCCTTGCCGGAACTTGAGTATCGCCTCCGGCAGAGAGAAATCTCCGAACGAATTCCCGCCCCGCGCCTCGATGTCCTCAATGCGCGCCTCGATCAGCGGATGATCCGGCACCGCAAACGGCAGGCGGGTGATGATCACATTGCTGAGCGCGTCCCCGGGCACGTCCACGCCCTGCCAGAAGCTGTCCGTGCCGAACAGCACCGAGTCGCGGTCTTCCTTGAACTCCTCGAGCATCGTCGAGCGCGGCATCCCGGTGCCCTGCACGAAGCAGGCGATGCCCAGCTGGTCGAAGAGCGGCTGCATCCGCTCGGCGACCTCCTGCATGAGTTTGAAATTGGTGAAGAGCACGAACGCCTTGCCATGCGTGAGCCGGATGAAGTGCTCGATCCAGTGCAGCAAGGCGTCCTTGTAGGCGGCATCGCGCGGATCGGGCATCTTGCCGGCCACGTAAAGCTTCATCTGCTGTTCATAGTCGAAGGGCGAACCCACCTGCAGACCAGGCGCGTCTCCGGCACCTACGCGATTCGCCACATACGCCAATGGAGTGGCGCGCGCGGGACGCACGACTGGCACCTTGCCAGTCACCGCCGGAGCCTTGGAGGTTTCGCCTTCCGATGGCGGTCTGACGGCTGGCGCGTCGGCATGAGGTTCGGGCTGGGGGCTCGCTTTTGCATCGGCGGTTGATCCTCGTGACAGGCTGGAAGCATGTCCTGATTTGGAGGGCGCCTCGCCTTTGGTCGCCAGGGTCGCGCTCGTCATGATGACCGACGTGTCGCTCTCGAAGAGACGGCGGCGGAGGTAGTCGGCGATGTCAATGGGTGCGGCATTGAGCGCGAGGTTGCGCTGGGTTTTGCCGGTCCGCTCGACCCAGTAAACCATGTCCCCCCGCTCCTGGCTTAGGAAGAGCTCCAGTTCCTCGCGCAACTCGGCCAGCCGGCGGTTGCACTCGACCAACTCCTGCCCGGTGTCCTTGTCCTCGCTCGTTTTGATCAGTTCGCTGATCGCCTCGCGCAGGCGCTGGATCGGCAGCGTCAGGCTGTCCTCCACCAGGCCTGGCCGCCGGATGCGCAGCTCCGACCAGCTTCGGCCGCCATCGCCGCGGGCCGGACCCGGCCGCGACTGCTTCGCGTTCAATTCCTCGCACACTTCCTCGACCGCCTGGAAAAACGTCTCGCCGTTCTCGAGCAGGTCGCCGA
>DNDP01000203.1 GCA_003484235.1 Verrucomicrobiales bacterium
TCGCGCGAGATGTTCAGCGGCAGGTCCTCGCTGTCCACCACGCCGCGCAGGAAGCGCAGCCACTCGGGAAAGAGCCCCTTGGCCTTCGGCTGGATGAGCACCTTCTTGCAGTGCAGGTTCACCTCGGACTCGCCCTTGCCCAAGCCCATCGTCTCGAAGTTGCGCGACGGCACGAAGAGCAGCGCCTTGATCGCCAACGGCGCGTCGGCGGTGAAGTGCAACCGGAAGAGCGCGCCCTCGGGATCGTGGCCGATGTACTTGTAGAACTCGTCGTATTCCTCGGGCTTGATGTCCGACTTGTTGCGCGCCCAGATCGCCTGGACGGTGTTCAATCGCGTGCCGTCGAGCTCGATCGGGAAGTCGATGAAGTTCGAGTAGCGCTTGATCACCTGTTCAACGCGGAACTTGGTGGCGAACTCCTTCTCCTCGTCCTTGAGCTTCACGACGATCTTCGTGCCGCGGGGCAAGTCGGCCACCGGCTCGATCGAGTACTCTCCGCTGCCGTCGGAAGTCCACTTGTGCCCCTGCGCGTCCGGCTGGAACGAGCGGGAGTGCACCTCGACCTCCTTGCCGACCATGAAGGCGGAGTAAAAGCCGACTCCGAACTGCCCGATCAGGGAGGCGTCCGCCTTCTGCCCTTCGGCGAGCTGCTTGATGAACGCCTTGGAGCCGGAATGGGCAATCGTGCCAAGGTTCTCCACCAGTTCATCGTGCGTCATACCGATCCCGGTGTCGGTGATGGTGACGATGTGCGCCTTGTCGTCGACGGTGACGACGATTTTGGGGTCGATCTCCGGTTGATGCACCTCCCGGCCGGAGGACTTGGTGAAGCGGAACTTTTCGCAGGCATCCGCGGCGTTGGAGACGAGTTCGCGGATGAAGATCTCCTTGTCCGTGTAAAGCGAGTGGATGACGATGTCCAGGAGCTGCTTGATCTCGGCCTGAAAGGCGTGTTTTTCAGTCTTTGCCATATGCGCGGTCTAGATACTAAAAATTGGTCGAAGGTCAAGAGGGCGAATGGCATTTGGCGGAACACCGGGAGTGAACTCCTGCTCCCGGCCCTTGTCGGGGCTTGAACGGAGGGCGATTTGCGCCACACTGCCTTCACACCGTTTGACCGTTCGCAATCCGGAACAATCACCAGCATGGCCAGCCTGAACATCGTCAAGGGATCGCAAACCGGCACCCACTTTGAACTCGCCAAGCGCCCGCTCTCGGTCGGTCGCGAGGCCGGCCGCGACATCCAGATCACCGATTCCAAGGTCAGCCGGCGGCACGCCGTCATCAAGTACGAGGACGGCCGGCACGTCATCGAAGTGGCCAATGCCCGCAACGGGGTGAAGATCAACGGCACGCGCATCGAGGAACGGGCCGCGCTCAGCGAGGGCGATCTGGTAACGCTGGGAGACACCGTGTTGCGCTATACCGAGTCCGGTGCCGCCGTGGGCAACGCCGTCAACGAGATCAAGGCCGCCGGCCGCGACAGCCAAACATTGATTCAGGAGTAAGCCGACGCGGCGGATCGTCGGGGATTCCGCCTCGCGGGTGGAACGGAAGCCTGCCTCGGACAGTGCAACAGGTCGGCGAAGAGGCGACCTCAGGGAGCCAGCGTTCGCCATCTCATAAAGACCACGGGATGATGGAACCAATGGTTGGTCGTTGGCAGACCGACCGTGAGGACGCGGCCGAGATCGGGGTCTGCTTGGATCCAGTTGTGATCGCCCAGATACGCCAGCACATGCACGCCGTCCCTGGTCACGGCGAGGTCGCCGATTTGCAGCCGGTCGTGATCCGCTGAAACTATGTCCGCTTGCTCGAAGAGAGTTTGAGTGAGGTCGCGATGCCGGTCCTTGAGGGCGTTTGCTGAGCAGTCGTGCCACCAGAGGTGGAGCGCCTGCCGGATCAGCCGCCCGTTCATGGTCAACAGCCCCCGGCGAAACTGGGCGTTGATCAAACCGCGCCGAACAAGTCCCGAGCAGTCGATACCGAGCGACCGCTCGCCGCCCCAGATGTAGCGTGTGCCCGCGTAGCCGCGCAGGGAATTCGCGTAGGCCGATCGGAGTTCCTCGGTATCCGCTTCGCGACCCGGGAGGGCCACCAGGATCAACGCGGCCACCATCAAGCCGACCACGCTGAAGCGCATCAATCGATTGCCCCACCAGAGCCATAGCGATCCGGCCAGCAGGAGCACCAGCCCCACCACCAGCCCGACCCGGCTCAGGCGATACTCGACCGGATACATGGCCGCGATGAGCGTGAATCCGGCTGTCCAGAACCACACTCGGAGGACGATTGCCCTGTGACGTTCTTCGTGCATTGCCCGCACGATTTGGACAGTGTTGCCCGACAACGCTCACGCAGGGAACTTGCGCAAGGGGATAGCGCCCGGGGCAGTCGATTGGTGAATTGGGGGATCAACCGCCGTACCCCTTCGGATGCCCCACATGCCACTCCCACGCCGAGCAGACGATGTCCTCCAGCTTCGGGAACTTCGGCTGCCAGCCAAGTTCGTTGACCGCCTTGGTGGCGTCGGCGATCAGGCGCGGCGGATCGCCCGGGCGACGTGGTTCTTCCAGCGCCTTGATCTCCCGGCCGGACACCGCACGGCAGGTGTCGATCACTTCGCGGACCGAATAGCCGTCGCCGTTGCCGAGGTTGTAGAAGCCGGCCTTGCCTGGCGCGAGCGCGAGCAGGTGCGCCTGTGCGAGGTCGCTCACGTGGATGTAATCGCGGACGCACGTTCCGTCAGGCGTCGGGTAATCGGTGCCGAAGATCTTGCACGACTCCGCCTGGCCCAGCGCGACCTTGAGGACGTTAGGGATCAGGTGCGTCTCGATCCGGTGCGCCTCGCCAAAGCGCTTCGTCGCGCCGGCGGCGTTGAAGTAGCGGAACACCACGAACTCCAGCCCGTGAATCTCGCGGAACCACCGGAGCATCGTCTCGAACATCAGCTTGCTCTCGCCGTAGGGATTGACGGGCCGCTGCGGAAGGTCCTCGGTCATCGGCATCACTTCCGGAATGCCGAAGGTCGCGCAGGTCGAGCTGAAGACGAACTTGCGGATGCCGGCGGTGGTGGTGGCCTCCAGCAGGTTAAGACCGTTGGCGACGTTGTTGCCGAAATACTTGCCCGGGTCGGTCATCGATTCGCCCACCAGCGCGCGCGCGGCGAAGTGAACCACGGCTTCGGCTCCAGCGGCGCGCAGGGCGGCGTCCACGGCCGGCCGTTGGCTGAGACAGCCCTCCACAAACCGCGCGCGCGGATCGACGGCCGCGCGATGGCCTTCGCTCAGATTGTCGAACACCGTGACCTCATGTCCGGCGTTCAACGCCTCCTCGACGAAAGCCGATCCAATGTAGCCGGCTCCACCCGTGACAAACAACTTCATGCGCGCGGATGATGGCGGTGAGGCCGGAGGGGCAAAAGGAAATTGTGGCCATGTGCCGGCCACGGGCCTGCTCCGCTCTCACGCCGTGGGCTGGCGGTCCGCGGCCGGCGACCGGTTCGTAAAATCATCCCACACCTTCCGGATATCGGTCCGGATTCCGGCGATGTGTTTCCGGAACGTTTGAGCATCGGGGAAGCCGCATCGGATGGCCACCCGCCGGTAGGGCGCCTCCTGATCGGGGAGCACCGTTTCACCCTCGTAGCTCCATCGCCGGAGAATGCCCTCGACTCGCTGGAGCGCGCGGAATCCGTCGATCAATCGTTTCCCATCCGTCTTCGCCAGGGCCCCGGCGGTTGCGGCGCGTTTCAGCGCCTCGAGGGTGTTCGGTTCCTGCCAGCCCTTCTCCAGACAGAACACCTGGGCGAGAAACTCGGCATCGACCAGGCCGCCGCGGCCGGTCTTGATCGCCAGATCATCCTTGCCCGCCTGCGTCCGCTCCTTCTCGATTCGTTCCCGCATGCGGACCACCTCCCGTTTCCACTCCGGGACGAAGGCGGCAACGGGTTGGGCCGAATCGACGCCGGAAAAGTCCGCGAGCCGGTTGGCCAGCTGACAGAATGATTCTCCGGTTGCCGGATCTCCCGCCACCATTCGAACCCGCGTCAGCGACTGGATCTCCCAGAGCTGGGCCCGTTGGCGGTAGTAAGCTTCGTAGGCGTCCAGCGAATTGACCAGCAGTCCCGCTTCGCCGTCCGGACGAAGGCGGGCATCGACCTTAAGCACCGTCCCGTCCTCTGTGCGGCTGCTGAGCAGGTCAATGAGGTCGGCGGCGATCT
>DNDP01000204.1:0-8366 GCA_003484235.1 Verrucomicrobiales bacterium
GCGAGCTTCGGCTTGGGATCGAACAGATCAAGATGCGACGGAGCGCCGGACTGGAACATGTAGATGACGCGCTTTGCCTTGGGGGCGAAGTGCAGCCCGGGGAGGGCTCCCAATCCAGGGGCGGCAGCCGGTTCGGCGCCGGTGGCCCGTCGCAGGAGGGTCCCCAGGGCGATGGCGCCGAGCCCGGTGGTGCTGCGTGCCAGAAAAGCGCGGCGGCTCAGAATCTTCCCGATTTCAGATTGCAGGTGCATGGCTATCTCGTGATCGCTTCATTGAGGTTCAACAGCACGTTGGCGACGGCAGACATCGCCGCGAGCTTCACCTGATCCAGGCTCTCGGGCACTTTCGATTCCCCTACCTTCAACAGATCGCCGGCCGACTTGGGATCGGCCTGAAAGCTGGCCAACTGCTGCTCGTAGGTCCGCTGCAAGGTAGCGAGTTCATCGGCTTCAGGCTGGCGACCAAGGGTCAAGCGGAACGCACGGTGCAACCGCCGGTTCAGATCAACTGGTTCCTCCATCATGACGCGTTGGGCCAGGGCCCGGGCGCATTCGACGAACGCCGGATCGTTCATCAGCACCAACGATTGCAGCGGCGTCTGCGTGCGCTGGCGGATGAACGTGCAGACCTCGCGGTTCGGTGCGTCGAAGGTGGCGAAGGCCGGGTAGTGGGCGGATCGCCGCCAGAACACATACATCCCCCGGCGGTACAGGTCGTCCCCGTGATCCTGCACGAACACCGAGTCGGTGCCATCCCAGAGCCCCGGCGGTTGGTAGGGTTTCACGCTCGCGCCCCCGATCTTTGCGTTCAGCAAGCCGGACACGGCAAGCGCGTTGTCCCTGATGAACTCGGCATCAAGCTGGAGCCGCGGACTCCGCGACAGGAGCCGGTTGTAGGGATCGCGTTCCATTTTCTCCGGCGTGGCAACCGCGGATTGCCGGTAGGTTCGGCTGGTGACGATCAGGCGCACCAGGGCCTTCACGTCCCAGGGCGCAACCGGACTGGCGCCGTTGACGTCGCCATCCCGGAAACGGCAGGCCAGCCATTCCAGCAGCTCGGGGTGGCTGGGCCACTCGCCCTGGGAACCAAAATCGTTGATGGTATTTACCAGTCCCGCGCCGAACAACATCGCCCAGTAGCGGTTCACCGTAACCCGGGCGGTCAGCGGGTGCTCCGGTGACATCAACCAGGCCGCGAGATCCAGCCGGTTGGGGGACCAGTCGGGGCCGGGGTCCGCCGAATCGAACGCCAGGGTCACTTTCCCGTCCGCGTTCTGGACCTTCGCCTTCCGGATGGGCGGCAGAAACTCGGGCGTCCGGGGGAAGACCCGTTCACCCTTGCTGCGAAAGTCGCCCCGGATGAACTGGTAGGTTTCCCGCGGCGGAGACATCTCCTCCATGATCATCGAGCTGGGGATGGCCGCGATCAGTTCATTCTTCACCTTGCGGGCTTTCGCCAGTGCCGTCTCTGCCCGGAGGTAGTCGATGGCGTAGTTCTCCCGGTAAAAGCGTTGCAGGTCGGACCGTTCTTCATCGGACCGGCTGCCGCGGGACTTTTTGATGATCGTCAACATCCCTTCAAAGGCCAGCAACCGGGCATCCTCCTGCGGCAGTGCCCGATCGAAGAACCGTATGTCGTCGAGCTGCCCCTTGAAGTGCCCCTCGCCGCTCCGCGAGCCGATACGAACCGGCTCCGCGTTCGCGATTGAGCCCTTCAAAGCATCCTTCTCCGTGTCCACGGCGCGCGGTTTGCCGTCCACGTACACGCGCAGGCCCGCCGCCTTGCCCGATCCGTCGTAGCTTACGAGGACGTGCCGCCAGCCGCCTTCAAACCGGTCCTTAGTCTTCACCTTGATCGCATCATCAGGGAACCGATGCACCAGATGAACCTCGAAGCGGTGGTCGTTCACGTGGAGATCAAATCCACGAAAGCCGGGACCTTGCTCCATTTTGCTGAGAACCGCGCCGTTCGACTGGGCCTTGACCCACACGCCATAGCTGAAGGAGTTGGTGCGGTCCGGCGACAGGAGCGATCCCAGATCAAGGTGCATCTTTCCATCGAACTTCAGTGACCTGCCGAGCCGGCCATCCGCGAACTCCGGCACGTCTTCGCGCACGAATGCGGCGTCACTTGCACCCACAACTTCCCGCCCGTCGGCGGCCGGCCCGGACTCGTGGGTGGCCGCAGCCGGCGTCAACTCCGGGGTGAGCTTCAACGAGTCGTCCAGCGTCAACCGGGCAATGAGCCCGCCGCCGTCGGGTTTCGCCGGTGGCACCTCCTGCGTCTCACGCTCCCACTTCTCCTGCGTTTCGCCCAGCTCATTGATCCGGTCCTGCAGGGTCTTCTCCGCGTCGCGAAGCGTGAAATCGGCCTCCACGTACTGGACGGCCTGCTCGACGGTCGGCACCGGCAGGCGGGGCGGCGGATTGTCGGTCCGGATCCGGTCGAGACCCTTTTCCGGGACGTTGTGGTAGAAGGCGTAGAGCTGATAAAACTCCTTCGTCTTCAGGGGATCGAATTTGTGGTCGTGGCACTCGGCGCAGGCCACGGTGAGCCCCAGCCAGACGGAACCCATCGTCGACACCCGGTCGGCGACGTACTTGTTCAGATATTCGTCCGGATCGGCACCGCCTTCGTCGTTGGTCATGTTGTTGCGGACGAACCCGGTGGCAAGCCGCTGGTCCCGCGTCGGGTTGGGCAGGAGGTCGCCGGCCAACTGCTCGACGGTGAAGACGTCGTAGGGCTTGTTCTCGTTGAACGCCTTGATGACCCAGTCGCGCCAGAGCCACATGAACCGCACGCCGTCGAAGTGGTATCCGCTGGTGTCGGCGTACCGCGCCAGATCCAGCCAGTTCACGGTCATCCGCTCGCCGTAGTGCGGGGAGCTCAGCAGCCGGTCGACCACTTTCTCGTAGGCGTCCGGTGACTGGTCGGCAATGAACGCGTCAACCTGTTCGGGGGTTGGTGGCAGGCCCGTGAGATCGAAGGTAACCCTTCGCAGCAGGGTCGCCCGGTCCGCTTCGGGCGCGGGCTCCAGCACGGCCTTCTCGATCCGCGCCAGGATGAAGCGGTCAATCTCGTTCGCGGGCCAGCCGGCCCGGGCGACCTCGGGCGGCGCGGTCTTCTCGGGAGGGATGAATGCCCAGTGGTCCTTCCATGGCGCGCCTTCCTGAACCCAGCGCACGAGCATTTCGACCTGCTCCTTCGAAAGCGGCTTGCCCTCCTCCGGTGGGGGCATGATCTCGTCCGGATCCGTGCTGGTCACCCGCCCGACCAGCGTGCTGCGCGAAGGCTCACCCGGCTTGATCGCGTGATCGCCAGACTTCAACTGGTTCAACGCCGATTCTCGCTGGTCCAGCCGCAACCCGGCCTTGCGCTTGCCTTCATCCGGCCCGTGGCAGGCATAGCAATGGTCGGAGAGGATCGGCCGGATGTCGCGGTTGAAGTCGACGGCCGAAGCGGCTCTCAAACCGATGGGCATAGCGAGTACGGCAACGACCAGGGTCAGCGACAGCCGCCGGGCCGGACCGGAAGCGGAACAAATCATTTCTGTGACTGCTTTCATGCGGCTCTGCCAAGCAAACGACCAGATCACGAATCTCCTTCCCCTATTCGGTGAAGTCCGTGTCCGCCTCCTTCAGATCCAGCTCCTTGATCCAGATGTTGCGGTAGCGGACGTCGTGGCCCTCGGCCTGCAGCTTCAGCCCCTGCGGACTGTCGGTGATTCCCTTGCCACCGTCGTTGCCGCCGTCCACGCCGGACCGCGGACCGCCCCAGACCTGGCTGATCTTCACGTTCTCGTGCACCTTCTGGCCGTTGAAGTACATGCTGACCATCGGCTTCTCCACCAGTTTGCCGTCCTTGAACCTCGCCGCGCGGAACACGATGTCGTAGGCGTTCCATTTGCCGACTCCGTTGTAGGCGTGATAGGGGGACTCGGATTCGTTGATCACCGCGCCCATGCCGTGCTTGGTCTTGTCGCCATCGAGCACCTGGATCTCGAAACGGTTCTGCAGGTAGACCCCGCTGTTGCCGCCCGGCTTGCTGATCAGAAACTCGACGTGCAGCCGGAAGTCACGGTAGGCCTTCTTCGTCACGATGTCGGCTGCGCCATAACGCCCGCCGGCCGCGGCCGGGTCGTCGGTCATGATGCAGGTGCCGCCATCGACGGGATCCTCGACCACCTTCCACTTGATGGGCAGGGAGGACTTGAAACCGGGTCCTTCCCAATAGGTCCATTTCTCGTCCAGCATCGCACGCGAGCCGTCCAGAATGACCTCGGCGTCAGCAACAGGTTTTGCGCCCACCCCGACGTCGGCCGAAGCGGTCGTGACGGCGTGAAAGGAAATGGTAATTGCGAGCGCGGTGGCTAGGCACTGGGTGGTCATGCGCGAAGAGTGAACAGCCGGGGCCGTTTTGAAAAGCCCGCAAAATTCCCCGACAGTCCACCCGTCGGACCACAGACATCTTCAGAGGAACCGGCCATCAACCCGGCTCACCGTGGTGAAAGTCACTCAACCCCTTCGTGCATGTCGCGGATGGGGGTCAACCGGAGAATCATGTCCGGCCCGTTGAGGACGACGTGAACCGCGCCGCTGGAATCACACGCCACATCCCGGACGCGACCGGCATTTTTCAGGAGAATTTCCTGATGCAGCACGCGGTCGCCTTCGATCGTCAGCAACCGGATTTCCTCATACTTCAGTGCGCCGACGAGCAGTTTGTTGCGCCAGCGCGGAAAAAGATCGCCGGTGACGAACTCCATGCCGCAGACGGCGGGCGACGGATTCCAGTAAAGGATCGGCGATTCGAACCCGAGCCGCCGGCGCACATCGGTAATCTTCGCGCCGCTGTACTCCCGGCCGTATGTCGCCAAGGGCCAGCCGTAGTTCCGGCCGCCTTCGAGCAGGTTCAGTTCGTCGCCACCCATCGGCCCGTGCTCCGAGTCCCAGACCCGGCCGGTCCGCGGATCGACCGCGAGCCCCTGAGGATTTCGGTGACCGAACGAAAACACTGACGGCAGCGCCCGGGGCCGCCCGATGAACGGATTGCCCTCCGGGACCGAGCCATCCGGATGAAGCCGATGGACTTTTCCGTTGGGCAGCGCCGGATCCTGCGCGTCATGCATCTGGCCACGGTCACCAATCGAAAAGTGGAGATACCCGTCATGATCGAAAACGATGCGGCTGCCGTAGTGATGCCGCGTCCCCAGATACGATTCGTGCGGAGCCTCGAACACCGTTTGTTGATCGACCCAGCGATGATCGCGGATCCGTCCGCGCACCACTCGGGTCATGGCCGTGGGCCGGCCGCCGTTTCCGTCCGCCAACGCATGGCTGTAGCAGAGGTAAACCCAGCCGTTGCCGGCGTAGTCGGGATCGAGAGCGACATCGAGCAGCCCGCCCTGCCCTTCGTGCAGCACGGCGGGAGTCCCGGCGACGGGATCAGGATGCAGCTTCCCGTTGGTGATCACCCGCAATCCTCCGGCTCGTTCGGTGACAAACGCCCGGCCGTCGGCGGCCATGGCGAGGGCCCAGGGAAGGTTCAGTCCTTCCGGAATCCACCTCTCCACCGCCACTTCGTAGTCGAGGCTGGTGAACTGCTCCGGCGGCGGCGGTTTCGAGATGCCCGCCGTCTTTTCGGCCGCCTTCAGAAAGTCGACCACCTGGGCGATTTGCTGGTCGCTCAGCGCCGCTTCAAATGCCGGCATCGAGAAGTCCGGAACGCCGTGCTTGATGTTGCGGATGATGTCGTTGCGGCCGGAACCAAACTGCCAGATACCGTCGACCAGGCTTTGCGCCTGCCCGCCCTGCAGTTGCGCGCCGTGACACGAAGCACAGACCTGCTGGTAGAGCGCTTCGCCGGGGGAGTTCTCCTGTGCCCGCAATGACGGGGAACCGACGGTGAGCACGGCCGCAGCAATCATGCGAAGGTTGAAGGAAGTGAAGTTCGTTTTCATGGCGGATGTCGTGAAGCCGGGGGCTGTCCCGGGACTAACGTGTTTGGCACCGGAACGCAAGCTCTCGTCCAGCGAGAGTGTACGCCAGGCAGGGACCGCAGCGGTGGCCGGCTGGCACCTTGGTTCCATTGTTGGGATTCCCAAGAGTGCTGTTCAATGCACGCCAGCCAATCATGGCGCCTTGAACATGAACTTGAATCACCTGACAAATCTGAACCGATGGCTGGCCCACGCTTCGTGCGTCGGTCTGCTGGCGCTGGCCAATGCCAGCGAACCCAACGCCATTGACGCGGACTTCTTTTCCGCGCTTCGCAGTGGTGACGTGCAAAGGCTCCGCACTCAGCTGGATCGCGGAGCGTCCCCCAACGCCGCCGACCTCGAAGGCAACACGGCCCTGATGCTTTCGGCCGCCTACGGCGACACGGCCTCGCTGCGGCTGCTGCTCGAACGCGGCGCGCAGGTCAACGCCACCAACCGCGCGGGTGCCACGGCCCTGCTCCGGGCCGCCAACCAACCCGAAAAGGTGAAACTGCTGGTCGAGCGGCGCGCCGATGTCAATGCGCGGTCTGCGGCCGGCAACACGGCAATCATCCTGGCGGCGCGAACCCACGGTTCCCGCGAAACGCTCGAACTGCTGCTGAAGCACGGCGCCGACGTCAATGCCACGAACCTGTTCGGCGGCAGCGCACTGATGGCGGCGGCCGCGGCGGACGACGAGGATTCCGTCGCGCTGCTGCTCAGGCATGGAGCGAACGCCAACGCCCTGCCGACGCAGGACGAACCCGGTTTCGTGTTCGGCGGTGGCCGCAGCCCGCTGATGTGGGCGGCCTTCCGGGGAAATACCGGCATCATGAAGCAGCTGCTCAAGGCCGGCGCGGAGATCAACGTGCCCAGCCTGCTGGGCACACCGCTCGGCCAGGCAACGTGGGCTGACCGCAACGATGCAGCCCGCCTGCTCCTCTCCCGCGGGGCGGATCCTTCCATCATGGGTTTCATGGATGGTTACGCCCCGCTGCACTGGGCGGCTTCGACCGAACAGGGCAACGACAAGATGGTGAAGCTCCTGCTGAAGCACGGCGCCAATCCCAATGCCGGCGGAGGCGAACACGTGGATGCCTTTCTCGGCACCCTCCAAACTCCGTTGATGCTGGCGAAGCGTCGCGGCAATGAAGAGATCATCGACGCACTGGTCAAGGGAGGCGCGACCAGTGAAACTCCCGATCGCGTGAGGAAGGTGGATCCCCCGGCACGGCAGCTTCCCGAAGCGCTGGATGACGCGGACCTGCGGGCCGCAATCAACGCAGCCATGCCGCCGCTCCACCTGAGCTCACTCGTCTCCAAGGAGTCCTTCGTGAAACACGAAAGCCGCCAGGACTGCACCTCCTGCCATCAGCAGCACCTGCCGATGGCGGCGATGGGCCTTGCCCGGGAGTTTGGCGCCCAGGTCAACCGGGATGATGAAGCCGCGCTGATCGAAATCGTGCGCCAGGGCGATTCGAAAGATGCCGAGGCGGACTGGCAGGCACTGTTTCATCCTGATGCGGTCATGACCAAGGGCTATGAACTGTTCGCCTACGCCGGCGGACGCCTCGCGGCCGACTACAAGTCCGATTCCTGGGTGCACCACCTCGCGGCCATTCAGGGACCCGAAGGACAGTGGTACAACAATCTTCCGCGTCCCCCAATCCAGAACAACGACGTGGGCGCGACCGCGTTGGCCATTCACGCTCTGCAACTCTATCCGTTGCCCGGCCGCGAGGCGGAGATGCGGCAACGCGTTTCCCGTGGGCGCCAGTGGCTGTGGAAGGTGAAGCCGGCCAATACGGACGGCCGAGCCTTCCAGCTGCTGGGGCTGGCCTGGTCCGGAGAACCGCCTTCGCGGCTCAAGTCACTTGCGAGGGCGCTGCTGGCCGAACAGCGGGCGGACGGTGGCTGGGCCCAGCTGCCGGACCTGCAGAGCGACGCGTATGCCACCGGACAGGTGATCTACGCTCTCCGGGTCGCCGCCGGAATGAAGCGAACCGATCCGGCGATCGATCGCGCGATCCGGCACCTGCTGACCAACCAGCTTGAAGACGGCACCTGGCATGTCCGCCGCCGGGCATACCCGTTCCAGCCGACCATGAACAGTGGTTTCCCCCATGGCCGGGATGGATGGATCTCCGCCGCAGCCACCAGCTGGGCGGTGATGGCGCTGAGCCTGCCGGATGAACCCGCCGCCACCAGCGTGGCAAACCAGGGCACCGGCCGCCAGTCGGCCATGCTTCACTAGGTTCGACCGCGAGAGGCACGCACCACGCGGCCGGGCAATTCCCGGCCGCGTTTTTGTTGCCGGTCTTGGGCGGCGGAGAGGCAGAGACAATGCCCGGCCAGCTCACGATGGCATTCGCCGTCGGCGGAGCTCGCT
>DNDP01000204.1:8521-8800 GCA_003484235.1 Verrucomicrobiales bacterium
TTCGCCGTCGGCGGAGCTCGCTACTTTTCCCGCAGGAAGGCAACGCCGGGATACTCCGGACCGTATCGAAGGGCTCGCGCGACTCGATCGGGCGTATTCAGCGACCATACCACGGTGCCGGATTCATCCACCTCGTCGATCTTCCGCGAATATCCGCTCACGATCAAGGTGTTGCCGTTGGGGAGCCTTTGGGCGCTGCCCTGGTGTTCGGAAAACTGATACTTGATCGCCTTGATCCGCCGATTGGCGCGTGGATCCACCTCGACCACTTCATGGTCG
>DNDP01000204.1:9022-24410 GCA_003484235.1 Verrucomicrobiales bacterium
CACCTCGACCACTTCATGGTCGCCGTTGCTGACCGCAAGAAGATTCCCAACCCGCAGCGCTGCCGCTTCCGTTCCCGAAATGGGAATGCCCGAGCCGACGTACCGGTCCGTCACCCAGCTGGCACCGTGCAGCCTGCCGGAGAAACCCTGGTCCCACTTGAACAGCAGGTCAGCCCTGGGAGTGCTGTGATCGAACACGGCCAGCATCCGGCCGGGCGTCTGAATGCCGACCAGCACCCGGTCCAATCCCGCGTGATAGCTGATGCTGTTGATGTAACCGCGAACCTGGCCACCCAGCTTGTCCGTGACGTTGCATTCCCAGACGACCTCGCCGCCGTGTTTGCCGGTTGGCCTGATTTCGAACAGCTTCCCGGGCATTTCCCGGTTTTGATACCCGGCACACAACAAGACGTTGCCGTTTGGCATCGGTTCGATGTCGTAGCTGGGCGTGAAGTCGTCGCCAAAGAACTGGAAATCCCAGAGCAGTTCACCGTTCCATCCGATCCGCTGAAAGGTTCCGCTGGCGTGGGCTCCGCCGGGCCGGAAAGTGAAGCCTCCCTTGTTCAGGGGAAAGAGCACGCTGCCGTCCGGCAACAGATAGGGCGACGTCCTTACGCTGCCTTCGGCCACTTCCCACGTGTGCACCACCTCCTTCTCCAAGTTGTAGAGGTAGGCCGTTCTGCCCATTGCGAAGAACGTGTATCCCCGGTAAGGCTCGGCCGCAGAGACATGGGAGGCGAGAATCAGCCCCGACAGAATGGGGGCGGCCAAGGATGGAAGCTGGTGGATGGTTCTCATGCGGTGCCTGCATTAAAGCCGTTCAACCACCACGGGCAAGCTGTGAATGGCCGGCGCATGCTAGGCAAGGCCCGATGAGGCGCCGACATCATTCCTTCGCCGTACGACAAACCAGTAGATCCACGCCATGATGGCGATCTGGAGCGGCGTCCGAACCAGCAGGTAGATGGGTCCCCAGGCGTGGCCACCCATCGGAATTCGGTTCACCGCGGCGTACACGTTGGCGGGAAAGAAAAGGATCAAGGCAACCAGCGCAGCCCATCCCGCATGGCGCCTCGTCGCCGGAAAGAAGAATCCGACCGCAATGGCAAACTCCAGAACCCCTGTGATCTGCACCAGGAGAATACGGGCAGGCACGTCCGATGGCAGCATGGCAGCCATTGGCTCGGTCTGAAGAAAATGTCCCGTGGCGGTAAACACGAAAAGAAACCCAAGCCCAAGCACCGCGGCCCTCTGGTCATCGAATCGGCGCAATCCGAGGGCGCCGGACAATCGCGTTGCGAGGAAGGGCCCTGTCATCAGCACCAGCATGATGATCGGCGTGGTCATGTCAGCACGGACTGAGTTTGACGCCGAACGGCCGGGCACGACCTCAGGTCGGGCAAGGCTAGGCCGCCTTCGTTCTGGAATTCGCGTGCAGACCGGCTTTCACGGAAAAACGGCGTTCTCGCGGTCCGGCATTTCGATCGGCGGAACGGCCCGCCGACGTTTGCCGGGATTCGGACTGCGGTCGTTGATCGTGCTGCGCACGGAGCAGGCGGAGCACCAGGGAATGAAGGGTGTTCAATTTCACACCCCTGCCCTAGCACGGCCTCCGGATACGGAACAGCAGCAGAAAAGCAGATTAACATGCAGTACAGATCGCACCTCCAAGTTTTGCGGTCTTGGACGGAGGAACGCCGCCCGTGTCGCCGGCATTCTGCCTGCCCCGCCGTTCCAGACGGAACCAATCCGGTGAATCCGCATCCCGCCATCCAGTTCGGCGTTAGTTGTCCGACATTTTCACGCGGATGCGCCGATACTCCATCTGCCCGCGATCGCCTTCCAAACCAATTGGCCCCGGAGCAGGCGGCACCTTGAACTCCGCCTCGATCACTTCGCCGTTGACCGTGCAGCGGGCAGTGCCCCCGCTCACACTTACCTCCATCTCGTTCCAGTCGAGCGGGCGATACTTCTGAAGCTGCTTGTAGGGACCGGCAAGAAGGTAGTCGCGACACTGCAGCTGGGGTCCGCGAAGAAAGACGCCGCTGTCGGCATTCGGTGTTGCGCGGAACTCCAGTTTCAAAACGAAGTCACCGGCAAACTCACGGCGTGTGTAAAGCTGCTGGATCTTTCGTCCCTCGGGAGGAATGGCCACCACCAAGCGGCCATTGCGCACCCGGTAGCGGCCGTCATCGCTGGCGGTGGCGCCATCGAAATGGACCGGCTGGTCGCGGAACGGCCACGGCGGAGCGTTGGGATCGTTCTTCCGCCAGTTTGCGGCGGCCTGTTTGTCGGACTCGGGCGTCACGCGGTAGCCCCACCCGGTCAGATCGCGACCGTTGAACAGGCTCACGAATCCAGGCTCCGGCTGGAAGTCGGCCTCGGCAACCGGCAACAGCTCGAGCGTCTCCAGCAGCGGACGGAGCGCTCCCGCCCACTTTGCATAGCCTGCCCGATTGGGATGCAGCAGGTCCGGAAATTCCTCGGGTCTGGCGTCACCGTGTTCGTTGGCAAAAGGCAGCCAGGTCTCCAGCACGAGTGTGTGCGGATCGCCCTTCGCCAGGGACTCGTAGAGTGAGTTGATCTGCTTGATCCTTGGCGCCGGCCGCTTCTTGGATTCGGAACTTGGAAAAACCTTGCAGAGGATGACGGACAGATCGGCGCGGTGTTCCCGGAGCTTGGCAAGTATCAGTTTCATGTTGGCGGCAACGATTTCCGGTTCGTCGCCCTCCTCAAGGTCGTTGGTTCCGATCAACAGCACCACGCCGGCCGGCTTCAACGCCAGGACGTCATCGTCCATGCGGATCAGAACACCGCGGGTGGTGTCGCCGCTGATGCCGCGGTTGGCGCTCTTCATCCCGGGAAAGTCTCCGCCCAGATCATCCCCCCAGCCCTGGATGATCGAGTCGCCGAGGAAGACGACTGCGCCCTGATCCTGAGCGACTTTGACGGCCCAGTTTGCACGCCGCTGCTGCCATAGATTCTTGAACCACTCGTAGCGCCGGATGGTCCCGGTCCCAGGCAGGCCGTCATCCGTGTCGGGCAGCGTGAATTGGGCGGGACCTGCTGCGCGAACAACGGTGCAGCTGTCGGCGGAAAGTCCACAAACGAGAAGCAGGGCGAGCGTCAGGCTTTTCATGGTGGGCTGGCAGCTTATGAGGGGGCGGTGCCCCGCTCAAGACGGGAGTGCTGGTTGGTCGCCGAACAGCAACCGGCCCAAATCTCTGACCGCAACATGGGCGGCTCAGGCGGCGCACGCCCGCGGGCTCAGCAGCCGAGGCCACGACGGATTTCCCGCAGCCTGCGGTAGCCGACGAGTTCACGCCTTTGCTCGTCCCACAGCCGGTAGGTCATCGATTTCAGGCTGCCCAGCAGGGTGACCGCCTTGACGTTGCTGAAAAGCGGATGCGAGTTGTGGCAGCGCTCGAGGTTGTAGTTGGCTATTCGCGGGCTGAGATGATGGATGTGATGGAAGCCGATGTTGCCGGAGAACCACTGCAGAATGCGCGGCAGCTTGTAGTAGGAGCTGCCCTGCAACGCGGCCGCGGTGAAGTCCCATTCCTCGCCGCGCTCCCAATAGACACCGTCAAACTGATGCTGCACGTAGAACAGCCAGACGCCCGCCGCGCCGGCCACCAGGATCACGCTGAGCTGCAGCACGAGAAAAGTGCCCAGACCAAAGAGGGACCCCATTCCCCAGATCCAGCACAGAAGCGCAAGGTTCATCCACCACACGGAAAGCCGGTCACGCAGGTTGGCGCGCCGCGAAGGGATGCGGTGCTGCACCAGAAAAAGATACAGCGGGCCAAAAACAAACAGGATCAGCGGATTGCGCGCCAGCCGGTATGCCAGCCGTTTCAGCCGGGACGAGGCGAGGTATTCCTCCACCGTCAGCGTCCAGATATCGCCGGAGCCCCGCCGGTCAAGGTCTCCGGAGGAGGCGTGATGCAACGAGTGCTCCCACCGCCAGTGAAAATATGGCGTGAAGGTCAGCAGGCCGCTGATGAAACCAACCACGGCGTTTGCTCCGCGGGACTTCAGAAAAGACCCGTGTCCGCAGTCGTGGAATATGATGAATATCCGGACCAGGAATGCACCGGCCACGACCGCCAGCGGAAGGGCGAGCCAGAGGGAATACGAGGCGCAAAGATACATGGCATACCAGAGCGCGCCGTAGGGCAGGAGGGTGTTCAGCAACTGCCGGACGGCACGCCCCGTGGACGGCTGCTGAAATCGGGCCACCAGTTCCTTCCATTCGGCAACGGATGTAGTCGGACTGGCTTCGCAGGCGGCTTTGGTGGTCTGCATGACGGATATATCGGCTGGAAACATAGGCGGTTGAGGAGAATCACTCAACGGCACTGACCGTATATCCACCGGATTTCTGGTCGGCTGCAAGCTTCAATATCCCCCTTTTCTCCGCCTCCTTCAAAAGGTCGTTGAAGGAGCGGAAGCCGAAAGCCCTCTCGTTGAACCCGGGATTTCGCCGTTTCAGCGCCTGCTTGATCATCGAGCCCCAGATAGAATCGTCCGCATCGCGTTCCTCAGCGAGCGCATCAAGCGTGGCGCTGATCTCCTCCAGGGCCTTGTCGATGGACAGGCCCTCCGGCCCCTCCGACCCCTCCCCGTCGCCGGTCCTAGCCGCCTCTTCCGACTTGGGCGCGTCCTTCTCCTTGCCACCCGGCGACTGCCGCCGGCCACGTGACTGGGCGCCGCCTCCCCGGGCACCTCCCCGGGTGCGGCGGGCCTGGGCGCGCACGAAGTCGTCGTAGTACAGAAACTCGTCGCAGTTGTTGATGAACAGGTCGGAGGTCGAATTCTTGACGCCCACTCCGACAACCGTCTTGGCGTTCTCGCGCAGCTTGCTCACAAGCGGCGAAAAGTCCGAGTCTCCGCTGATGATGACGAACGTGTCCACGTGCCCCTTGGTGTAGCAAAGGTCCAGGGCGTCCACGACCATCCGGATGTCCGCCGAGTTCTTGCCGGATTGCCGGAGGTGGGGAATCTCGATCAGCTCGAAGGCGGCCTCGTGCAGGTCGCGCTTGAACTCCTTGTAGCGGTCGAAGTCACAGTAAGCCTTCTTGACGACTATGTGCCCCTTGAGCAGCAACCTTTCGATGATCTTTTTGATGTCGAAGCGCGGATAGCGGGCGTCGCGCGCACCCAGGGCGATGTTCTCCAGATCGAGAAACACCGCCATCGTGGCGTCGTCTTTGGGGTCGTTCATGCCCGGCTAGTAAAGGGGATGACCCGACGTTTGCCCAGCGTGAAAGCGGGACACAGCGGCGGGTGATCCGTCTCCGCCCAACCCGCCGTCACGGTACTTGCAGGCGACTCCATGGTTTGCTGACATTGCGGTCAGCATGAAGACCAAACTTCGCTTCGCCCCGGTGTTTGTTGCTTGGGTTATCGCGGCCTCGGCAATGATCGCGTCGAGCACGCAAGCAGCGGAACCGGCCGCCACCCCTGCCTCCGGCACGAACTACCTGACCACCCGCATATACTCACAGACGGAGGATCAAACCGTTCTGAAGGCCTTTGAAGGGCTGCGCGTGGCCGACGTGAGCGACGGCATGGATGCAGTTGGTCTGCACAACACCGGACTGATGAGTCCTGACATCCACCCGTTGTGGAAGGACACCGCCAACTATGCCCACCGGTTCATCGGCATTGCCGTGACCGCCCGCTACGTACCCACGCAGGAGCCGATTGCCGGTGTTCGAAGCGTGGAGGACTACGACCGCTGGGCCGGTGCCTGGTACCAGCAACGATCGCCCGAGCCCTTCGTGCCCCTGCTCCGCGACGGCAGCGCCCTGGTGATCGAGGACGCGGCTGAGGTGGACGTCGGCTCGATCGGTTCCAACAACATTCTCGCCTGGAAGCTCAAGGGCTGCGTCGGCGTGGTGACGAGCGCGACGGCGCGGGACACCGACGAGATCATCACGCAGCAGGTCCCGCTCTACTTCAAGCAGCCGGGCCGCGGCATTCGGCCGGGACGCAACGAGATCGAGTCGGTAAACCGGCCCATTGTCGTGGGCGGCGTATTGGTCAAACCCGGCGATGTGATCGTGGCGGACGGCGATGGAGTCATCGTTGTTCCGCGGGCGAAAGCCAATGAAGTGGCCGCCTATGCCCAAAAAATACTCGAAGGCGACAAGGCCGGTCGGAGAAACCTCTACCAGAAGCTCGGCCTGCCGGAGGATCCGTCGGTGAAGTAGCTCCACCATCCGCGGCCGCGCACCGGACGTGATGGCCTCCACCCCGCGGCAAACATCCGGTTCCTCCCAACCTCCTGCATCACCTGCAGGCTTGAGTTCGCGTTCCATCCGCCGGCAAATAGCTTCACATGGCCGACACAACCCTTGAAGTGCTGCTGACCCCCGCCGAGTACGAACGTCCGCGCGCATGGGAAAACCATGTCTGCGTCGTCTTCGACATCCTCCGGGCGACGACCTCCATGGTCAGTGCGCTGGCCAGCGGCGCCGCGGGCATACTGCCCGTTGCCGGCATCGAGGAGGCGGTGCAACTCAAGCAGGCGCATCCCGGAGTGCTCCTGGCCGGAGAGCGGGAGGGATTGCGCATCACCGCCGACCTGTCCGGTGGCGTGGAGTTTGATCTGGGCAACTCGCCAAGGGAGTTTCTGCCGGAGAAGGTCGCCGGCCGGACCATCGTGTTGACCACCACCAACGGCACGCGCGCGCTCCGGGCCTGCGCGCGCGCCGAAACCGTCCTGGTAGGTTCCTTTCACAATCTCCGGGCCGTGACCCACTGGCTGCGAAAACATCGCCCGCCCAACCTCCTGCTCATTTGCAGCGGCACGCATGAAGAGGCGGCACTGGAGGACACGCTGGCCGCGGGAGCCCTCTGCGAGCGCATCTGGCCCGACTATTCCACCGGTCAGGTGGCGGATTCGGCCGAGATGGCGCGCCGGCTTTATCCCCTGATGCAGACGGATCTCGTGGGTGCCATGCACTTCTCGCGGAACGGTCGCCGCCTGCTGTCACACCCCGAACTGCGGGCGGACGTTCCGTACTGCATGCAGAGGGAGCTCCACCAGCTGCAGGCCGTCATGCAGCCCAACGGACTGGTCACCGCGCTGCCGGACGAACGGCTGCCCTGACGCTGCACCCGGTTCACCACGGCTTCCGGGCGTTCAACGCCTTGACGATCTCGCGCTTGAGGCGCAGCGGATCGATCCGGTCGA
Source organism: Verrucomicrobiales bacterium (assembly GCA_003484235.1). Lineage (GTDB taxonomy): Bacteria > Verrucomicrobiota > Verrucomicrobiia > Limisphaerales > RI-55 > RI-55. The sequence continues at coordinate 16,227 of DNDP01000204.1, forward strand.
TCTCCTCATAGACGATCTCCCCCTCCGGACTGAGCAGCACGGTGTAGGGGACCGGGCCCTCCCACTTCGGGTTGAAGGCGTTGATCAGGGCGTCCCGGTCCTCCGAGGCGAAGATGAGATTCCGGTTGGACGATTCCCTGCTCTTCAGAAACTCGAGCACGCGGTCCGCCTCGTCGGGCCGGTTCATGGAGACCATCACGAGCTCGAAGTCGCGATGGCGGTACATGCGGTTGATGGTCACAAACTCGTGGTACTCCACGATGCACGGCGCGCACCAGGTGGCCCAGAAGTTCACCAGCCTGAACTTGCCCGAACCGTTTTCACGCAATGCCCGCAGTTCCTCCACACCGGCCGGGGACAGCGACACCGGTTCCCGGGCGAGCTTCGCCATGTACGCCTTTACGCCGTCTTCCTTGCCCGCCCACTTGACCGAGCAACCGATCGCCTTGGTCTTGGTGACAGGCGGTTCCTTGCCCGCGAGCAGGGCGTCCAGAGCATCGCGAACGTAGTGCCGCCTGACGTGCTGCCTGCGCTCCGAGTCGTCGATCGCGCCAACGTAGCGAAGCCTGCGTTGCCCATCGAACACGAAGGCGTGCGGTGTGGTCGCCGGGCCGTACTGTTTCGAGACGGTTTCGGAGTCACCGTCATAAAGGTACGGGAAATTGAACTCCGCGTCCCTGGCACGAATCTTCATCTCCTCGAACGAATCACTCAGGTCGGTCCAACCAAGCTCGTCGAGCCGGACGGACTTCGGATCGTTCGGACTGATGGCGACGAGCGCAACACCCTTTTCCCTGTAGTCGGTCACCAGCCGTTTGATGCGCTCCTCGTAGTACTGGGCCGTGGGACAGTGATTGCAGGTGAACAGCACGATGAGCAGCTTGGACGAAGCGAAGTCATTGAGCGACCAGTCACGGCCATCCACCCCGGGAAGGGTGAAATCCGGAGCCGGCGATCCGATCTCGAGCACCGGCGGGACAGGATCGGCCGCGCAAACGGCAACGGTGGTCGCCAGCATGAAGGCCGGCAGGACGGCGGGGAATCTCATGTTGGAGATGGTAGTTGAGACATCCTCCTCGACAAGCAGGAATCTGGCAGAGTCGGGGGAGCCGTGGACACCCTGGTCCAAAAGGTCATTTTGGCACCGCCGCGAGGCTCAGCTTGATGACCACGTTGTCGCGGATGAGATCGTCAGGCCTGCCCGGATAGGTGATGCCGAAATCCTTGCGGTTGATCGCGAACTCGGCCTGCACGTTCACCGCGTCTGCACCCACGTTGATGGTGGCCGGGAACGCAATGCTCTTGGTGACGCCATGCAGGGCCAGGTTGCCGGTCACGGTAGCCGTCGGAGTCCCCTCTTCAATGGTTGCCACGGTGAAGGTGCTGGTCGGATGATTGGCCACGTCGAAAAAGTCGGGGCTCTTCAAATGGCCGGTGAGACGGTCGTTGTCCGACCACGTGGAGGCCATGTCGATCTGAAATTCCGGCGAGCCGACGATCCTGCCGTCCGACACCGCGATGGTTCCGGTGACATTGGTGAAGCCTCCCTCATGGCTGCCGGTTACCTTCGAGCCGACGAATCCGATGGTCGTGCCCGGTCCCAGCACAAACTCCCGACCGTTGCCGGTCGAAGCAGTCACATTTTCAGCCGGGGCCGACGCACTGGACTTGTGGACATCTTCGGCGGGATCACTGCAACCGGTGAGCGAGATCAGGGCCGCAGCGGCAAGCGCGGAGGCGAGAGTATGGGTTTTCATGTTGAATTCTGTCAGGACGTCCTCTCCTCGACGTCCGACGCCGTGAACTGGTTACACGGTTGATCGGCGGCTGCCAGTCATCGTCCGGATCCTCACTCGATTCAAATCGAGCCGATGAAGTCCGGAACACTTGCCTCTACGCAGGAGTCTCGGCCCCAGAGAGCGGGTTCATGTTTTTTTCCTGTGTGGGGCGCAGCACGCAATCTAGCGGGCGTCCAACAGAAATGCCAACAGATCGGCAGCCTCCTGCGCCGTCAACGCGTCGAGCAGTCCTTCCGGCATCAGGCTCGCGCCCTGCATGACGGCGGATCGGACTTCATCCGCTCGAAGCGTGATGACATCACCGGTGGCGATGCGTAGGCGAAGATCGGAGCCGCCCGCCGGCACCGGAAACCCGGTGTGAAGTTCGCCATCATTGGTCTCCACCACCGTTGCCCGCCACGCATCCTCGATCAGGAGATTGGGATTGACGATGTGTTCCAGCACCTTCTCGCGGGAGAACTTTGCGGCGAGGTTGGACAATGGCGGACCGAAGTTGCGGCCTTCATCGCCCACCTGGTGACAGGAAAAGCATTGGGGGCCGGCGAGATCAAAGTAGAGATCACGACCGCGTCCGACATCTCCGTGCACTGCCAGCACCGCTTCCGGCGCAAAGCCCGCACCCAGCGTACGACGCCGCTGCCCGGGCGGCAGGAAGCGTTCTAGCAGATCGCGGGCAAAGGGACTCGCCGAGCGGGCCATCGTGTTGGAGGCAACTACCTGCGAACTCGGATCGCTCGGTTTCAAATTCGCCGCGAGCACGATCAGGGCGGAAGTCGAATCATTCGGCGCGAGTTCTTGACCGCTTCCTTCCTGGACGAGCCCGGATATCCAGTCATGGATGAGCGCAATCCCCCGGGCATCCACTTCCGCGGAGCCGATCGTGGGCATCCGGCCGCTTCCCTTTGTCAGCATTCTAAACAGCAATGCGGAATCCTGTGGTCTTCCCGGCGAAACGATGCGGGCGTCAGGGATGCCAAACTCTCCCCGCGCCGGCTTCGTGCCAATCGCCTTCAACCGCTCCGTTTCAAAGTGAATCGGCCAATACATCGCCACGGCACCGCCAGCGTCGGGACGATGACAGTGGGCGCAGTTGGCGTGCAGATAGGAACGGGCCCGGCTTTCCTGTGACGCCGTGCGGTCATGCGGGTCCGCAAGTTTCGCATACCGGCCAATGCGTTCGCCGGGCTCGATCAGTCCCAGGTCAATCAATCGTTCCAGCTCCGAGCCGCCGGCCCCGCCCTTTGCGCCGGCAAGCTGGTGGGGTTCGAAGGCATTGAGATTCCCATGCAGCTCGGCTACGCGAACCATGTGGCAGCGGGTGCACTCGGCCCGCGAGTGATACCGCCAGCGTTGTTCCCGGCGACCACCCGGTGCACTGGCGTCCACGATGCTCAGCACTTCCTCCGCGCCACCCTTGTCCACCAGTTCAGCATCCGTCTGCTCGCGATTCCAGCGGTAGGTGTAGGCGCGCTGGGCCAGGCCGTCGAAATGCAGGAGCTGGGTCTCGAGCCGTCGCGACGATTCCGCATCACCTGCCGTCATTTCCATGGAAACGGTGCGCAACAGGACGGCGTTGGTCGGTGTCACAAAGTAATCGCCCTTCCAACGGGCGCGGTTCGTTCCGGGAAAAGCGACGGCACGCACAGCGGTGGCGTGGTCGTTCCACATCGGCACGGCGATGTCGAACGGTTCGACTCCGGGTGCCAGCTGATGTTCCTTCACCGAACTGAAGAGCCCGGTTTCGCTCAGCCTCCTGGGAAAGTCCCCGCCATCGCCGCGCGCGGGATTGGGTCGAAGTTCGTAAACACTGCCGTCGCGGTAATCGAGATAACGGATCTCGCGCTGGTGATCTTCGGCAAATCCGATGATCTGGTGCGGCGTTACGGCGAGCTCTTGAACCTTTTCCACTTTGCCGTCCCGCCACCACAAAGCCCAGATGCGACTCATCCCCCAGTCGCCGTAGATGTAGGCGTCGCGCAGCTCGGGCAGCCTGGTGCCGCGATACACCAACCCGCCGGTGATGCTCGTCGCCTCGATGTGCGAGTGGCTGATGGCCGGCGGCGAAATGGGGGTCGGCCCGCGGGACCAGTCCGGATGCACGCTGTGGGGACCCTCGACGATGCTCCAGCCGCCGTTGAAGCCGCCGTGGTCGATGCGGAAGATCATCTCCCACAACTCCCAGCCGACGTCGCCCACCCACAGCGCACCGTCGCGGGGATCGAAGCTCATCTTCCACGGGTTGCGGAATCCGTAAGCCCAGATTTCCGGCCGCACGCCCGGTTGGTCAATGAACGGATTGTCGGCGGGAATCGAATACGGCTTCTCCCCGTCGGGCCGGTTCACGTCGATGCGCAGGATGCTGGAGAGAAAGTCATCGAGCCGTTGTCCGGTCTCATGCGGATCGGGCGGGACCGGCGACGCGGAGTCGCCGGCCGAGAAGTAGAGCATGCCGTCCGGACCGAATTGCAGGTCGCAGCCGTTGTGACCGCTGGACGGCCAGGCAACGATCGTGGTGGCGGTGGCTGGATCGACGACAGGCGGATTGCCCGGGGACAACTCGAAGCGCACCACGCGCATCTCCTGCGGCTTCACCCCCGAGGCCCACAGTGCGACATACACGAACCGGTTGGTCGCGAACCCGGGATGAAACTCAAGGCTGTAGGCTTCGCCCTGCCGGCCGACGGCGACCGACAAATCTGCGATCACTGAGGGAACGCCCCCTACCCGTTGGTCGATGCCGTGCAGCCGTCCGCGCTGATCAAGGATCAGAGCCCAATCCGAACCGGGCAGAAAATCCAGTTCGGTGGCGTTCTGAATCCGCCCGGTGTGCAGCACGCGTTCGACCACGTAGGGCGAGGCCGGCTCGGGGGAGCCGAACACCCGGGAGGTCGTCCACGGTTCCCGCGCGGAAGCGGAACCTCCGGCGATGATCAGGCAAATCCCAAACACGGTCACCAATCTGGTTGAAAGGGCGAGACTCATGGAACGTCGGGAGAATGGGAGGCGACCGCAAATGACGCCAGACGAAACAGAACAACCGCCCCGGTTTTCGGAGCGGTTGTCGGATTTCGAACGTGTCGGTTCTCAGTTGCCAAACTTCTTAAGAGCGTCGACCCCTTTCTGCAGGCTGCTGGCGGCGTCCTTCCAGCCTGTGGGCGCGTATTGATCGAAGGTGGTGCTCAGCAGTTCCTTCTGGGCGGGCGTCAACGTGGCCTGTCCGTAGATCTTCTGCAGCGGCGGCAACGCTTCGGAATAATTGCCCTTCCAGACGGAATTCACGAGACGGGCGACATCCGAATCCATACCTTCCAGGGTTGAGAAGTTTCGCTGGGTCACGAACGCAGCCATGGCGTTGTAGGCGTCCTTCGCCAGCGTCGTCTGATCCGGCGTCAGCTTTGCACCGGCCAGTTCGCCCATTTCACTCACCGCCTCTGTGTCCTGCCCGCCGAGCAAGGCCTGAACGGCGCCCTGCAACTGCTGCGTGAGCGTCTGGTTCTCCTTCAGCGATTCGGAAAGCTGCTTCGTGCGCTTCTCCAGGTCGGCGCCGACGTCCTGAAGCAGCTTGTCAGTCTGCCCTTTCGTGCTCTCGACCAGTTTCCGACTCAGATCATCGTAGGCTGCCCGGGCCTGCTGCTGCGCTTCCGCCACGGCCGTCGCGCTCTGCTTCTTTACCTCTTCCACCGCCGCACTGGCCGCTTTCGAGACGGCTTCCTGGATTTCGCCAGCCTCTTGATTCTGGGTGGGAGCTGCGGAGGTGCTGGAAGTGGAGTCGGCAGGCTTGTCGCCGCAGCCGGTCAACAACACACCGCAGACAACCATCGTACAATAGAAGAACATTCGTTTCATTGCGCTCATCCTGCCAGAAATCGGAACTTCAGGCAACCCGGCGCTTCCCGCGCAACGCTTGCTCCGGGTTTGAAATGGGCTAGCTTGCCCGCCAGTGCATGAATAACCCCGGCAGGCCGGGAGTCGAAATGAACAACATTGATGGGCCTCATCAGCAATGCTGCAGGGGCCGAAGAAGTGACGGGAACGAAGAACCTGGAACCATAGGATCCCTCATGAAACCCAAGATCGCCCTCCTTTTCCAAACCGGTGCCGGCATCGGCCTCGTGGCACTCGTGCTCGCGCTGAATCCTCTCCGGGCCGCTTCCGACGCGCAGAAGCCCGCCAAGCCGGTTGATGGCGCCTCCGCCGGGGTTTCTGCTGCTCCACCTCCGGCACCCGAAGCTCCGCCCGAGGCGGAACCGCCGGCCATTCCCGCCCTGGTGCCGCCACCGATCGAAATGTCGGCCGGCATGGAAGAGGTCTTCAAGCTGGCGCGATCCGGCGTCTCCGAAGAGGTGCTCAATGCGTTCATAGAGAAATCAGGAAGAGCCTATCAACCCACCGCCGAGGAGATCATCTACTTGAAGGATCTGGGTGTGCCACCAAACACCATTGCCACGCTGATCCGCACCGGCAACCGGGAAAGCGCTCTGGCGAGCCAGGTGGAGGCAGGCGAGTTTGCCGGGGTCGAAGCAGAAGTGAAGCAGTCCCTATCTTCCACCAGAGTCGAGGCGAAGGATGGCACCACGATCAACGTGACCACGGAGAACCACTTCGCAGCGGCCCCGCAACCGCTGAACGCCACGCCGGCGGCTGAGACCCCGTCCCAGGCGCAGGCGGAAGCGCAGCTGGACATCAACTATTTCAGGACCTCGCTCTCACCCTACGGTTCGTGGGTTTACGTCGAGGGGATTGGCGACTGCTGGCGGCCGACGGTTGCGGTGGTGAATTCGGACTGGCGTCCCTACTACGACGGAGGTCGCTGGATTTACACGAACAGCGGTTGGTATTGGCTCTCCGATTATTCGTGGGGCTGGGGCCCCTTCCACTACGGTCGCTGGCATCGGCACGCCAACTGGGGCTGGGTCTGGATGCCCGGTTACACGTGGGGCCCCGCCTGGGTTGAATGGCGGACCACGTCCACCTACTGTGGCTGGGCTCCGCTTCCGCCCTACTATGGTGCCGGTTTCAGCGTCTCCCACTGGGGCGGATCGTTTGGGTTCAGCATTTCGTGGGGCCACTACAACTGGATTCCCTACCGCTATTGCAACGGTTACTACCCCCGCCGTTACTCGGTGCACCACCACCACAGCCGGGAAGTGTATCAGAACTCCACGGTGGTGCGGCCAACCATCATCGGAAACAACAACACGGTCATCATCACCGGTCCCGACTCCACCGTCGTTGCCCAGAATTCGGGACGCACCGAAATCAAGCGCGTGACGCTGCGAGACAGTTCCGTCGGCACCCGCGCCCCGGTGAGCGGGCCCCGCGACTACATTGAGAACGGTGGCTCGACGTTGGCGACGTTCCGGCCTCCCACGCGCGGTGGCGGCGGCGACGCCGCTGCCAGCGGTCTGGCAGTCCGCACCGAATCGCCGCGCTCAACCTCCGGCGCGCAGTCGGCCGGCACGCCGACGGTTGCGAGCACCTCGCCCACCGCTGGAAATGCGGTCATCGGTCAGGACGGCAGCATTTATCTCCGCGGCAATGGACGCGACAGCGGCGAAGCAACGAGTGGACGCACCGAATCCAGCCGGCCAACTGCCAGCTCTGAAGCCAGCGGCAACAGCGGCAACCCACGGCTCGCCGGTCAGCACACCACCATCAATCCGAACCCGACCTATCGTCGGCCCGCAGCGAAACCGACCCAGATTCTCCGCGATCCGGGCACCTTGACGATCACCCGGCAGCCCAGCATCAGTCCGCCCGTGGTCAGCGGCGGCATTCGGACGGAGGCGCCACGTTCGGTTCCCTCGGTGACCGAGGCGCCAGGTGCGTCGTTTGGCCGGCCAACCGCCCCCCGGCAGACCATTCGTCCGAGCGTCCAAAGCGAATCGCTTCCCAAGGTGGCGGATGCGCCTACCTACACGCCGCCGCGCCGGTTTGAAATTTCTCCGCCCTCGACGAGCAGCCGGACCGAGTCGTTCCGGAGCAGCCCGCAGATCATTCGTCGTTCCGAGTCCGCGCCGCGCTTTACACCTTCGGAGCGGTCTCCACGCATCAATTCCGCCCCTTCGTCGCCGGTGATCGCTCCGCCTTCGCGGCCGTCATTCTCCACGCCCAGCCCGGCCCCGAATGTTTCCGCGCCTCCGGCCCGGAGCTTCGCCCCGGCGCCGGCCCGCTCGGCAGAACCTTCGCGGGGTGTTTCGAGTCCGCCGGCATCAGCCCCTTCGCGGGCGCCGGTGGCGCCACCACCCTCGAGCGGTCGCAGCAGCGGCGGCGGCGGCCGGGGTCCCACCCGCCAGCAGAATTGATCCAGGGGAAAGAATTCATGAATTGCCGACTGCACGTGTTGGGTCCGGTGGTGCTTTGCGCCCTGCTTCTGCCCGCAGGA
>DNDP01000204.1:24633-28291 GCA_003484235.1 Verrucomicrobiales bacterium
GCCCTGCTTCTGCCCGCAGGACGGATTGGCGCCGCCGGTCCGGTGAGGACAAACCTGTATTTCACCGGGTATGACCTCCCCGAGGGCTACCAACCAGCGTTTGTGCTGGCCGACCAGAACGGCTGGCGTGACGCCGCCGAGAACATGGGCACGCCGGTGACGGGGCTGATCTCCAACGGGCTCGACACAAACCTGTTCGCCGGCTTCGGGCATCAGGGATGGATCGGCTGGGAATTTGCCACACCGCCCTTCAGCAGCGTGAATCTCTGGCGTCGCGCGCTGATCGATCCCGTGCCGGCCGCCACGCCGGTTGTCCGTTTTGGCGTGCGGATGTCGATCTACGATTCGACCAACTCACGTTACGACTTCTTTCGCTGGTCGATCTACAACAGCCGGACCAACCGCCTGTTCTCGATCGATTTTTCCAACGATGATTTTTCCATCGCCTACATCCTGGAAAACAACCAGACCGTCGTCCTGACGAATCGGTTCACGCCGTTCGTGGCCGACGAACTGGAAGTGTCCATGCACTTCGCCGACAACAAGTGGAACGCGTGGTTTGCCGGAAAGCACATCGTCACCAACGCACCCATCACCACGGGCAGTCTGCGCCGGTCTCTCGGCGAGATCCACGCCATCTGGCTGCCACAGGACCGCGCCAATCCCGGTGACAACCGGATGGTGTTCGACAATTTTCGCCTCAGCGCCGAATCGCTTCCCACGCCCGCGGTGCCGCCCGCCCTGCTGACGCTGGGCAGGACCACCAACGGCTTTTACGCGCTGCGGCTCAATGGCGAGGATGAAGCCCGCTATGTCCTCGACTTCAGCACCAACGCAACCACCTGGACCCCGCTGAAGACCAACGTGGCGGTGGACGGCTCGTTCGACTACGTCGACACAAATGCGCCGGTTCTGCCCGAACGTCTGTTTCGCGCCAGATTGCTGTCCGAATAGTCACGGAAGAGCCAGCCGCGACCGGACGGAAGCGGAACTGAGACCGACAATTTCAGGGATTGGCACCCATTCCTCCGCCCTGCATCATCGCGGCAATTCATGAGCCGCCGCCTTCAAAACAACTGGAAGGACCGCCTGCAAAAGGCCGTTCCCTTCGGCCTGGCCGCACGCAAACCCCGGCACTTTCTGGACATGCTGAAGATCGCGTGGCAAAACCGCGACAATGCCGGCTATGCCTGGAAGGTGCTCAGCAAGGGTGTCTGCGACGGCTGCGCTCTGGGCGTGGCCGGGTTCCACGACTGGACCATCGACGGCGTCCATCTCTGCATGACGCGGTTGAATCTGCTCCGGTTGAACACGGCGCGGAAGTTCGACCCGGCACTGCTCGCGGATGTCGGGACCATCACGGACCTTTCAAACACCGAGCTTCGCGAGCTGGGTCGCATTCCCTGTCCGATGCTCCGGCGGAAGGGTGAGAACGGCTTCACGCCCATTTCATGGGACGATGCGATTCAGCGGATTGCCGCGCGCATCAACGCCAGCACGCCGGAACGGATCGCCTTCTACCTGACCTCGCGCGGGATCACCAACGAGGTCTATTACGTCGCACAAAAGGCAGCCCGTTGTCTTGGCACCAACAACATCGACAACGCTGCGCGGCTCTGCCATTCGCCCAGCACCGGGGCGATGAAGTACGCCCTCGGGATCGCCGCCAGCACCTGCAGCTACTCGGACTGGATCGGCTCGGACCTGATCGTCTTCTTCGGCGCCAATCCGGCCAACGACCAGCCGGTCACCACCAAGTACCTGCACGAAGCGCGCACCAAGGGAACACGCGTGGTGCTCGTCAACCCCTATCTCGAGCCCGGCATGCGCCGCTACTGGGTGCCCAGCAACGCGAAAAGTGCGCTCTTCGGCACCGACATCGCCGACTACTGGTTTCCGGTTTCGCAGGGCGGTGACATCGCTTTTCTCTACGGGGTGATCAAGATTCTCATCGAGCGGGGCTGGGTGGATGAAGCCTTCATCCGTGATCACACCGTCGCATATGAGGAACTCCGGGCCCATGCGGCCGGTCTGGATCTGGAGGCGCTCGCCACCGCCAGCGGCCTGTCCAGCGGCGACATGCTCGAATTTGCCGAACTGCTCCATCAGGCCAGGACGGCGATTTTTGTCTGGAGCATGGGGATCACCCAGCACACCCATGGCGGCGACGGGGTTTCGATGATCCTCAACCTTGGGCTGCTGCGGGGCTACGTGGGACGCGATCACTGCGGGCTGGTTCCGATCCGGGGGCACAGCGGCGTGCAGGGCGGTGCCGAGATGGGTGCCTATGCCACGGCGTTTCCGGGAGGCAAAACGATCAACGAAGAACATGCCGCCGAGCTTTCAAACCGGTATGGCTTTCCCGTTCCAAACCGACCGGGCATGCCGGCCACCGAGATGGTGGCCGCCGCCGGCCGAGGTGATCTCGACCTGCTCTATTGCGCGGGAGGAAACTTCCTTCGTGCCCTCCCCGATCCGGATGCGGTGGCCAGGTGCATGCGAAGCGTACCGCTGCGGGTGCATCAGGACATCATCCTGACCGACCAAATGTTCATCGAGCCGGGCGAGGAGGTGATCCTGCTGCCTGCGAAAACCCGCTACGAGCAGGACGGCGGAGGGACGGAAACCACCACCGAACGGCGGGTCGTCCTTTCCCCCGAACTCCCGAGGTCCGAGGAAGAAATCGGTTCATCACGGGCCGAATGGCGCATTCTCAGGGACATCGCCCTGGCCGCCCGACCGCAGCACGCGGCCACCTTTGGCTGTGATTCCGGAGAGGCCATCCGGCGCGAGATCGCGGAAGTGGTTCCTTTCTACGACGGCATCCAGAAGCTGCACAAAGGTGGAGATCAGTTTCAGTATGGCGGCCGACATCTCGGGGCCGGAGGGAAGTTTCAAACCGCCGACGGCAAGGCGCACTTCCGCATCGTGCCCCTGCCGGGAACCAAACCCGGCAGCGGCGAGTTCATCGTCAGCACGCGGCGGGGAAAGCAGTTCAACACCCTGATCTATGCCGAGACGGACCCGCTCACCGGTGCTTCAAGGGACGCGGTGTTCATTCATCCGGAGGATATTCAGCAACTGCAGCTGGCCCCGGGAGGAAAGGTCCGCCTCGCCAACGAATTCGGACAGATGGTCGGAACGCTGTTTGCCGCCCCCATCACCAGGGGAAACCTGCAGGTGCACTGGCCCGAGGGAAATGTGCTGCTGCCCACCGGTCCGGTGGACGAACTTGGAGGCGTGCCCGACTACAACGTGCGGGTGCGGATAGAGAAAGTCTGACGCCGACCACCCTTGGAGGGGACCATCACTTCTTCTCCGACCGCTTCAGCTTGGACCAGCGTTTGCGCTGGGCGGCGGCGATCTTGGCCTTGGCTTCGGGCGACATCTTCCAACCGCCCCGTCCACCGCCAGAACGGCCCGAAGCGCCGGGCTTGCCGCCAAGCAGCCGGTTCAATTCGTCCTGAAGGGAAGCAATCTTTTCCTTCAGAGCGGCCGCGCGGCGGAGATCAGCCGGGGTGAGTTGGGACAGGGAATTGCGCATGCGTGGGACGCTAGCGAACCGCGATGGAAAGGTCAATCGCACCGATTGGTCGCGTCCGATCGCGAGTTTCGGATTGATGGTCGCGCGTGGAAGGGGCACCCTCCGTTCACACTC
>DNDP01000027.1:0-1860 GCA_003484235.1 Verrucomicrobiales bacterium
TCGGCGGCAGCTGGCAGACCCATTACTACGGTTACGACGGGTTGGGCAGCGTGCGAATCCTGTACCGGTCCGACGGCACTACGGAGGACACCTACCATTACGACGCCTATGGCATCTTGATGAACACGCCCAGTGGCGCGGTGCCCAACCACTACCGCTACACCGGCGAGCAATGGGATGCGGACCTGGGGCTGTACTACCTGCGCGCCCGCTTCTACGATCCACAACTGGGCCGCTTCTGGACGATGGACAGCTACGAGGGGAATCAGAGCGATCCGCTGAGCCTGCACAAATACCTCTATGCGCACGGCAATCCAATCAACCGCATAGACCCGTCCGGCCACATGAGCTACGGCGAGTTGGGAACGGTAATGGCCAAGATCGGTTACTTGTCAGCCAGAGTTGGAACTTCCGTTGCTCGTGCCTATCGCTTTGCCCGAATTCGCTCGACCGTGTGGGCCGTCCAACGCCAAGAGCAGATATTGTGGGCGGTTGAGAACGGCGAAGCCGTAATCGGTTTGGGCCAGCTTGTCGGAGCGGTGGTGATTGGCGGCGGCATCGTTCTCCATGAAGAGGGCAAGTTTCTGCTTTCAGACACGCTCGATAGGATTTCCAAAGCTTTGGCAAACAACTCTACGCCGATTCCTGATGGCGGAACTCTCCGAGGCGGGGTGATCGAGCAAGTCGCTCTTCAGCAGTTTGGGCACGAATATTTGGGCGGCAATGTATCTGACTATGATTTAAACCGTGGGACCGCTAATACGGACTTGATGCTGCAGTTTAGAACGCACGATTTCGAGAATCCGTCAGGTTTGAAGAACGCTGTCCTCACCGACTTGGAAGACTTGTCTGCTGCACGGCATGCGCGAAGCGCAGGCACCACGGGCGGAGGTGCAGGTTACGAGCGGAATGCAGGACCTCCGACAGTAACGGTTTTAAGTATTGGGATTCCTGAAGACAACGTCGGTCAGTTGAATTCTCATGAAATGCAAGAGATGCGCCGGGCGGCGTTAAACCGATGAATTGTCCTTCATTTTTCGACAGTTCGAGGTTTCTTCACCAGAAGAAGATAACCGAGCAAATTATGGGCTACTACGTTTACATAACCAAGGCGGACCATCCCCTCGGATCGAAAGACAAGCCAATTACCACCGCTGAATGGAAGAGTGCTGTCAAAAGTGATCCCTCTTTGATGTTTGATGGACGTGGAACTCGTAGCGTCGTCTGGGTGGACGATTTGGGAGATGAACAGGGGCGAATGGTTTTTGGTAATGGGCGGGTTCTGGCGAAAAACCCGAGTGACGAGATGATTCAGAAAATGAAGGCTCTCGCGCGATTACTAGCCGCGAACGTCCTAGGGGATGACGGAAAACTGTATTCCTAGAGAGGCAAGATATTGGTAACTCAGCCTCCGGAACGCTCGCAGCCCCGCGCCGTTGATAACCAACCCGTATTCGCAAGTGCTGTGCCCCAACTGCGGCTTGGCTTACCTCACCATCGAAGATGAGCAGGTGGATACCGAACACATCGACCGACATCTGAAATGCTCAAACTGTGGTGCGCACGAAACGGTTTTGAAGCGATTGGACAAGGGAAAGTCGTCGGCACCATCCGAGGGCGCATCGTAGTTTCGTGTGTTTTCAAAACTCGCGATGTCCCGCACAAACGGTGTAAGGAAATTGGCTCGCCTCAGGCCGGCTCGATAGCAGGTCGGCCACCCGCGCCTTGTAAGGGTGGGGTGTGATTGGGTTCAATCCTTCACACGAAACTTTGCGGACAGCCGCCGGACAAGCCGAACCCGCGCCGAGCGCTCAATCAAGCCTGTGCACAGATGGGCTGCCGGCGGCTCCCCGCTCCGGT
>DNDP01000027.1:2105-2580 GCA_003484235.1 Verrucomicrobiales bacterium
CATGAACGAAATCAAACCGACTCCTGACTTGCCCGCTGTGGGCGTGGACATCGCCAAGGCCAAATTCGACGCCTGCCTGTGGCGGGCCAGGCCGTTGCTCAAAACCTTCGACAACACGCCGGAGGGCTGCGCCGCCTTTCTATCGTGGCTGGCCCAGCACGGCGTCACGCAGGCCCACATCTGTCTGGAAGCCACCAGCACCTACGGCGACGCGCTGGCCCGTTTCTGCCACGAGCGCGACCACCGCGTGAGCCAGGTCAATCCCGCCCGCATCAAGGCCTTCGGCCAGGCTTGCGGCCTGCGCAACAAGACCGACAGCGCCGACGCCCGGCTCATCGCCGGGTTCTGCGCCCGGCAGCGTCCGCGCCCCTGGACGCCGCCCGCGCCGGAGGTGGCCACGCTGCGCGAGTTGATGCGGCACTGGAGCGATTTGAGCGGCTGGCTCGCCGCGCAAAAGTGCCGGCTGGACACGGCT
>DNDP01000027.1:2804-2947 GCA_003484235.1 Verrucomicrobiales bacterium
GATTTGAGCGGCTGGCTGGCCGCGCAGAAATGCCGGCTGGACACGGCGGGCCGGAGCGTGCGTGGCTTCGTCGAAAAGCAGATCGAGTTCCTGGAAGAACAAATCCGGGCCGTGCGCCAGGCCGTCAACGCGCACCTGCGGGA
>DNDP01000183.1:0-5203 GCA_003484235.1 Verrucomicrobiales bacterium
GCAGCCCACGCGCGGGGGATCGAGAATCACGGTGGTCTGGCGGCGGTCGAACCGATCAAGGAGCTGTGGCAGCCAGTCCTCGGTCGCGGCAATGATGAACTCGCCGTTGCCGATGCCGCGGTTGGCGGCGTTTTTCCGGGCCGCGCGGATGGCCATCTGATCGATCTCCACGCCGACGAACCCGGACACCAGATCCGCCAGTTCGAGGGCAAAGAAGCCCACGCCGCAGTAGGCGTCGACCAGGAACCGGCTGCCGGCCGACACCAGCCGGTCACGGACCGTCTGCACCAGACCTGGGAGCAGGTGATAGTTGTTCTGAAAGAAGGAATCGCGCGGCAGTTCCCAGCCCTCGGGCATGGCGCGGAGCGAGACCTTGATGCCGCCCTTGTGCGGAGGGTTCTTGAGAGCCTTTTTCAACTCGTCATTGAGGACGGGCTCGGCGATGGCGCATTCGTCGACCTCGACGACCCAGTTCTTGTCCCAGCGCAGGAATCCCACGATCAGCTTCTGCTCGGCGCCGTTCCACTGGCTGCGCACCATGATGCGGTTGCGGTAGTGGTACGGCTTGGGGCACGGCACCACCGGCGCCACCGGAGGATTGTCGAAGCCGCCGATCCGGATGAAGTGCTCGCGGATCTGCCGCTGCTTGATCTCCAGCTGCAGCGGGTAATCGAGGTGCTGATACTGGCAGCCACCGCACGTTCCGAAG
Organism: Verrucomicrobiales bacterium; assembly: GCA_003484235.1. Classification (GTDB taxonomy): domain Bacteria; phylum Verrucomicrobiota; class Verrucomicrobiia; order Limisphaerales; family RI-55; genus RI-55. Next base: position 710 of record DNDP01000183.1, read on the forward strand.
AAACGGCACTGCGGTTCCACACGCCGGGGGGATGACTTGAGGATCTCCAGCGGCCTTGCCCGCGCGAAGGACTTCTTCAACTCGATGATCTCCGCACGGATGAGCTCGCCGGGCGCGACAAACGGCACGAACACGACGAAATCATCGATCCGCGCCACGCCCTCCCCGCCGAAGGCGATGTCAGTGATTGCCAGCTCCACTTGGTCGCCGGGATGGAGTCCGGGGTTGGTGGGCTTGGATGATTTGACCGGATCTTGCACGGGAAGGGAGAGGGAAACGGGAAGCCGGGCCTGCTGGCAAGGGGTTTCTCTCCGTTCGCGCGGGAACTGCCTTTGAGCGTGGGAGCGGCCCGCCTACTGCGCGCGTTGAATGTCCCGCAGCGCGTTCCGGGCGACGCCGCGTACCGGCTCGTAGCCATCTTCGAGCGCCTCGCGCAGCGCGGGCACGGCCTCCTGGGCGGCCTTGCCGAGCTGTCCAAGCCGTTCCGCCGCATACATGCGAACCTCGGGCTCGTTGTTCTTGAGCGCCTTCGTCAGGAGCAGCACCGATTGGGGGCGAATCTCGCGGATGGCTTCGAGCGCCGCCGGCCGGTCGCCGCTGTTCTCCAGCAGGGCAAACAGCCCTTCGCTCGCGGGCTGGGCTGCCCGGCCAATCTTCCGAAGCTCCTGACAGGCGACTCCACGGACGGCTTCAGCTTCGTCCTTCAGCGCCTCGATCAGTACCGGCAGCCGCGCGGGAGCGCTGGTCTCGATGCTCGAAAAGGCCTGCAGCGCGGCACGTCGGGACTCCGCGTTTTGGTTGGAAAGGTTCTTCCGGATCTCCGGCAGGGCGCTGCGGGCGGCGGGACCGAGCTTGCCGAGCGCCAACGCAACGGCCGACTGAAGCTCAGCCGAGCTGGAATTCAACTCGGGCAGGAGCTGGGGCAGCGCCGGCGCCGCCTCCGGTCCAATGTCGCCGAGCGCCTTCGCAATGGCGACCCGCGCCGTCGGTGGCGCCTTGCTCAACGCCGTTCCCAACGCACCCACCGCCGCCGCAGCGGCCTGCCCCTGGGTGCCGAGCGCGTCAGCCGATGACTGAATCACCCGGTCATCCTGATCGGAAAGTGCCTTGATCAGCGCAGCCTGGGCCGGAAGCGAACGGGCCCCCAGATGGGCGAGTGCCTGAGCTCCGGCTCGACGCAGCTCAACGTTTCCGTCGCCCAGAGCCTTGGTGGCCAGCGGGGTGATCTGTGCGGGTGCGGCTCCAGCCCGGGCGGCAGCAACCATCGCGGGCCCTTTCTCGGCGGCGGTGCCCTTTTCCGCGAGACGCAGCAGTTCGGGTATGGCCGGAGCCGCGTCGGTTCCGAGAAGTGTCAGCGCCTGAATGCCTCCCCTCCGTTGCGGCGCCTGCTTCGACTTCAGCGAAGCCACGAGCACCGGCACGGCGGACGGACCGATGTCGCGCAGGCAGCGGAGGGTCCAATGCCCGGCGTCACCTCCGGCGCGGTTCATCGCCTCCACGAGACCGGGAACGGCCGGTGCGCCAATCCGCACCAGCGATTCCTCGACGCGCTCAACGGTGTCCTTGTCCGCGGAAGAATTCGTTCTGGCCGCAATCAACACAGGTATTGCATCGGCCGCGTCCGGACCGATTGCGCCGAGGAGAATGGCCGCCGTCTGCACGTCGGTGGGGTCACCACTGGCGGCCAGGGTCGCCAGCGCCGGCACCGAGGTGGTCGCCGGCGAATCCATCAAGATCAGCGCGTTGCTGGCCTCCTGCCGGACCATCTCCGAGCTGTTCTTCAAGAGCGGCAGCAACAAAGGCAGCCAGTCGCCGCCGGGCTGTCGGAGCTTGCTGAGGGTGCGGATGAACTGGGCGCGGGCCTCTTCATCGGTTTCCTTCTTCAACCCGTCCACGAGCGCGGCGCCGGCCGGCAAACCGGCCTCGTCAAGGGTGGCTATGCCCAGCGCGGCGGCGGCGCGCACCCGGGGATGTTCGCTGGCCAGCGATTGGGTGAGCGCGGGCATCGCCTCGGGGCCGATCTTGCCCAGCGCCTCGGCCGACTGCGTCCGAACGTCGCCGTTCTGATCGGCCAGTGCGGCCTGCAGTGGTTCGATGGCGCCGGCCGCGTCGGTTCCCATCCAGCTGATGGCCTTGGCGGCTCCGGATCGGACATGATCGTCCTTGTGCTGGAGCGCCGCGATCAGCTCGGGCAACGCCTTCGGCCCCAGCGAACCCAGGGCGAATGCCGCCCGATACCAGCGCTGCTCGCGGTAGCGCGAGCGTCCCGATCCTTCAAGCTGCTTGAGCAGTGCCGGCAGCGCCTCGACCGCCTCCGGGCCGATGCGCGCGAGCGCCGTGATCGAGTTGAACCAAACCTGGTCCTCGCCGTCATCAAGTCCCTGAATCAGGTCCGGAACGGCCGGGGCGGCGTCCGGTCCGAGCTGGCTGAGCCGGTACGAGGCTTCGCGGCGGACGGCTTTGTCGCCGGATTTCATGCCCTCGATGTACTCGCGCACGTTGGGTTTCCTGGCTTCGGCCGCTGCGCTGGTGAACGGAACGGCCGCCAACATGGCCGCCAGGAGCACGGACAGATGAAGAGTGCGGGTCATGGGATTGAACAAAAAAGGTCCGTCGTTTCGGACGGACCCTGCAAACGGTTTATTCGTGGACCGATCAGCCTTCGAGACCGCGCAAAGTCCCGGTGGCATCGCCGAAGGAGCTTTCGCGGACACCCATGCGCTCCATCATCGAGAGGAACAGGTTGTTCAGCGGCGTCTCTTCCGGATAGCGGATGTGCCGTCCGGTGCGGATCGAGCCGCCACCCTTGCCGGCGATCATGATCGGCAGGTTCTCGTTGTTGTGCTTGTTGCCGTCGCAGATGCCCGCCCCGTAGAGGATCATGCAATTGTCGAGCAGCGAGCCGTCGCCTTCGGGAATGTTCTTCAGGCGGTTGACCACGTAGGCGACCTGCTCCGCGTGGTAGCGGTTGATCCGGGAAATCTTGTCCAGCTTCGACTTGTCGTTCTGGTGGTGCGACAGGGTGTGATGGCCGTCGCCGATCTCGATCTCGCGATAGGCCCGGTTGGAGCCCTCGTTGGCGAGCATGAACGTGCAGACGCGGGTGACGTCCGCCTGGAACGCCAGCACCATCATGTCGCCCATGAGGCGGATGTGCTCGCCCATGTCGCCCGGCTCGCCGGTGGGTTTCTCGACTCCGGCCACAACCCGCGCGGCATCGGCGGACATCTTTTCCGCCCGCTCAATCCGCGTCTCGATCTCGCGCACCGCCGTCAGGTACTCGTCGAGTTTCTGCTTGTCGCTGCCGCTGACCTTGGAATTCAGCCGGCGGGCGTCCTCCAGGACGAAGTCGAGGATCGATTTCTTGAACTCCCGGCGTTGGAGGAAATTGTTCGCATTCTCTTCGCGGTTGCCGCTGCTGAACAGGCGCTCGAATACCAGCCGGGGATCGGTCTCCTTGGTCATCGGCGTGACCTCGTTGCGCCAGGAGATGTTGTTGGAGTAGGCGCAGCTGTAGCCCGAATCGCATTTGCCGGCCTGGCGGCCCTTCTCAATGCCCAGTTCCAGCGAGGCAAACCGCGTTTCCCGGCCAACGTGCGAGGCGATCAGCTGGTCGGCCGAGATGCCGGCCCGAATCTGCGAGCCCTCGCTCTTGAGCGGCTGGACGCCCGTCAGGAAGACGGCCGCCGAACGGGCGTGGTCACCGGGACCGTCTCCGTTGGCGCGGCCCTTGTCCTGGGTCAGGCCGGAAATGACCGTAATGTCCCGCTTGAGGTGATTGAAGGGCGCAAGAATATGCGGGAGCGTGAAATTGGCCCCTTCCTGCGCGGGGGTCCAATCGGGCATGTGCATGCCGTTGGGGACGAAGAGAAACGCCGTGCGGACCGGGGCCTTGGTCGAGGCGACGACCGACGCCGCGGTGCGCACGGGCGACATCGCCTCCAGCATGGGGAGGGCGATCGCGGTTCCCAGACCCTTCAGAAAGGTCCGGCGTTGGAGGAGGGCTTGGTTCATCATGATTCGTCTCCGGCGGTTTGTCGCTTCTGGAACGGCTGGCTGTTGACAATCTCGAGTATCAGCGTCGAGACCCGGTGGTCATTGCGCTTGAGCGCCTCAACGATCTCGTCCACCGCGCATTTATCGTAGTACTCTAAACCCCGTCCGAGGGCGAACGTCAACATCTTCTCCGTCACGGTACGGGCAAAGCCATCGCCTTTCTTCAGGATTTTCTTAAGCTCGTCCGGTCCGCGGAAGGTGCTTCCGTCAGGCAGTTTTCCGGCGGGATCGATTGGGTGCGGGCCGTCGGCATCGCGCCAGGAGCCGATGGCATCGAAGTTTTCAAACGCAAAGCCCAGCGGGTCCATCTTCTCGTGACAGGTGGCGCAATCGGGGTTGGCCCGGTGCTGTTCCAGCCGCGTCCGGAGCGACGCCTTGTGATCGACGCCCTTGGCTTCTTCGAGCTCCGGCACATTGGGCGGGGGCGGGGGGGGCGGG
>DNDP01000183.1:5460-5821 GCA_003484235.1 Verrucomicrobiales bacterium
CGAGGATCCATTTGCCCCGGTTCACCGGCGAGGTGCGGGTCGGGTTCGACGTCAGCGCCAGGATGCTGGCGTGGGTCAGGACACCGCCGCGGCGCCGTTCCGGCGTCAGTTGCACCCGCTGAAAGTCGTCCCCCTTGATTCCGGGGATGCCGTAATGCCGCGCCAGACGTTCGTTGACGTAGGTGTAGTCGGCGTCGAGCATCGTCATCAGATTGCGGTCCTCCTGCATGACCGACTGGAAGAACAGCAGCGTCTCCTGGCGCATCGCCCGCCGAAGCGGCTCGTCAAATTTCGGGAACAGATCCGGGTCGGGGGTGATGTCCAAGTTGCGGACCTGCAGCCACTGTCCGGCGAAGTTCTC
>DNDP01000219.1:0-200 GCA_003484235.1 Verrucomicrobiales bacterium
GCGTGGAGCGAGCCGCAGCACACCTGCGCGCGCGGGGTGACCACCTCGCAGCCGTTCTGGACGAGGACCTCGGCCGTGTCGCGGTTGACGCTGCTGAAGATCAGGTCCTGCGCGCAGCCGGTGAGCAGCGCGACACGGAAACGGCGTTCGCCCCGGGCCGGCAGCACGGAAGGAATCAGCTCGTCGCTGAAGGCGGCTTC
>DNDP01000219.1:469-1261 GCA_003484235.1 Verrucomicrobiales bacterium
ACGGCGGGCGTCATGGCCTCCAATTCCTGCAGCCGTCGGGGAAGCAGCCTCAACAATCCGCTGCGGCGGAGGAACCCCTGGAGACCCAGCGACTGCCAAGCGCGAATGAGCCGGCCCATCAGCTGCAGTCGGCCGGGCTCCTTGAAAAGCCAGCGCAGGGTCAGGTTGCGGATGAGGCTGCGACGGGGTGAATCCAGCACGCCACTGCGCTCCGCCTCGGCGCGGGCATGCTCGAACAGGTTCGCGTAGTCCACTCCCGCCGGACAGGCGCTCACACAGGCGAGGCAGCCGAGGCAAAAATACATCTCGTCGGCGAACATCCGCGACGCGGCGAGCCGGTCATCCGCGATCGCCCGCATCAAGGCGATGCGGCCGCGCGGACTGTTGCGTTCGAGCTTGGTGGCGTCGTAGGTCGGACACGTCGGCAGGCACATGCCGCAGTGCATGCACTGCTGGACGACCGAGTAGTCGAGGTCTTTGAGATGGGAACCACCGGAGTTGGGCACAGCGGAGGTGAGCATTCCCGGAGCCAGTGGCGGATCGCCAGCCAAATGTGACACTCCGCCTGCATTCAGAATGCGGAAATTGGCTCGACCGGCATCTCTCCGCTTCTCAACCTTCGCCCACATGGTCACCGCTGTCATCGTCGCCGCCGGCCGGGGCACCCGCATGGGCCCGAACGTGGACAAGATGTTTCTGGAGATTGCCGGCCACCCGGTGGTGCAGCACACGTGGCAGCGATTCGACACGTGTCCACCGGTGGACCACGTGGTGGTGGTGATTCGCCGGGAG
>DNDP01000219.1:1449-2289 GCA_003484235.1 Verrucomicrobiales bacterium
TGAAAACGGAGTTCGAGAAGCTGGCGAGGGCCATTTGCCCCACCAAATCGTTCACACTCGTGCAGGGCGGCGCCGAGCGGCAGGACTCCGTCTGGAACGGACTCGAAGCAGTGCCCCGCGGGACGGAGATCGTTGCAATTCAAGATGCGGCCCGGCCCTGCACCACGCATGAGTTGATCACCGACACGATTGCGGCAGCCCGCGAGCACGGGGCGGCGGTCGCGGCCTCCCCGGTGGTGGACACCATCAAGGAATCCACCGATGGCCGGTTCATCGGCGCCCATCTGGAGCGTTCCCGGTTGTGGGCGGTGCAGACGCCTCAGACATTCCGGCTGGAGGTGATCCGGCGGGCGATCGAGGCGGCGCGCAGTTCCGGCCGGGTTTTCACGGACGATACCGCCGCCTGCGAGGCCATTGGTCAACCGGTCAGACTGGTGGTGGGGGCCTCGCCAAACCCCAAAGTGACCGTGCCGGACGATCTTCCGCTGGTGGCCGGCCTGTTGAACAGCCCGATCAAGTAGTCTGCCGCGATTTCCGATAACTTTTCCGGCGCAGAGTGCGTTCTGGCTGGAGGCGGTCCTTGCCTCCCCGATGCTTCCGCCCTAATGTCTGGCAGCTGGCAAAGCCTGTACGATGAAACGCAAATTTATCTTTGGACTGGTTACGGCGTTCCTGGTCGTCAACGCGATCGTCGGGGCCCGGATTTACGTCACCAACGTTTCGGCCGCCGAAAAGGATGAACCCTACGACAGCCTGCGCACGTTCATGGTGGTCATGGAACGGATCCGCCAGGAATACGTCGATGGCGAGGGCCTGACCTACGACGACCTCGTGAAGGGC
>DNDP01000219.1:2491-2704 GCA_003484235.1 Verrucomicrobiales bacterium
CTACGACGACCTCGTGAAGGGCGCCCTGCGCGGGATGCTCGACACGTTGGACCCCCACAGCGAATACATGGAGCCGCGGAAGTACTCGGAGCTGCGCAAGGACACCGAAGGCGAATACGGCGGGGTCGGCATCGTGGTATCCGTCCGTGACGGCCGCATCACGGTGCTCATGCCCATGGAGGATTCGCCCGGCCACCGCGCCGGGATCCGCGC
>DNDP01000219.1:3020-3279 GCA_003484235.1 Verrucomicrobiales bacterium
TTCTACCGGCCGGCAACGGAGGAAACCCGCGACGTCACCCTCACCCGGGAGGTGATCAAGGTCAGTTCCGTCAACGACCTCAATGGCCGCTCCGAATTCCCCCTGTTGCCCGACAAGATTGGCTACATCCGCATCCTCCAGTTTGGCGACCACACGGCGGATGATCTGGAAAAGGCGTTGCAGAAGATCGAGGACCAGTCCGCCAAGGGGTTGGTGATCGACCTTCGCGACAATCCCGGCGGGCTCCTCGATCAGGCCG
>DNDP01000219.1:3506-3671 GCA_003484235.1 Verrucomicrobiales bacterium
GGCGGGCTCCTCGATCAGGCCGTGTATGTCTGCGAGAAGTTCCTGCCCCGTGGCCAGCGGATCGTCAGCACCGAAGGACGCGGCGCCGTTCGCAAGGAGGAATACACTGCGCGCGGCCGGGGGAAGGTGCGGGACATCCCCATGGTGGTGCTGGTGAACGGCGGC
>DNDP01000255.1 GCA_003484235.1 Verrucomicrobiales bacterium
CCTTGGAGCTGGTCCGGCAGAGCGACCTGAAGCTGGTCATCGTCGAGGCCGATCCGCAACGCGTGGCTGCCGTGCGCCGGCTGCTCAGCGAGGCCGGCGTTTATGGCGTGCGCGCCAGCGTGCACCACGTGACCGGCGACGAGCTGCCCTACGGCACCTTCATGGCCAACCTGGTGATCTCGGAGCGCACCCTCGAGTCCGGCGAGCCCCCGCGCTGGTCCGCCGGGGAAGTGCACCGTCTGCTGCGGCCCTCCGGCGGGGTGATGTTGTTGGGCGTACGCGATGTATCAGGTATGAGCGGGCGGACCGGTCTTTGGAACGCGTGGCTGGCCAGCAGCGAGATGGGCGCGGCCCGCCGTGATGTGGCCGACGCCTGGTGGCTGCAGTTCAATCGGGCGCCGCTCGCCGGGGCAGGGGATTGGAGCCACCAGTACGGCAGCGCGGACAACTCGTCCAGCAGCCTCGACGAGCACGTGAAGGGCGAACTCGAAGTATCATGGTGGGGCGATCCCGGTCCGCGCCCGATGCCCGACCGGGGGCCGCGCAATCCCGCTCCCTTGAGCGTCAACGGCCGGCTCTACATTCAGGGCGACCGCATCCTGTTCGGGCTCGACGCCTACAACGGCAGCATTCTCTGGTCGGTAATTGCCCCGGAAGTGCGGCGCGCAAACCTGCCGCGGGACTGCAGCAACGCTGCGGCGGATGATTCCTCGCTCTACGTCGCGCACAACCAATACTGCCTCGAATTCGATGGCCAGACGGGAGCGCGTCGCACACGTCACGTGGTGCCGGCGGAGGCGGGCGATCCCGCGTTCGACTGGGGCTACGTGGCCGTCGTCGAGGGGCACCTGATCGGCAGCCGCGTGAAGCGGGAGTCCCGGTATCAGGGCGATTCCGGCGAGTGGTTCGAGGATTTTCATCCGGACCAGGTCAGCCGGGTCGTGAGCGATTCGATGTTCGGCCGCGACCTGGATGCTGGCGGCAAGCCGTGGCAGTACCGGCGCGGGGCGATCCTCAACTCCACCATCACCATCGGCGATTCCATGATCTACTTCATCGAGAGCCGGAACCCGGCGGCGGTGGAGGCCGCCAGCGGGCGGATCGATCCGGCCCTGCTGACCGACACGCATCTGGTCGCGCTCGATCTGCGGAGCGGGGCGGTGCGCTGGGAGCAGGCGCATGATTTCTCGAAGCTGCAGTTCATGACGTACCTCGTCTACAGCCAGAACACGCTCGTCGCCACGGGCACGGACAAGGACAAGAACTTTCACACCTACGGGTTCAGCGCGCCCACGCCGGTGCAGCTGTCGGAGGAGGCGCAGCCGCTCCTGCTCGGCGGGCAGAAGCTCTGGTCCAACAGCCACAAGGAGGACAAGGGCCATCACAGCGGCCATCTCCAGCACCCGGTCGTGGTGGACGGCGTGTACTATTCCGATCAACGGGCGTTCGACCTGAAGACCGGCGAAACCACGCGCACCGACCTGCCGGAGCGCCGGGGCTGCGGCACGATGTCCGCCAGCCGCAACGCGCTCTTCTTCCGCCACTACTTTCACGGCATGTGGGACCTCGAGACGAACAAGCGGACGCAGTTCGAGGGCATCCGCGGCGGCTGCTGGCTGGGGCTCATCCCCGCCGGCGGGATGCTGCTGGCGCCCGAAAGCAGCGCCGGTTGTTCCTGCACCCACTCCATCCAGATTTCGGTCGGTTACGCTCCCAAGCTGCGGTCGCAGCGTTGATCCCGATCTCCTCCACCGCTCATTGCATGTCACTCGAACTTTTTTCGTTGGTCGCCGGCCGGCCGCTCTCCCAGGGAGATTCACTGGCCGTCAAAAGCCCGTATGACGGATCGCTCGTCGGCACGGTGCGCCAGGCGTCGCGCGCGGATACGGATGCCGCCATCGCCGCGGCGCTGGCTTTCCGCGACACCCCGACGCGCTTCCAGCGGTCGGATGTGCTGGAAAAGACCCGTGCCGCGCTCGAGTCGCGCCGGGAGGAGTTCGCCCGGACCATCGCCAGCGAAGCGGGACTGGCGCTGCGGGAAGGGCGCTATGAGGTCGGACGCACACTTGATGTCCTGCGGTTTGCCGCCATGGAGGCGCTGCGTGACGACGGGCAGATCTTCTCCTGCGACATCTCGGCGCAGGGCAAGGCCCGGAAGATCTTCACCACGCGCGAACCGTTGCGCTGCGCGGTGGCCATCACGCCGTTCAATCACCCCTTGAACCAGGTGGCCCACAAGGTCGGGCCTGCCATCGCCGCCGGCACGCCGCTGATTCTCAAGCCCTCGGAGAAAACCCCGCTGACGGCGCTGAAGTTTGCCGCGCTGCTGTTGGAGGCCGGTCTGCCGGGACCGATGTTGAGCGTGCTGCTCGGGCCGACCGCCGAGGTGGCCGAACCGCTCGTGCGGCATCCCGACGTCGAACTGGTGGCCTTCACCGGCAGCGTCGCCGTGGGCAAGCGCATCGCCGGCACCGCAGGGTACAAAAAGCTGCTGCTGGAGCTCGGCGGCAACGATCCGCTCATCATCCTCGATGACGCTGATCTTGAACTGGCCGTGACGCTGGCGGCTGAAGGCAGCTATCGCAACTCCGGCCAGCGCTGCACCGCGGTCAAGCGGATCCTGGTGCAGCAGGGCATCGCCGATGAATTCACCCGCCGGCTGGTGGAAAGGACGAAGGAATACGTGTGCGGCAACCCGCTCGACGAGGCGACGCGCGTGGGGACGGTCATCGACGAACCGAGTGCGGTCCATCTGGAAACCGTCCTGCAGGAGGCCGTGGCGGCCGGTGCGAAGGTGCTGATTGGCGGCCGACGCAAGGGTGCCCAGCTTGAGCCCACCGTGGTTGCCGACGTCCCGCGCGACTGCCGGATGGTGGTCTGCGAGAGCTTCGGCCCGCTGGCGCCGATAATCCGCGTGCGCGATCTTGACGACGCGCTGGAGCTGGCCAACTCGACCGCCTACGGGCTCAGCTCGGGGGTGGTCACCAGCCATCTGCCCAGCGCGTTGAAGGCGGTGCGGACGCTCCGTTGCGGCACGGTCAACATCAACGAGGTGCCCGGCTACCGGATCGAGAGCTCGCCCTTCGGCGGCATTAAGGACAGCGGTCTCGGCGTGAAGGAAGGCGTCATCGAGTCGATCAAGGCCTACAGCTACGTCAAGACCTTCAGCCTGCCGTGGTGATTGCAGCCCGGGATGGTTCCGCGATGTGGCCGGACCGGAATTTTTGCTCGGCGATACCGCCACGAGTGGCTAACGATTCGACATGCCCGTGACAGCCCCATTTCGCTTCCTGGAGGCAGCCTCCGCATCGCGGATACGGGTCTGGTTGCCGGCTTTGGTGTTTTCATTGATGGTGTCGCATTCGAGGGAGGGCGAGCCGACAACCGGAGCCGGTGCACCGGCAATAAGCTTTGAGCAGCACGTGCGGCCCATCCTCAAGGCGCATTGCTTTGATTGCCACGGTGAGGGCGAGACTCTGAAGGGCGGCCTGGATCTGCGGCTCAAGAGATTCATGGAACGCGGTGGGGAATCCGGCGCCGCGCTGGTCCCCGGGGATCCCGAGGGCAGCTTGATTTTCAAACTGGTTCATTCCGGCGAGATGCCGAAACGTGACCGGAAGCCGACCGCCCAGGAGATCGACACGCTCAGGCGGTGGATTGAAACCGGCGCCCGGACCGCCCGACCCGAACCGGACGTGCTGGGTGGCGGCATGCAGATCACCGCCGAGGAGCGGGCGCACTGGGCGTTTCAACCTTTGCGGCGACCGTCCATTCCCCGGGTCAACGATCCGCGGCTTCGCAATCCGATCGATGCTTTTCTGGCGGCCCAGCAACAGGCACGTGGCCTCACCTTTTCACCGGACGCGGCCGAAGGCACGCTCGTCCGGCGTGCCTTTCTGGGTCTTTGGGGACTGCAGCCGACCCCATCGGACCTGGAGGTGCAGTCCTTGGAATCTTCGCCCGATGCCTGGTCGCGCCTGCTGGAGCGGTTGATGGATTCTCCCCATTACGGCGAACGGTGGGCCCGGCATTGGCTGGACATTGCCGGCTACGCGGACTCGGACGGCTACACGAACAACGACACTCCGCGGCCGCATGCCTACAAGTATCGTGACTATGTCATTCGCGCGCTCAACGAAGACAAGCCCTTCGATCGCTTCATCGTCGAGCAACTGGCCGGAGATGAGCTGGCGCTGGCAACGCACCGGGATCTCGAGACCGCGGCACAGGATCCGGTTGCGCGCGAATGGTTGATTGCGACCGGCTTTCTCCGGATGGCCGCGGATGGCACTGCGACGGGTGGAATCGATCAGGACACGGCGCGCAATCAGGTCATGGCGGACACCTTGAAAATAGTTTCCACCTCCTTGCTCGGCTTGTCGGTGGGATGCGCCCAGTGCCATGACCATCGGTACGATCCGATTCCGCAGGCGGATTACTACCGGCTGCGCGCAATCTTCGAACCGGCTTACAACTGGCAGGAATGGCGCACCCCTTCCCAGCGGCTGATCTCGCTTTATACCGCGGCGGACCGGGCGAAGGCGGTGGCCGTCGAGGAGGAGGCCGCCAAGCTGGCGGCAGAGAAGGCGCAGAAGCAGAACGAGTTCATTGACGCCGCGCTGAAGCAGCACCTGGAGAAGTTCGAACCGGACTTGCGTGAACCGTTGTGGGCGGCATTTCACACTGCACCGGACAAGCGCACCCCGGAGCAGAAGAAGCTGCTCGCCGATCACCCCAGCGCCAACATCAGCGCCGGGACGCTCTATCAGTTCAATCCCAAAGCGGCGGAGGAGCTCAAGGCGATGGACGGCAAGATCGCCGAGGTCCGAAGCCGGAAGCCCCCCGAAGATTTTATCAGCGTGCTCACCGAGCCGGTGGCCGCGGCGCCGGTTACCCACCGCTTTCATCGCGGCGATTTCCGGCAGCCGAAGGAGGCCGTGGCCCCGGGCACGCTGACTGTGCTGGCATCCGAGAATGCCCCGCTGGACCTGCCGTTGCCGGCCGAAATCCCGCCCACCTCCAGACGTCGCCTGGCCTTTGCGAAGTGGGTGACCAGTTCCAGCAATCCCCTGCTGGCCCGGGTCATCGTAAACCGGGTTTGGATGCACCACTTCGGGCGAGGACTGGTGGGCACCCCGGCGGATTTCGGACTGCAGGGCGAGCGCCCTTCCCATCCCGAGCTCCTCGACTGGCTGGCCAGCGCATTCGCGGCGCCCGTCAGCGACGATCCCGGACAACTGGGTCTCGGCTGGAGCCTCAAGCGATTGAACCACCTGATCATGAGTTCGACGGCCTTCCGGCAGAGCGCGTTGCGGGATCCGGCGAAGGAGGCGGTGGATCCTGAGAACCGCCTCTACTGGCGGATGCCGGTGCAACGGCTCGACGCCGAGGCCTTGCGCGATTCGCTGCTGGCGGTCAGCGGCGCGCTGAATGACCGCATGCACGGCCCGCCGGTCCCTGTTCGCGAGGATGCGGTCGGGCAGATCGTTGTGGGCATCGACAAGAAGGAAGGTGACAACAAGATGCCCGTGGAGGTGCCCATGGGCGGCGAGGAGTTCCGTCGCAGTGTGTATGTGGAGGTGCGCCGGAGCCGGCCGTTGGCGTTTCTGAACACGTTCGACGCACCCGTGATGGAGGTGAACTGTGAACGCCGCGACAGTTCCACTGTCGCCCCGCAGGCGCTGATGCTCATGAACAGCGAGTTTGTTCTGCGACAGGCGCAACTCTTCGCCGAACGGTTGCGCCGCGAGGCCGGGCCGTTGCGCGAGGCGCAGGTGGAGCGGGCCTGGCGGCTGGCCTACCTGCGGCCGCCGACACGGGAGGAGTTTCAGTCCGCCATCGAGTTTCTGGACGTTCAACAAGCTTCGCTCCGGGCCGCGGCCGCTTCGGACGCGCCGGCACCAACCGTGGCGCCGGACGTGCAGGCGATGCGCAGCCTCTGCCAGACGCTGCTCAGTTCGAACGAGTTCTTGTATTACGATTGAATTCCCATGAGCCCATCTACCCTTCAATCCCGCCGGCGTTTCCTCCAGCGCAACGCCCTGGGCATCGGCAGTGTGGCGCTGGCGTGCCTGTTGCGGGATGATCGCCTGCTCGCGACGCCCCCCGCCGTGCCCCGCGAGACACGGTCATTCGATCTCAAACCGAAGACCCCGTCACACCATCCCTCCGCGAGGGCGATGATCTCGCTGTTCATGCACGGCGGGCCGAGTCATGTCGACTTGCTGGATCCCAAGCCCGAACTCAGCCGGCGCAGTGGCGAGGATTATCCCGGTGAAATCACCTACAGCTTTGTTGATCGGGCAAGCAAGAAGCTCTTCGGCAGTCCGTGGAAGTTTGAACGACACGGAGAATGCGGCATGGAAGTCTCGGAGCTGCTGCCCCACTTTTCGCGCATCGTCGATGACGTCTGCCTGATCCGTTCGATGCACACGGACATCAACGGCCATGAACCGTCGATCTGGTCGATGAACACCGGGCGTGCCCAACCCGGTCGGCCGGCGCTCGGCTCGTGGGTCACCTACGGCCTCGGCAGCGAAAACCAGAACCTGCCCGGCTTCATCGCGATGTGCCCGGGCGGTTATCCGATCCAGGAATCGCAGAACTGGCAGTCCGGTTTTCTCCCGGGCGTTTACCAGGGCACCTACATCGACACCCGCCACACCGATCTGGAGAAGCTCATCGAGCACATCCGCAACGACTACACCTCCCTGCCTGCCCAGCGCGCCCAGCTCGACCTCCTGCAGCAGCTCAATGCCCGGCATCAGCAGAAGCGCTCCGAGGACGCCCAGATCGAGGCCCGCATCCAGTCCTTCGAACTTGCCTACCGGATGCAGATGGACGCGACCGACGCTTTCGACATCGCGAAGGAGCCCGAGCACATCCGCAGCATGTATGGCGAGGGCACGCAGGCACGACAGCTCCTGGTCGCGCGGCGCCTGCTCGAAAAGGGGGTGCGCTTCATCCAGGTCTGGCACGGCGCCGGTCAGCCGTGGGACAACCACGACGATATCGAGGTGAACCATCGCCGGCTCGCGAAGGAATCGGATCAGGCGATCGGCGCCCTGCTCAAGGACCTCAAGCAACGCGGCATGCTGGAGGACACGCTGGTGATCTGGGGCG
>DNDP01000256.1:0-727 GCA_003484235.1 Verrucomicrobiales bacterium
CCTCTTCCAGCGTGGGGATGGCGGACTGGTGCTGGGCCGCCCCCCGGTGACCGACAATTCGCCGCTGCGCGTCGGCAAAGGATCGGCCTATGAGGGCGGTGTGCGCGTGCCGTTGATCGTGAAATGGCCGGGCGTGATCGCTCCGGGCAGCCGGAGTTCCGAGCCGGTGATCAGCGTGGATTATTTTCCGACGATCGCGGCGGCCGTCGGTGTGAGCGGGGACTTGCCGCCGCATCTCGACGGCGTGAGTTTGCTGCCGGTGCTGCGTAGCGGCGCGTCGCTCGAACGTGATGCGATCTTCTGGCATTATCCGCACTACCACCCTGGCGGCGCCACCCCCTACAGCGCCGTCCGAACCGGCGATTTCCGGCTCGTGCAGTTCTTTGAGGATGGCCGGTGGGAACTCTACAACTTGAAAAACGACATCGGAGAGCAGGTTGACCTGTCATCGACGGAGCCCGACAAAGCCAGGCAACTGGCCGCCAAGCTCGACGCGTGGCGCCGCTCGGTCAACGCCCAGATGCCCACACCCAATCCCGACTGGGACGGCAATTGAGCGCCGGTCTCAGTTCGCGGGCTCCACTATCAGAGTGCCGTCAGCGGCGTTGTAGGTGAGCTTCTGGCCGGAGGGCATCTTCGGCTTCGCGGTGAGATAGCCCGTGGACACCAGTTCATCGAGATCCTTCGGGTAGCGGCCCTCGGTCACGTTGAACATCTGGATCGCCTG
>DNDP01000256.1:983-11741 GCA_003484235.1 Verrucomicrobiales bacterium
CCGAGGTAATCGACCGGTGCGGTGACCGGATTGCCGGATGAGTGGTTGGTGGTCTGGGTGGTGGGCGCTTTGGAGGCGTTTTCGGCCGGCTTGCAGGCGGAGATGGAGAAAAGAGCGAGTGCACCGAGCAGGAAGGAAATTCGATTCATGTGCCCAAGGTAGTCATCGGGGCCGGTTTGCCAAGGGCTTTGGCTGCGGTGGATTGGCTTCAACCAGACGTCGGGCGAGTTGAAGCAGGTCGGCATCCTGCAGCAAGTCTGCAAACCTGAACTTTGGCATGCCGCTCTGCCGGGTACCGAGAAAGTCACCGACTCCCCGCAGGCGCATGTCCTCCTCGGCGATCTCGAAACCATCGTTCGAACGCATCAGCACCTTCAAACGCTCCACCGCATCGGTCTTGCGGGAATCCTCGACGAGGATGCAGTAGGAATCGCCGGTTCCTCGCCCGATGCGCCCCCGCAGCTGGTGCAGCTGCGACAGCCCATACTGGCCGGCGTTGCCGATCACCATCACGGTGGCGTTGGGCACGTCCAAGCCGACCTCGATCACGGTGGTGGCAACCAGCGCCTGAATCTTGTTCTGGCAAAATGAGTCCATCACCTGCCGGCAGTCAGCCGACGGCATGCGGCCATGAAGCAGTCCGATCGAGTGCGGCTTCAGAAGACCGCTCAGCCGGTCATGCTCTTCGATCACCGACTTTAGTCCCGCCGGCGAGTCGTCCTCGTCAATTCTCGGAAAGACCACGTACGCCTGGCGGCCTGCAGCCAGCTGGCCGGCCACGAACGACCAGATGCGTGAGGTATCGTCGGAGGTCCTAAGAAACGTCCGCACGCGTCCGCGTCGGGCGGGAATCTCGTCGAGCACGGAGATTTCCAGATCGCCATAGGCGGCCAGCCCCAGCGTACGCGGTATCGGCGTGGCCGTCATGACCAGCAGGTGTGGGTACCAGCCTTTGCGCACGAGCTTGTCGCGTTGCACCACGCCAAACCGGTGCTGTTCATCGATGATTACCAGGCCGAGGTCATCCGGTTGATAGCCGTCATGGACGAGCGCGTGCGTGCCCACGGTCATCGTGGGCACATCGGCAGTACCGGGTCCGGTCGATTCCTTGAGTTTGCCGGTCAGCAGTTCCACCCGGATACCGAGGGAGGCAAACCACCCGGCAAGCCGACGGAAGTGCTGTTCCGCCAGAATCTCGGTGGGCGCCATCAACGCGACGCTGTAGCCCGATTCGATCGACATCAGCGCAGCGCAGGCGGCCACCACCGTCTTGCCTGCCCCCACGTCTCCATGGAGCAGCCGTCGCATGGGATATCGGTGACCCAAATCGCTGCGAATCTCCCGGAGGACGCGCTTCTGGGCTTCCGTGAGGGCGAAGCCAAGGTTCCTGAGCAACGGGCGGATGAGCCGGTTGTCGCCGCTGCAGGAGTGACCCGCGGCGCGGGCCCGAAAAGCCTGCCGTCGATCCGCAAATCCCCGCTGCAGGTGGAGGAACTCGGACAGCGCGAAGAATCGTCGGGCGGACTCGACATGCTCCATTGAGTCCGGGAAGTGCAGCCTGCGAAACTGCGTGGGGAGCGATGTGCTGAAATGATCACATGCCATTCGCTCCAGCGGATCGGGAGCAATGCGCACGGATTCAAGCAGTCGCCAGATCAACGCCCGAAGCCACCGTCCGGAAAGGCCTTCGGTCAACCGATGCACGGGCACGATGCGGTTGAGATGTAGGGGGGCGTCGTCGTCTGCGGTCACCACCTCGTATTCCGGATGATCCATCGTCACCGGCTTCCCGCCGGAGATCGCGCCATAAGCGAAGACGTCCATGCCGACGGCGAAATGATCTTCGAGATACGGCAGATTCCAATAACGGCAGTGCAGCCTTCCGGTACCGTCGTCGAGCACGAACTCATAGACGGATTTACGTCCCTGTTTGAAGCGGTTGACTCCGTGGGCGGTCAGCGTGCCTCGAACCAGCATGGACTGGCCCTTCACTGCCTGCGATATCGGCGTCGGATGGCGCCGGTCTTCATGGCGCCGGGGTCGATGCCTCAGCAGATCACCGATGGTGACAAGCTTCAGTTTTCGCAGCAGTGGCTCCCTGATCGTGCCGATGCCGGGCACCTGCTGAAGCGGGGATTGCAGCGTCAGTTCCATGGAACGCGGCCATGCTGTCGGGCGCTCGAAAAGGCTGCAATCCCCGAGTCAAGAGGGGGTACAAGAAGAAACGGGAGGCTACAGGCCTCCCGTTCTCCAGGATACAGTTATGCAATCAGTCCGAAATCGAGATCAATACCGACGCAGGCGGACCAAGGCCGTGATCAGCGTGGCGAGGCCGAGCAGCAGGAGACTTGACCCTGCGTCCGGGACCCCGTTGGGATCACCCGGGCCGCCACCGTTTCCACCGTTTGGATCGGTGGGGTTGGGGTTGGTGTCCCGTTCAACAATGCCGCGATAGCTGTCGAACGGAGAAACGTCGTAGAAAAAGCCACGCGTGAAGCCTCGCGAATTTGGCTGGTTGATGATCACCGCGCTGGCCTGCGTGGGGTCCGGCTGCCGCCAGCTGAAATAGCTGTAGGTGATCGGTGCCCCATTGACCCATTCAAAGCCGCCGTTGTTCCCATCATTGACCGTGGAAAGTCCGGTCCAGAACAATTCAGTGCGACCAAACGTGGAACGGATGAAGTCAAGTTCCTGAATGCTGCCAATCGTGGTGAGGTAACCGCCCCGCAGGACCGCCTCCGCCTGACTTGAAAACCAGTCAGTGCTGTCCGTGGCGCTGTAGAAGTGACTGCCGCCCTCATGTTCGCTCCACTCAAACCACTCGGCGCCGCGCAGCGTCGAGGAGAGCGCAGTCACAAATACCAAAGTTTTTAGTAGTCTTGTCATTCTTAAATGGTCGTTCGCCGGACCT
Source organism: Verrucomicrobiales bacterium (assembly GCA_003484235.1). Classification (GTDB taxonomy): domain Bacteria; phylum Verrucomicrobiota; class Verrucomicrobiia; order Limisphaerales; family RI-55; genus RI-55. Next base: position 3,895 of record DNDP01000256.1, read on the forward strand.
GCGAGCAACTTGACCGGCCTGTGTATATCAACAGTTGCCGTGCCATGCCCTAACATCCTGCAATTCAACGACTGTCCGCTAGTATATGCGATTCAAACGTGCAGGGTCAATCAGCAATGCAATGCAAGCGCCATGAGTGGCGTCGCAATGCGGTGAGGTTGCATTGCCTCCGTGGCGAACATTGACCCACTGCCCGCCCGCTTTGGACCGGCAGTTAGCGGGTCGTGCACGTGCCCCCTCCGGTGTGCCATTTCTGCCCGTGGTCATTCCGCCGTAGCCGTTTCCGTGGGATGAATTCATTGGTGGACCGATCCTCGACAACCCTCCCGTGACCATGAACACTGAAGCCGCATGACTTCCCCCAACCATCCGGCGGACCGGCTTTGGAGCCAGTATGGCGTGCTTTTTCAAAGGTTTGATGATTTGTCGCTCGCCCGTTGGCTGGTGCAGACGCTGGGCCACCTGAATGGCGGCCTGTGGCCCTATTCGCATCCGTTGGTAGGGGCCTACAAGCTTGCTGCCCAAGGGGCAAATCAGCGTCAAATCTGGTTGAAACGACTGGTGGACATACCCAATCCCTTTGGCGGAGCCGAATGCTGTCGCTCGCCGCTGCTGCCACTCGTGACCCGGGATGTTGCCGAGTCGGGCCTTATTTGCATGCATTGCAATGAAACGGTGATGCCGCTGGACGATCTGCCGCGCGAACTCCGCGGCCACCTGCGCGAATGGGCGACTGGCTACGCGCGAATCCATCGGGTAGCTCACCTTGACGGGCCGGAAAAGTCCGCCGTGGGCGACTTTGATCAGGCGTTGGACGATGCGGCCGATCGTGCGACGGAGTCGCTGCGGCGTGCGCGGGACCAGATCTTCCCCCGGCTGTTGGATCAGTTTCCTTCTGTGATCTGGGAGGATCACGACGAGTGTCTGGAAGTGCGGCCCGAGGATCTGGTCACGATGGAAGAGGATTAAGGGATGCGGGAGCTGGCGCCTCAAAACTCAGTGCTGGCCAACCTGACCTTGAAGTAGAGCACCGAACCTCAGCCCCCGCATGCTGATGCCGAGACTGGGGAGACGCCAAAACTTCATGATCTCCTGGTAGATGGCGACGCCCGCGAGAATGACGTCGGCCTTCTCCGGTGGTAACCCAACAATTCGGCCGCGTTGGGCCATGGGCAGTGACCACAGGCGGTCGAACCATTTGGTGACATCATCAATCGACAGCACCGTCGCCTCGATGCGGGCTCGGTCGTAGCCCTCCAGACTGTTTACCATGCGTGCCAGCAGAGTCGATGTGCCGCCTGTCCCGATCAGTTGGAGGCTCGTCAGGCAGAAGGTTTCCATCACCCCCTTCATGGTCGGAGCGATTTCGGTTTCCAGCTGTTGCCGCAGCCGGGCCACAACCTCTTCACGTTCGTCTCCCGATGGGGGGTCACCATGGGGACATGACTCGAGCAGTCTCACCGTGCCCAGTGGATAGCTGCCGCTGAACTTCGGGTGGGGGCCAGTTCCGATGATGATCTCCGTGCTGCCTCCGCCCACATCGATCAGCATCATTCCAGCGTTTGTATTCGAACATCCTGAAAGCACCCCCTGATAAACCAGATCAGCCTCCAGTTCACCCGGAATGATCTCCAGATCCAGCGAACTGGCTTCGCGGACCGCCCGCACCAGCGCATCGGAATTCCTCGCCTCCCGGGCGGCGTTGGTAGCCAGCACACGGATGGTGTTGGCACCGGCGTCGCGGGCCTGGCCGGCAAAACGCTGGACTGCCTCGGCGGTTTGCCGGATGGCAATCGCCTGGAGCAGATGGTGTTGGTAGAATCCTTTCCCCAGGCGGGTCTGGACGCTGGTTTCGTGAACGGGCGTGATGTGCCGTCCAACAATTGTGGCGACGAGCAGCTTGACCGAATTGGTGCCGACATCGATGACGGCATGACGACCCGCAGACGGCGGCGGTTTAAGTTCCAGGCTCAAGCAGACTTGATCCCGCGGCTGGCAATCACCCCGGCGCCGTAGATGCCCGCCTTGTCGCCCAGTTTGGAGGGGATGATCTTGATGCCCTTGGCGACCCCGGGGAGCGCGAATTTGCGGGCATTCTTTTCGATGAGGTCAAACATGGTGTTCTCCAGTGCCTCGATGAGCCCTCCGCCAACCACGATCACTTCGGGATTGAGCAGATTGATCACGTTGGCCAGCCCGATGCCGGCATAAACCGCCGCCTGTTCCACGATGCCTTCCACCAGTTTGTCGCCCTTGCGGATCGCCTTGCGGAGGTCCCCGCTGCGGAGATTGTCGAGTTCCTCTCCGAGGGTTTCCGTGAGCAGGGTTTTCTTGCCGTCCTTCACCGCCTGTTTGATGCGCCTGAAGATCGCGGTGCGACTGGCAAGCTCCTCGAAAGTCTCGGCCGGGTTGTCCTTGTCCGACTTTCCCTCGGCACGAATGATCATGTGGCCGATCTCGCCGGCGGTCCGGTTGTAGCCGGAGTACATCTTGCCGTTGAAAATAAGGCCGGCTCCGATTCCCGTGCCGAGAAATACGCCGACCAGATCGCGGGCCTGGCCGCCCAGTTCAACCTCGTGCACACCGATCGTGCAGGCATTGCAGTCGTTGTCCACGAACACGGGCACTTCGAGCCGCTTCTCGAGTTCCTTTTTGAGGGGCACGTTCTCCCAGCCGATGTTGGGGCCGTTGATGACGACTCCTTCGCCGGAATCCACCGCTCCGGGTGCACCCACGCCGACCGCCTTCAGCTGTTTCAGGTTCAGATCGCATTCGTCGATCGCGTCGCGGACGCAGCGGGCGATGCGGTCTATCACCGCGTCCACCGACCGATGTGCCTTGGTGCTGATCTTGACGGTGCCCACCAGCTCGAGCTTGGGGGTGAACACGCCGGAGAGGATCTTGGTGCCGCCAAAATCCACGCCGACGAGGATGTCCGATTTTTTGTCGATGTCAGCCATGCGCCGTTCTGCCGATTGTCGGGCCGTCGCGAGGAGCCCGCGTTTGGAGTCATTTGCCCGAGACCAGGTTGGAGATCATCCTCTGCAGCTCGCGGTTGATCACGTCGGGCGGGCGGTTTCCATCCACGATGGTGAACTTGTAGGATTTTTGCAGGTGGTGGAACTGCTGCTCCACCCTCTTCTGGTAGATCAGGAAGCTGTCGAACATGTCTCGCGAAAGTCCCAGGTCCATGCCGCTTTCCCAGTAGTCGAGGGCGAAGTCCTTGGCGAAGTTCCGCTGCACAAGATTCTCGGGTGACACGTTGAGATAAAAGACGGCGTCCGGTTCGAGCGCGATGCTGTAAAGGTTCTTCAACCAGGCCTCGTCCATTCCGCGTACCAGATCCCGGGCCATCAGGGTGTAAACGTAACGGTCGGCCAGCACGATGAACCCCGCGCGCAGGGCCGGCAGCATGCGGTTCTCGATCTGGTCCGCAAAGTCAGTCGCATAAAAAAGGCTGAGCGTGGTCCGGCTGAGGATGTTGCCCCGCTTCGCCTGATCCAGTTCCTCGCTGACGAGATTGGAACGCTTGAGTCCCACTTGGACCGTGGCGTGCCCGGTCGCCTCCAACCATTCGACCAGCCGCGCGATTTGGGATGAACGGCCCGAACCGTCGGCCCCCTCCACCACGATCAATTTGCCGCCAAGCGAGGAGGCGTCCACGCCCGGCAGACCGTGGCCCAGAAACCGGTGCGTGGTGCGTCGCGGAGTGGCGATGTGCCGGCGTTTGCGGCGCGCCGGGGGCCGCGTCGGCTTGGATGGGTTGGAAGTCCGCTTCATTTCAATACAAACTCGAATTTTGCCAGCGGGATGGTCCGCTCGACGATGGTCCGCACCAGCTCCTGCTGCGGTTCGATGGTCTTGTTGGCGTCGATGATGGTGAAACCGTACTCGGTGCTCATGGCCAGGTATTGTTCCAGCATCCGTCCCTGAAACAGGCGGAAACTTTCCTGGATGTCACTGGACAGCCCCATGTCCATCCCCGCCTCAAAGTATTTCAGCTGCGGCCGCCCCTGCAGAATCCGTTTCAGGGAAACTTCCAGATCGGCCTTGAAGAAAAAGGTCAGGTCGGGCAGGCAGGCGAAGTTGTAAATGCCGCGGACCCAGGCCATCGGACACCCCCGGACCACGTCGCGCGCAAAGGCCGTGAAGACATAACGATCGCAGAGAACGATGTAGCCCGCCTTGAGAAGCGGCAGGAGCTGCCGCTCATAGCGGTCGGCAAAGTCTGTCGCGTGAATCAGGCTGAAGGTCGTGGGGGTCAACAGCTCCATCTTCTTGCCCTTGCTGGTGGCCGACTTGACGATCTCCGAGGAGTTCCACTCGCTGAAAAAGACCTTCAATCCCTGGAGCTGGAGCCAGCGTTTGAGCAGGTAAACCTGGGTGGATTTGCCGGACCCGTCCAAGCCCTCGACCGCGATCAGGCGCCCCGGGTACCCCAGCTCGGCAAATGTCTTCGTCAGCACGGCGCGACAGTAGCGGGGCGTTGCCTGAAAACCAATCGGGAATTCTCCGGCGGCGCGCATCGGAGCCGCGGACCTGCGGGTGGTCAGGCCACCCTTCGTTGGAGTCGCGCCACCAAGCGATGCAGTTCGGCAGGGGGCACGTCGAGGCCGGTCGCCTGCTTGAAGTGCTTGGCCAGGGTGACCTCGTCCAGCCGGCAGATGGGAAACTGCTGCTTCATGATGGTCACCGTTGGATTCAGCAGCAGCCAGCGCTGCACCTGGGAAGTCAGGCTGAATTTCTCGTCATCGAGCTGTCTCAGTCGGAGGACGGCCGCCAGGTAGAAGTCGGGATGCTTTGAATAGATTTCCGCACAGGCGTTGCGCACGCGGCGGTTGGTGGCAAACGACTGCGGATTGATGGCCGCCTCGAGCAGCGGCCCCCGTACCCAGTGGGCGATCGTCTGCGGCGGCTCGCTCAGCTGTTCCGGCCAGGCCTGGAGAAAGTATTCCACCTGCTCCTCGATCATCGGCCAGTAGCGGTAGCCGGCGTCGGCTGCCTGATTGGTGAACAATGAGATGGTCGGCATGTCCGCGAATGGGTCGTTCGGTTTGTCGCTCGGGTGCCGGATGGGGACGGTCCATCCGGCCGGGGATGGATCAGCCAGAATTGCGCCAGCATTGGCTTCAAACCCTGCCAAATGGCCACTTGACCCCTCCGCTCCGCCTCATTAATTTCCCAACCCGTGACCGTAAACCGACATGTAGTTCTGTGGAGCGTTCGGGTGGTAGTAACCACCGCCGCCGCGGGTGCCTGTCGGGCGTGAGCTGATTTCCGACAAGAACCCACGGCTGGCAACGGTCGTGGGTTTTTTACTTTTGCCCCGGCCGCCGGCCCAACTCAAAGCAGACATGAGCAAAACGAACGAACGAACGTCCCGCAAGGGCTCGACCGCCACTCCAGCACCCGCCGCCTCGGCCAAGGCCGAAGTCGGCCCTGCGATGCTGGGCAGTGAAATTCTGGTCGCCGCCCTCGAACGCGAAGGCGTGGACACCATCTTCGCCTATCCCGGCGGCGCCAGCATGGAGTTTCACCAGGCCCTGACCCGGTCCAAGAAGATCCGCACCATCCTGCCGCGGCACGAGCAGGGCGGGGTGTTTGCCGCGGAGGGTTATGCCCGCGCCACCGGCAAGGCAGGCGTCTGCATGGCCACCAGCGGGCCGGGCGCCACCAACCTGGTCACCGGCATCGCCGACGCCTTCATGGATTCCATTCCGCTCGTCGCCGTCACCGGCCAGGTGCCGCAGGCGATGATCGGCAAGGGCGCCTTCCAGGAGACGGACTTTTTCGGCATGACGCTGCCGGTCGTGAAGCACAGCTTTTTGGTGACGGACATCCATGACATCCCGCGCGTGGTGAAGGAGGCCTTCCACATCGCCCAGACCGGCCGGCCGGGTCCGGTGGTGGTTGACGTCCCGAAGAACATCCAGCAGCAGCGGGCCCAGCCGGTCTGGCCGACGGAATCGAGCATCCGCGGCTACAATCCGGACAAGAAAGCCAGCGACATCGCCCTCAACGAGATCATCGGCCTGATCGAGAAATCCGAGCGTCCGGTCCTCTACTGCGGTGGCGGCGTCATCAGCAGCGATGCCTCCGCCGCGCTGCGTGAGTTTGCCGAGGCGACCGGCATTCCCGTGACCACCACCATCATGGGCTGCGGTGTTTTTCCCGAGACCCACCCGCTTTCACTCCGCTGGCTGGGCATGCACGGCACCGCCTACGCCAACTGGGCGGTCAGCGGCGAGTTCGTGAAGCGCACCGTCTCCGGTCAGGAGGTTACCGAGTTGGTTGCGCCCGGCGCGGACCTTTTGCTGGCGTTCGGTGTGCGGTTCGACGACCGCGTCACGGGCAAGGTGGACAAGTTTTGCGAGCGCGGAACGATCGTTCACATCGACATCGATCCGTCCGAGATCAACAAGAACAAGCCCGCGAACCTGCCGATCGTGAGCGACCTGAAGTATGCCCTCGAACGGCTGTGCGACCTGGTCCGGAATCGTCCGGTGGCGAAGAGTTTCGAGGACTGGCACAAGCAGATTGCCGAGTGGAAGAAGAAGGCTCCGCTGCGCCACCGCGTCACCGAGGAGGTCCTGCGCTCGCAGCACATGCTCGATCACATGGAAGGCAAGACCCGCGAGGTGATCCTGCCGCAGGAGGTGATCGAGATGCTCTACGAGCTGACCAACGGCGAGGCGATCCTGACCACCGGCGTCGGCCAGCACCAGATGTGGGCCGGGCAATGGTACAAGTACAATTCACCGCGCCAGTTCCTCACCAGCGCCGGCCTCGGTGCCATGGGCTTTGGCTATCCGGCCGCGCTCGGTGCGAAGGTCGCCTGCCCGGACAAGCAGGTCATCGACATTGACGGCGACGGCTCGTTTCTGATGAACGTTCAGGAACTCGCCACGGCCCACATCGAGAAGATTGCCGCCAAGGCGATCATCCTGAACAACCAGCACCTCGGCATGGTCGTGCAGTGGGAGGACCGCTTTTACCAGAGCAACCGCGGGCATACCTACCTGGGCGATCCCGAGAACATGAAGGCGATCTACCCCGACTACCTCACGATCGCCAAGGGCTTCAACGTGAAGTGCGAACGGGTGATGTTCAAAAAGGATCTGAAGGCCGCGATCCAGCGGATGCTCGACGCCGACGAAGCTTATCTGCTCGACGTGGTCGTTCCCTACACCGAGCACGTGCTCCCGTTCATTCCCGCCGGCAAGACGGTCGCGGAAATGATCTATCAGGAGTGAGCCGGCAGCCGGCTTTACCTGTTTCAGGCAAAGGGCGCCATCGAACGATGGCGCCCTTCTTCTTTGAGATTCCCGGGTGCCGCCGGATCAGGCGGTGGTCATTTCCGCCTGACGGGGGACTTCCTTGAGCACCTCGGTGATGATGTGATCGGTGGTGATCCCCTCGGCCTCCGCTTCGAAATTCAGGATCAGGCGATGCCGCAGGGTCGCGGCGGCGGCGGCGGCAATGTCGTCCAGTGCCACATTGAAACGTCCCTGCGTCAGTGCGCGTACCTTGCCGGCCAGCAGCAACGTCTGCGCGCCGCGCGGGCTGCTGCCGAACCGCAGGTACTGGTTGCTGATCGGCACGGCCGTGTCGGTCTTCGGGTGGGTGGCCATGACCAGCCGGACCGCGTAGTCCTTCACATGCCCGGCGACGGGCACTTCCCGGACGAGTTTCTGCAGTTCGATGATGGTCTCGCGGTCGAGCACCTTGGCCGGTTGGGCGGCGGCTCCCTCTGTGGTCCGGGTGAGCACTTCCGTGAGTTCGTCGCGGGTCGGATAGCCGACCAGCAGCTTGAAGAAGAAGCGGTCCAGCTGCGCCTCGGGCAGGGG
>DNDP01000390.1:0-7714 GCA_003484235.1 Verrucomicrobiales bacterium
TCTTGATCTCCACGACCTTCTTCTCGAACTTCGAGTTCGCAATCAGCTCCTGGAGCTTCTTCTCGAACGCCTGGCCATCCATCGGCATCTGGACCGTCTGGTCGATCAGCGACGAGTAGAGGAGCACGTTGGCCAGCTCAACCGAGCCCATGCCTTCGGCGCCCGGGGCGATCAACGGCGCGCCGTCGAGAATGGCGTCGGCGAAGTTGGTCATCAGCGTCGCGTGGGGCGCGACGGCGTCAGTGAAGGGAATCTCCACATTCCAGACCTCGGGCTTGAGGAAACCGACCTTCGACGTCCGGCAATGCTCGATCATGTCCACCTCGTTGCGGGTGAACGCGAGCCGGTTGTTCTCCAACACGATCTTGCCCCTGGTCCCGGCGAGTTCGAAACGGTTCGAGCCCGGCGCTTCGCCCGATGACGTGATGAAGACGCCGGTCGCGCCGTTCGACCATTCGAGGTAGGAGGTCACGTTGTCCTCGACCTCAATGTTGTGGTAGCGGCCGAGCTGGGCGAAGGAGCGGACCTTGGACGGCATGCCGCAGAGCCACTGAAGGACGTCGAGGTTGTGGAGGCACTGGTTCAGCAGCACGCCGCCGCCCTCGCCCTTCCAGGTCGCGCGCCACCCGCCGCTCGCATAGTAGGCCTCGGTGCGGTACCAGTCGGTGATGATCCAGCTGACGCGGACAATCTCGCCGAGCTCGCCGCTTTGGATGAGCTTCTGAATCTTCCGGTAGCGCGGCTCGGTGCGGAGCTGGAACATGCCGGCGAACACGAGCTTTGGGTGCTTCTTGGCCGCGGTGATGAGCTTCTCGGCATCTGCCTTGTGCGCGGAAATCGGTTTTTCGACCATCACATGTTTGCCGGACTCGAACGCGGCGATGCCGAGTTCAGTGTGCTGGTAGTGCGGGGTGGCGATGATGACTGCGTCGATGTCCGTGCCGGCGAGGAGCTCATTCGCATCGCCAAAGACCTTCAGTCCCTTGTCGCGGTAGCTGGCGAGCTTGTCCGGGCTGGTGCTGCAGACGGCGGTGAGCTGGCAGCGCGCGGCCTTGCCGTCGAGAAGATAGCCCGCATGGTGCTTGCCGATGTTGCCCATGCCGATGATGCCGATGCGTATCTGGTCCATGCTGAGAAATTCGGGTTTCGGTGGGCGGACATCTTCGGTCGCACGGTTTCCGCGTCGCAAGGATAATGTGTCCCGCCGAACCCAGGCCGGGAAATAATTGAACAACCCGGCTTGCTGCTTGTCATGATTTCCATCAGCCAGCGCGCCGTTTCCCGCCGCCAAGGCTCCTGCCCGGAGGCAGCCCGCTTCCATGCATCAGCCGCGGAGATTGGGGTTGCCTGGCCCCCAAAATTCAGACACAAACCCCGCTCTATGAAAGCAGTACTCACGTCCGCACTCTCGGTCTTCGGCGCGGTCGCCCTCACCGCCGCCGAGGCCCAATTCGCCATCGACGATCCCTACGTCGGCTATTACGAAGGCACGTTTGCCACGCGCGAGGGCGAGGCCAGGGTCGAGGCGCAGATCCGGTCGCTGGGGAGTGGTGCCTACGACGGCTTCATTGCCTTCCTTTCCCCCAACAATCCGGAGAAGCCGATCATGAACATCGGGGTGATCGAGGAGTTCAGACCGGTGGCCGGCGAGACCAACTGGCTGAACGCCCTCCAACCGGAGTCGCTCACCGTCAAGACGGACGACCAGACGACCAAGCTGACTTTCCCCAATTTCCCCGTTACCGGTCAGGTGTCTCCGGGGCTGATCAAGGGCAAGCTCGCCGCCGAACTGTTCGGACAGCGCTTCACCAATGCCTTCGATCTCGTGCGCAAGGCACCAAAGCCGTCACCGACCCTCGGAGCTAAGCCCCCCAAGGGCGCAACGGTGATCTTCGACAATCGCGATCGTGATCAATGGAAGGAAGCCAAGTGGCCGACCGTGAACGGCGCGCTGCAGGTCGGCCAAGGCAACCTCACCACCAAGCTGGCGCTGACAAACAGCTACCTGTTGCACCTTGAGTTTCGGACGCCCCACATGCCGGAAGCCCGCGGCCAGGCCCGCGGCAACAGCGGAGTCTACCTTCGCTCAGTCTTTGAAGTGCAGGTCCTTGACAGCTTCGGGTTGTTTCCGCTCGCCGACAACGACTGCGGCGGGGTCTATCAGGTGCGGCCGCCCGACTGGCGCGAGGTCAATGCCTCCCTGCCCCCGGGTGAATGGCAGACCTACGACATCACCTTCCGGGAAGGGAGCATGGAAGACAACCGCATGCCGGAGATCACCGTGGTGCACAACGGCAGGACCGTCGTCAATCGGGCGAAAATTCCCCCGGCGTTGGTTGTCAACGGCACCGGCGGCGGCGAAGTCGGCGGCGGCTTCCTGATGCTCCAGGACCACGGCAACCCCGTTCAGTATCGGAACATCTGGGTCCAGCCGCTCGAGTAAACCCAATCTCCCGAAAGAAAAGGAGCCGGCCATCACGCCGGCTCCTTTTCATTTGTGGGAAGCCTACTGCGACTCGGCGGCGGCCGGATTCATCGGCTCCATCGTGAGCGGATCACGGAGCGGCACTTCGACAAGCGGCCCCGGGCTCAGCTCGGTCAGCTTCACCGGATGATCCGGGTGGCCCTTCAGGATTTCTTCGTGCTGCCCAACGACAAGGATGCGCACCTGGTCCCTGCTCAAATACTTCCTGGCCACCTGCTGAACCGCGGCGGCATCGACCGCCTCGATCCGGTCGCGATACTTCGCCCAGTAATCGGGCTCGCGGGCGAACCGGCCGGTCAGTTCCTCGCTGGCGAAGAGCCCCGCCACCGCCGACTTGTTCGCGAAGTTGTTGGGGAACGTGTCGATGAACGAACGCTTGGCGGTGTTCAACTCCTCGCCGCTCACCGGCTCGCGCGTGATGCGGTCCAGCTCCTCGTTGATGATCGACGTCGCATACGGCACCGTCCGCGACTTGCTCTGGAACACCGCGATGAATGGTCCCTTCGAGTAGGTGCCCGCCTGAAACGCCGAGCCCGCGCCATACGCCAGGCCCTCGTCCGAGCGGATGCGATTCATCAACCGCGACGTGAACCCGCCACCGCCGAGGATGTCGTTCATCACGAGGCAGGCGAAGTAATCCGGATCATCGCGTTGAATGCCCGGCAGCATCACCGTGACACGGCCCTGCGGGACGTCCTTGTCCACCATGTAGATGCCCGGTTTGGCCATTTGAGGCTCACCCGGCGGAGGCGTGGCCGCCTCACCGGTGTACGGCCAGTCGGCGAGGAGCTGGTTCAACTTCGACTTCATGGCCTCCACTTCAAAATCGCCGGCAGCCGCGATGATGAAGTTCTTCGGATGCACCCACCGCCGATGAAATGCCACGAGGTCATCGCGCGTGATCGCATCAAGCGAACTCTGCGTGGTGAAACGGTTGCTCCAGAAATCCTCGCCGAACGCCAGGAACCTGCGCTCGCGCGACTCGATGTCCGCCGAGTCGTCGTTGCGCTGCTTCATCGCCGCAAGGATCTGCTCCTTGCGCAATGCCAGCTTGTCCTCCTGAAAGCGCGGCCGGGCCAGCACGTCGCGGAGGATGGCCAACCCCTCGTCCAGATCCTTGCTCAGAAGGTTGATGCCCACGCTGCCTTGGTAGCCGGAAATGCTGGAGCCGAGCCGGGCGGCGAGATAGGCGACGTGTTCGTCCAGTTCTTCGGCGGTGCGGTCGCCGGCACCACCGCTGGTGAGCAGGCCGCCGGCAATGCCCGCCAGTCCCTCGCGGCCCTGGGGATCGAGGTGGTCGCCGACTCGCAGCAGGATCGAGACATCGACCAGCGGCAACGCGGGGTCCGGCACCAGATACGCCACGACGCCGTGATCGAGCACGTGCCGGTGCGCAGCCGGATCAGGCGGCTCGAAGTCCAACGGCGGAAAACTCAGTTTCTCCGGGCGCTCGGGGATGTCGGCGGCTCGAATCGCCACCAAGGCGACAGCTGTCATTCCGACCACAATCGTGCGCGACAGAATGGGATGGCTCATGAGAATGGATACCTGTTTCATGCGTAATTGATGTTGCCAACGATGCCGGACTCACCCGCGCTCTCCACCAGTTTCAGCAGCGCACTCTTCTCCGCGACCCTGCTCTTGCGCCGAACAACGATCACCAGACCGGCGTGAGGCTGTCGCTCCGCCAATTGGAGGAAGTCGTCGCGGTTGCATGTCACCAGGACCATCTGCTTCTCTGCGGCGAACTTCAGTACCTCGATGTCGGGCGCGGTTCGCTCCAACACCTGGCGCAGGAAGGTCACTTCATGTCCGGCACCCAACAAGACGTGGCTGAGGTCATCCGGCACATCGTGATCGAACAGAAAGTTCATTCCCGAGGCTCGGACATCTGTCTCGCCACGAGCACATCGATCTCGCCCTTGTGATCTTCGTAATACGCCAGACACTCGTAGACCTGGGCGCGCGACAGCGAGGGAAAGCAGCGGGCGATCAGGGTTTCGATCCTCTCGCCGCTTTGCAGCAAACCAATGACGTCGTGGACGGCGATGCGGCTGCCTTCAACGTGCGCATGCCCCCCGCGCAAACCGTCGGTCTTTGCAATATATCGGTAGGCCGTAGGGTTTGTTGACATGTCAGAAGTAGATCAGCTTTCAACCGCTTCGCCAGCAACTTTCCATCGCCCCCGCCACCACCGTCCCCACAGAATGGCCGCCGAGCTTCCGGCTGCCATCAACCCGAGGAACCACCGGTTGGCGACGTCCGATGCGGCGGAAATCTCGGCGCTGGTGGCGCCTTGATCGGGATAAGCCTCACTCCAGGCTCGAAGCCGCGCGTATCGGGTTGATGTTGCGAAGACCCCGATAACCGTTGCGGCGACCAAACACAGTGACACCACAAGCAAGAGGTTTGTGATCCTTGGAGGCATAGGCCGCGTCAGTTACTTGCCATTTTCCAATTCCGCGATGCGGTCGCGGAGCTTCTTCAGGTAGATCTTGAAGAACTGCTGCTGCTTGGCGTCCACGCCACCGGCGCGCTGCTCCATCTGCGCGAGCCCGGCCTTCAACTGCTCGATGTCCGACTCCGCCTTCAGCTGGCCGACGAGCTTCTGGATGATCGGCTTCTGGTCCGGCGCCAGACCGGCAAGATCGGGATCCTCGTCGGCGCCGGTGCCGGGCTTGCGGGTGTAGATCGCCACCGCCCGGTTCTTCCTGGTGAAATACTTCCCGGTCACGCGCTGGATGTCCGCGGCGGTGACCGCCTGCAGCCGGGCGGCCGCATCGTTGATCTCGCGCCAGTCGCCAAGCCCGTCATACATGATGAGCTGGTAGAGGATGCTGAAGCTGGAGTTCAGCTTGCGGTATTCGTTCGCCGCGTAGTTGTTCTTCACCTTCTGCAGTTCGTAATCGGGCACCGGCTCCGTCTTCAGTCTCTCCAGCTCGGCGTAAATGCCCTGCTCGACCTCTTCGGGAGTTTTGCCCTCCCGCGCCTCGCCGCCGATGTTGAACAGGCCCGCCCACTTCTTGGATGACTGATAGGCGAACGTGTCGGTCGCGACTTCGCTGCCCAGCACGAGCCCCTTGTAGAGCCGGCCGGTGCGGCCTTCGAGCAGCTGCGCCAGCACCGCCAGCGGATAGCTGTCCGGGTGCTGAAACGGCACCGTATGCCAGTAGATGTCCACCTGTGGGTTGGCCTCGACCTCCGCATGCATCCGCTTTTCGACCTCCTGCGGCATCTCCAACGTCACCACGTCGGGCGCATCCTTCCCGCCGCGAGGGATGCGTTCGAAATAACTGCGCGCCAGCTTCTCGGCCTCCGCGGCATCGAAATCGCCGACCAAAATCAGGGTGATGTTCTGTGGCGCGTAGTAGATCGAATAAAACTCGTCCGCCTGCGCCTTGCTGATCGCCGGAATGTCCGACGGCCACCCGATCGTCGGCCAGCTGTAGGGGTGCGACTGCCAGAACATCGAGAGGTGCGCCTCGGCAGCCTTGCCGATCGGGGTGCTCTCGGTGCGCATGCGGCGCTCCTCGAACACCACGTCGCGCTCGGCGTAGAACTCGCGGAACACCGGCCGCAGCAGGCGCTCGCTCTCCATCCACATCCACAGCTCCAGCTTGTTGGCCGGCACGTTGATGAAGTAGCCGGTCAGGTCGTCGCTGGTGAAGGCGTTCATGCCGGAGGCGCCGGCCGTCGTGTAGATGCGGTCAAACTCGTTCTTCACCAGCAGCTCGCGCTGGGCCTCGACGAGCTGCTTGAATTCGGCCGCCAGCTCGCGGTAGCGCGCCGTGTGCTGGTCGGGATCCTGCAGATCGGTGATCTCGCCCCGCCGCCACATCGCCCGCATGTTCGCCTCCTCCTCGCGCATCAACTCCCTCACGCGCTCCTGTTCGGCGATGATCTGCTGGTCCTTCTCGTAGTCCTTGGTGCCGAGCGTAGGCGTGCCCTTGAACATCATGTGCTCGAAGAGGTGCGCGATGCCGGTGATGCCCGGGCGTTCGTTGGCGCTGCCGACGTGCGCGACCCATCCGCCGGCGATGGCCGGGTTGTCGCGGCGCTCGACCATGAGCAGGCGCATGCCGTTGGCGAGGGTGACTTCCTTGACCGGCACCTGCGCGCAAACCGAAGCAGCCGGTGACAGCAACAGGATGACCGCCAGCAGCGGAAGGAAGGGGAATGTTCGGATTCGTGACATGGTGGTCAGCGGTGAAAGTTGTGCGGCACTCTGCCGCAATCAGCTTGCAGGTCAATCGACAATCAGGCGCCCGCAGCGTTCGATCCCCACCGACGCCCGCCCCTGCCCTGTCCCCCCTCGTCGTCATCGCTCCCGCCACAACAGTCCAGTGCCACGACTCACGTCAGTATTCCGTCTGGTCCGAGATGGACACCTCAGCACGAAAGAGATCGTGCAGGGTGACCAGTCCAAGCACCCGGCCGGCGGGACGATCCGTCAGGATGACCAGTCCGTTGTCGGCGTTGATGAGCTTGAGCTGGAGCCCGCGGATGTTGTCCGTGGGCCGGCAGTCCACCGCCGGCTCCAGGTTTGGTGCGCGGTTCTCCCGGAGAGCGCGCTCCGCCTCGTCGCGCGCGAGGATCCCGGTCAGGCTCCGTTGAAGCATCACCGGGAAATGCTGGTAGGGATGATTCCTGAGCGTGGTCTGCAGCGAGGCCGGCTCCAGGTCGCGCAGGATGACCGGATTGAAGTTGGCGATGGTGGAGACCTGGAGCTGCTGCCAGCTGTGCATGTCCCGCGGCGGAATGACCTGCTCCAGCTCATGGCCGTCCTGTTTGAGGAGCGCCTCGTAGAAGTTGTGTTTCGCCAGCTTGCGGCTGATCGCCTGGCTGACCAGCGTGCCGATCATCAGGGCCGGCACCAGCTCGAATTCATGCGTCATCTCGAATACGATCAGGATGGACGTCACCGGCGCGCGCACGACCGCCCCCATGCAGGCGCTCATGCCCACCACCGCGAGGAGGATGGAATCCGTGGCGTGCAACGGAAGCACCATGCCGACAAGCCCCGCGAGCAGGATGCCGCACATGCCGCCAAAGAACAGCGTCGGCGAAAAGATGCCGCCGCAGCCGCCGAATCCGTAGCAGGCGATCGTCGCCAGCAGCTTCGTGGCGAGCAGGATCGCGGCGAGTTCCCAGGGAAACTGCTCGGTCAACGCCCGCGACAGGTCCTCATACCCCAGGCTGAAGACGCCCAGGCTGGGCTGCCCGTTCGCT
>DNDP01000390.1:8011-8387 GCA_003484235.1 Verrucomicrobiales bacterium
GCCAGCGTCGTTTTCTGAAAATACATGCCCAGCAGCGCCGCGGCGGCGGCCACGAACGGCACGACGAGATACGCGGCCCAGCCGGGCGCATCGATCGTGGCCAGCGTGAAGGCCGGCTGCTTGCCGATGAAGCCGTGAGCCACCAGCGCGCCGATGACCGACGCCAGCAGGATGCTGCCGAGGTAGCGGCTGTTGAGGTCCTGCACGATCTCCTCCAGCACGAACGTCACCGCCGCCACCGGCGTGTTGAACGCTGCCGCCAGGCCGGCCGCCGCACCTGATGCCGAGGCAAGTCGCCGCCGCTGCTTCGCTTCGCCGATCGCGCCGGCCAGATTCGACGCCACCCCGCCGGCCAGCTGCACGCTCGGACCTTCGC
>DNDP01000390.1:8656-9134 GCA_003484235.1 Verrucomicrobiales bacterium
GGCACGACGCCGAATTCCTTCCAGTAGGCGAGCTTGAGCTGGGGAATGCCGCTGCCCGAGGCCGCCCGGCAGAAGCGGTTCAACAGCCAGCCGACCACCAGCGACGTGCTCATGATCGTCAGGAACGACTTGAGCAAAAACTCGCCGGTCGACTGTTCCGCAAACCGCACGAAGGTGCCGTGGTAGAGCGCGTGGATGGCGTAGTGGAACGCGACCGCCATCCCGCCGGCTCCGAGACCGAACAGGCAGGTGGAGACAATGGCCCGCGTCTGTTTGGGAAGACGCTGAAAGAAGCGGGCGAAGAGCAGCACCATCGTCAACGGGCATTCTTGGCAACTGCCCGGTCAAAGCAAGCGGTTCCTCGGAGGCCGGATCCGGCCAGGCGGCCACCGCACGCCGCACACAAGCAGATCAGGCTTGCCCGCGCCGCAGGATGTTCTGGTCCGATGAACCGGTTGCATTCGATGAACCGGCCGCA
>DNDP01000390.1:9348-9638 GCA_003484235.1 Verrucomicrobiales bacterium
GGCTCGCCGATGGAATCAAGCAGGCAGACGCTGACGAAACTCACCCTTGCCGGTGGCAGCGGCGTCTTCACCGATCAACCGCCGACCAACCGCTTCTATCGCGCAGAATTGATTCCCTGAACTTTCTGCCGACGGCTCGGGGATTCAGGTTCCAGCGTCGGCCGTCTCATCGAGCCTGCGGCCCGCGCTTCGAAACAGCAGGGCGGATCCGGCAAACAGCGCGACGAAAACGGTGTTCAGACCAAACACCGGCAGCACGCCCGGCGACCAGGACGCTTCCCGGGGACTCC
>DNDP01000390.1:9844-10401 GCA_003484235.1 Verrucomicrobiales bacterium
GGCAACCAGGGCGATGACGGGCACCAGGGCCTGCGCGATTGCCGTGGCCAACAGGGCTCGGGTCATGCCCCGCGGCTGGAAGCGTGCCCTGACGGCACCGGCGAGGCCCACAAGGGGCACGCCGAAGAACATCAGGTTGGCCGGATTGTCGTCCCCGATGATTTCAACCGCACCGTTGACCCAGACCAGCGCCAGCGCCGCCGTCAGCGCGAGACCGGCAGCCATCCGATAGGCGAAGGATTCCTTCCTCCGCCAGGCCAGCTCAAACAGCAGCGCACCGCCGAACAGGATCGCCACGGCAACCAGAAACGAAGAGAGCGGCCAGTTCCAGCCCTTGACGAACAGATTCCCCAGCACGGGGATCAGCAGAAGAAACGCCGCCACGGCGGCCGCACGCACTACGGCCCGTCGCAGGGTCCAATGCCGGTTGGTGCCGTTCTTTGCCACGTCTTCAAGCAACCGCCACCAGCTGGCAGGTGTCAACGTAGGAGTTCCGGGGGCGGTTCTTCCGGCGAAGGGTTCGAAAGTGCGGCGGAGTCAGCGCGTCGTTGAACTGC
>DNDP01000390.1:10586-10837 GCA_003484235.1 Verrucomicrobiales bacterium
AGTCAGCGCGTCGTTGAACTGCACGGGTGTCTGCCCTTAACCTCGCCGCCGATCCATGAGCGCACCCGGAGATTCCCGCATTCTCGTCGTTGAAGACACGGCGGAGAACCTCCAGGTCATCGGCACCATCCTGAAGAACGCCGGCTATCCGCTCAGCATCGCCCGCGACGGTCCGCAGGGTCTCGAGCTCGCCGCCCGAACGCCACCCGAGCTCATCCTGCTCGATGTCGTGATGCCCGGCATGGACGGCT
>DNDP01000390.1:11089-11450 GCA_003484235.1 Verrucomicrobiales bacterium
ACGGCTTCGAGGTCTGCCGCCGTCTCCAGGCGGACCCATCGTTGAAGGAGGTTCCGATCATTTTCCTGACTGCCAGCAACGAGGTGCAGAACGTGGTGAAGGGTTTCGAATTGGGCGCGGTGGATTACATCGTCAAGCCATTCAACGCCGCGGAACTGCTCTCGCGGGTCAACACGCACCTGCAGCTGCGGGCCGCCCGCCGCAAGCTGGAGGAGCTGGCCACCAAGCTCTCCCGCTACCTTTCGCCGCAGGTCTACGCCTCGATCTTCTCGGGCGAACGGGACGTGAAGATCGGCACCCAGCGCAAGCCGCTGACGGTGTTCTTCTCGGACATCGTCGGCTTCACCGCCCGGACCGAGTC
>DNDP01000390.1:11768-11938 GCA_003484235.1 Verrucomicrobiales bacterium
TTCATCGGCGACGCGGTGATGGTCTTCTTCGGCGATCCCGAGTCGGCCGGCGAGCGGGCGGACGCCCTGCGGTGCGTCCGCATGGCGGGCGAGATGGTGGCCGCCGCCGCCCGACGGAGCATTGACATCCGCATCGGCATCAGTTCCGGTGAATGCACCGTCGGCAACTT
>DNDP01000290.1:0-194 GCA_003484235.1 Verrucomicrobiales bacterium
GTTCATGCCCCGGATGACGAAGGTATTGTCGTTGGCGTCCTTGATGTTGCTGCCGCTGGTGTAGAACGAGGGGGCGGCCTGACTTCCGCAAACCGCCAGCAGACCGGCGGCAATGAGGGTGTTGAGACGAAACAGGTGTTTCATGGATCTCCGTGTTTTACTGTCCGCGCCGGTGGGGCCGGGCGGTGCTTCTT
>DNDP01000290.1:464-6786 GCA_003484235.1 Verrucomicrobiales bacterium
AGGTTGCGCCCCGGAACCGTTCCACAGACTGGGAACCACAGGTTCCGCGTCCGCTTCGCTCCCGGCGCGGCTCCTCCGGAGAGGCAACACACCGAGGGTCGGGTTCAACAGGGCTTGATCGCAGCAGACCAGAGCGCCCATCAGCCGTCCATGCAATGGATCGTTTTTCTCCTTAGATTTTGCGGCGCCCGGGATCCGTCAACAACAGACCGATCTGCAGTACGATTCAGCAAAGATCGCCAATGTGAACCTCCAAGCCGGCGCGAGGGCGTGGCTGTCGTTTGGTTCCTCCTGGTCAAACAACGGCGAACCGTTGCGCCTTTTGTCCTGCACGATTCGACAGCACCTGCGGCCTCTGAGACTTCATTCCTGCACAACCCGCACGGCTGTCCGGCCTTCAGCGTGGATATTCTTCCGCCGGGCTGGCAGTTTTCCGCCGCATGGCGAGACCCCGGAAATCCACTGCGTTGCCCCGACGCCCGCTGGTCGCACTTCTGGTGGAGACCTCCAACACCTATTCCCGCGAACTTCTCCACGGAATCCGCGCATACCTGCGCGAGCATGGACCCTGGTCCATTCAGTTGACCGAGCAGGGGCGGGGAGGGGAGCCCCCGAACTGGCTGAAGAACTGGCACGGGCACGGGATCATTGCGCGCATCGAGACCGGGGAGATCGCGCGGGCGGTGCGGGCCACGGGCCTGCCCGTGGTCAATGTGAGCGCCTCGCGTCTGGCCCCGGAGTTTCCCTGTGTGATCAATGACAGCCGGGCAATCGCGAATCTGGCATTCGTGCATCTTCGGGAGCGGGGCTTCCGGCACGTCGGCTACTTCGGGGACGCCCGGTTCGAGTGGGCGCGATCTCATGAGACGAATTTCGAGCAGCTCGCCCGGGAGGCGGGGGCCGAATGCTCGATCTATCCCGCGCATCGCGACGACGCAATTGATGTGGAGGCCGAGCAGCGGAAGATCCAGCAATGGCTGGCGGGCCTTTCAAAGCCGGTTGGAATCATGGCCTGCTACGATGTGCGGGGACGCCAGCTGCTCGAAAGCTGCCGCATGTCGAACATCCCCGTGCCCGACGAGATTGCCGTCATCGGGGTCCATAACGACGATCTGCTGTGCGACCTGTGCGATCCTCCCCTGAGCAGCGTGATACCCAACGCCCGCAAATCAGGCTACGAGGCCGCTTCGTTGCTGGACCGGATGATGCGGGGAGAGGCGCCGGGCGCGGTCACGGTCCGGACGCCGCCGATTGGCGTGGCGACCCGTCAGTCCACCGACGTGATAGCGTTGGATGATCGCTCCGTCGCCCAGGCGGTCCGGTTCATCCGTGAGCACTCGGCCGAGGGCATCACGGTGGTGGAGGTGCTGCGCCACGTGCCCATGTCGCGAACTTTGCTGGAGAAGAAATTCAAGAAGCTTCTCGGCCGGACGCCGCACGAACACATCCTGCTGACCCGCATCAACCGGGTGAAGGAGCAGCTGATCACGACCGACCTGCCGGTGGCGCGCATCGCCGAGCAGAACGGCTTCGAGCACACCGAATACCTGAGCGTCGCCTTCAAGCGGGTGACCGGGATGAGCCCGGCGCAGTTCCGCCGGCAGCAACAGCGGTGAAGGGTCCCCCCGCACGGTCAGGAAACCGGCCCTTCGTCGGAGTGCGGCAGTGATCAACGGCTGCGACCGTCCGACTGGAGCTTTTTGAGGAGAGCCGACATGGCCGCGACCCGTTCCGGCTCGGCCGCCGCGAGGTTGTTCCTTTCGCCGATGTCCTCGGCGAGGTTGTAGAGCTGCGGCTCGGACGCGTTGCCGAGTTCGGTGTCGGTGTTCCTGTTCACGGCGGGACCATTGTTGGCCGGGATGTATTTCCATTCACCCACGCGAAGCGCGAGTCCGTGGATCGCCTGCTCGACGAGATGCTCGCGGCCCCGCGCGGATTTCCCGAGCAGTGCATCCAGCGTGTCCAGACTGTCGGGTGCCTGCTCGGCGGCGACGGTCTGCCCGACGAGCCGGCCAAGCGACGTCGGGAAATCGACCTGGCAGACCAGCGCGTCGCTGGCTCCGGGTTTCACGGTCTTCGGCCAGCGGACGATGAACGGCACCCGCGTCGCCGCTTCGAAGTGACTGTACTTGCCGCCCCGGAACGGGCCGGCCGCCCGGTGATCGCCGAGCTTCTCAACCGCGTCGTCGCGATAGCCATCGTCGATGACGGGTCCGTTGTCGCTGGTGAGAATGACGAGCGTGTCTTCGGCCAGGTCCAGCCGGTCGAGCGTCTTGAGAATCTCGCCGACGCACCAGTCGAACTCCACGATCACGTCGCCGCGCGGTCCCATACCCGTGGCGCCCACAAAACGCGGGTGCGGCACTCGTGGCACATGGATGTCATGCAGTGAGAAGAACAGAAAGAAGCGATTGGTCCGTTCCCGTTCGATGAAGGCCACGGCCTTCTCGGTGAACCGGTCGGCAATGTCCTCGTCCACCCAGCGCGCCGCCTTGCCGCCGGTCATGTAACCGATGCGCGAGATGCCGTTGATGATCGTCATGTCGTGCCCGTGACTCGGATGCATCTTGAGCAGCTCGGGATTCGCCCTGCCGGTCGGTTCGTTGCCGATCTTCCCTTCGAAACTGACCCGGATCGGGTCGGCGGGATCCAGGCCCACCACGCGGTGGTTCTCGACGTAGACGCACGGCACTCGATCGCCCGTGGCGGGCATGAGAAAGCAATAGTCGAAACCGATCTCCAGGGGGCCGGGTTTGATGTCGGTGTTCCAATCGGTCGCCTTGCCACCGGGGCCCATGCCGAGATGCCACTTGCCCACGACGCCCGTGCGATAGCCGGCCGCCTTCAGGATCGTCGCCAACGTCGTGCGCCCCGGCTGGATGATGGCGCCTGCGTCGCCCCTTGCGATTCCCGTGCCCTTCTGACGCCAGGCGTACTCGCCGGTCAACATCGCGTAGCGCGATGGCGTGCAGGTCGCGGACGCCGCGTGGCCGTCGAGGAAGCGCAGTCCTTCGCGGGCCAGTCGATCCATGTGAGGCGTCTTCACGGCGGTCGCGCCATATGCCCCCACATCGCCGTAGCCGAGATCGTCGGCATAGATGAGCACGATGTTGCGGGGAGCGGGCGGAGCGGCAAACAGCGACGAAGAGAGGGTGGCCAGGAGCGAAATCCCAATGATCAGGTTCATCATCTTGCGGAACATGGAGCCAGAATGGGGGAGGGCGCGACCGCGTGCGAGCCAATTGCTCCTCCTGCCGGCTACATCGGGCTCCGCCCGGTGGCCGCAGTGGCAAACGATTCTTTAATTGAATATCCCCGTTCGTTTGGCAGTTTCTTCTCCATCAACCGCATGAATTCCACACGAAGACTCCTTCTTGCCTCCGCGTTCGGGCTCGCCGGCCTTTCCACCCAGGCCCAGCACCAGTCGATGCCGGTCGAAATGCTTCACACGCTGCCCGACCTCGAGGTCACCCTCTGGGCGGCGTCGCCGATGATCCTCAATCCGACGAACATGGACACCGACAAGGAAGGACGCATCTGGGTGGCCGAGGGCGTCAACTACCGCAGCCATTACAACCGGAAGCCCGAGGGTGACCGCATCATGGTTTTGGAGGATACGGACGGCGACGGCCGTGCGGACAGGAGCTGGGCCTTCGTGCAGGAGGAGTTTCTGCGGGCGCCCATGGGCGTGGCGGTCATCGACAACCGGATTGTCGTGTCGATGACGCCGGACCTGGTCGTCTACACGGATGTCAACCGTGACCTGAAGTTCGATCCCGCCGTCGACAAGCGCGAGGCGCTGTTGACCGGCTTCAACGGGCGCATTCACGATCACTCCCTCCACTCGGTGACGGTCGGTCCGGATGGTCAGTGGTACTGGAACGCCGGCAACTGCGGCGCCCTGTTCACCGACAAATCGGGGAAGACCTTCCGTGTCGGCAGCGACTACGATCCCTATTACGGCCGCAAGAATCCGGGAGATCTGAACTGGAGCCCGCGGGAGATTGCCGGCCAGATCAGCGACGACGGGCACGTCTATGTCGGTGGGTTTGCGGCCCGCATGAATCCGGACGGCACGCAGGTTTACATCATCGGCCAGAACTTTCGCAACAGCTACGAGCAGGCGGTGACCTCCTTCGGCGACGTCTTCCACACCGACAACGACGACCCGCCGGCGTGCCGTGCCACCTGGTTGATGGAACACGCCAACATGGGATTCAGCTCCTTCGACGGCAAGAGGAGCTGGGGTGCGGACCGGCGTCCCGGGCAGGACACGCCCACAGCGCAGTGGCGGCAGGAAGATCCCGGGACCACGCCGCCCGGGGATGTCTACGGAGGCGGCTCCCCAACGGGCGTCGCGTTCTACGAGGACGGCGCTCTCGGAAGGGACTACCGCGGCATGTTTCTGGCCTGCGAACCGGGCCGCAACACGGTCTTCGGCTACTTTCCGAAGCCCGAAGGTGCCGGCTTCAAGATGGAGCGCTTCGATTTTCTGACCTCGAACAAGGAAGGTGAGTTCGCCGGATCGGACTTCAAGGGCGGTCGACCGAACGAGGATTTCAAGACCCGCTTCCGGCCCTCGGACGTGATGGTGGGTGCGGACGGCGCGATCTACGTGGCCGACTGGTTTGATCCACGCGTGGGCGGGCATTCAGATCTCGACGGAACCCTGTCAGGCGCGATTTACCGGATTGCTCCCAAGGGTTTCAAACCGAAGGTTGCCAAGTTTGATCTGACAAAAACCGATGGACAGATAGCCGCGCTGAGGAGCCCGGCGGTGAACGTGCGCAGCCTCGGGTTCAACGCCTTGAAGGAGCAGGGCGAAAAGGCGGTGGCAGACGTCGCCAGGCTGCTGAAGGACGACCACTCCTACGTGCAGGCGCGGGCCGTCTGGCTGCTATCGCAGCTGGGTCCGAAGGGCATCGACAAGGTGGAAGACATGCTCAAGCACAGGGATGAACAGCTGCGCATCGCCGCCTTCCGTGCGCTGCGACGGCACGTGGAGACTGAAGGTCGGAAAGCGATCAAGCGTCCTGGCCCAAAAGAATGGTTCCTATCCCGGGCAGCGAAGCTTGCCAAAGACCGCTCGTCGGCCGTTCGCCGAGAGGTGGCCCTGGCGCTGCGTGACGTGCCGTTCGGGCAGAGCGGGGAGATCATCCGCACCCTGGCTGCCGGCTATGACGGCGAGGATCGCTGGTATCTCGAAGCACTGGGCACGGCAAGCACCGGCAAGGAAGCCCGGGTTTATGATCTGCTGTCGGCGGAGTTCGGCAGCGCCGATTCCCTGAAATGGAGTGACGCGTTTGCGGACATCGCCTGGCGGTTGCACGTGCCGCGGGCCACCGACGGATTTCGCGCCAGAGCCCTTTCACCCGCGTTGCCGGTGGAATCCCGCAAGGCCGCGCTGGTCGCGCTCGCTTACATTGGCACCCGGGAATCCTCCCACGCGATCCTGGATGCCGCGCAGAAATCCGCCGGTCCCGTTCAAGCGGAGGCCATGTGGTGGCTGCTCAACCGCAAGGACAGCGTGTGGAAGGATCACGGCATCGACGCCGAACTGAAGCGGCGGGGATTGTTCGATCCCGAAAAGGTGGAACTGGCCTCCATCACCGTGCCGGAGCCGCCGGCCAGCCAGTTGACGGTCGACGGCGTGCTGAAGCTGAAGGGCGACGCCGCCCGGGGTGCGCAACTTGCCACCGCCTGCCTGACCTGCCACACCATTCAGGGCCAGGGTGCGGCCTTTGGCCCGGACATCACCGCCTTTGCGAGGATGCAGCCGGCCGACGTGGTGGTCCGGTCCATGATCGCACCATCCGCCGACATCTCCCACGGCTACGGCGGACAGGTGGTTGAGACCAAGGACGGCCTGGTCATCCACGGCATCGTGCTGACGGACGGCAATCCCACGGTGGTTGCCTCGCAGGGCGGCATCATCCAGATGGTGCCACGGGACAAGATCAAGTCCAAGGGCCCGCTGAACCGCTCGCTGATGCTGAGCGCCGAACAGATGGGCATGGGCGCGCAGGAAGTGGCCGACGTGCTGGCGTACATGAAGACGTTGAATTAGATCTCGCTGGGTAGGGCGAGGCTCCTGCCGAGCCGTGGAATCCGAGTGGCCCGTCGTGAGCGATTGATTAGTGTCCGCCTTGTTCTGTCGCCCTTACAGGGCTTGATTTGGGCTTGGCTGGAGCCCCGCCCTACCAATCCTGAATCTGACCATGAAACGCATCCTTACCTCCCTCATCCTCGGCGTCGCGCTGACGGCGACTGCTGCCACGAAACCGAACATCATCTTTATCCTCGCCGACGATCTCGGCTACGG
>DNDP01000290.1:6999-13754 GCA_003484235.1 Verrucomicrobiales bacterium
GACCTCGGCTGCTTCGGACAGAAGCTGATTCAGACGCCGCGTCTCGACCAGATGGCGGCCGAGGGGATGAAATTCACGCAGTTCTACGCGGGCTCGACCGTCTGCGCGCCGTCCCGGAGCGTGCTCATGACCGGCAAACACACCGGCCGCTGTTCGGTCCGCGGCAATGCCGGCGGCTCCAAGCAGGCGCTGCTGCCGGGTGAAACCACCGTGGCCGAGTTGCTGAAGGGCGCCGGCTACTCGACGGCGCTGATCGGCAAATGGGGCATCGGCGATTTCGAACCCGGTGGCGAGCATGCGCTGCCGACTCGCGAGGGCTTCGATTATTTCTTCGGCTACGCCAACCAGCATCACGCGCACAACTACTACCCGGACGTCCTCTTCCGGAACGAGACGCGGGTGCCGCTCCGCAATGTCGTCGAGCCGTCGGCGAACGCCTCCTCGTTCAAGACCTTCACCAGCGGCGCGGCCAGCAGGCGGATCGACTACTCGCACGACCTGTTTGCCGACGAGGCGTTGCAATGGGTGAAGGACCAGAAGGCCGGGCCATTCTTCCTCTATCTGGCGCTGACGATTCCGCACGCGAACAACGAAGGGACCCGCATGACCGGTGATGGTGCCGAGGTGCCCGATCACGGCATCTATGCGGACAAGGACTGGCCGAAACAGGACAAGGGGCAGGCCGCGATGATCACCCGGATGGACAAGGACGTCGGTCGATTGCTCGACCTGCTCAAGGAACTGGGCATCGCGGAGAACACGCTGGTGATCTTCAGCTCGGACAACGGCCCGCACAACGAGGCGGGGCACAATCCGAAGCGGTTCAATCCCTCCGGCCCCTTGACCGGCATGAAGCGGACGCTCACCGAGGGGGGCATCCGCGTGCCGACCATCATGTGGTGGCCGGGCACGGTGAAAGCCGGCGTCACGTCCGATCACGTCGGTTATTTCGGCGACCTGATGGCCACCGCCGCGGACCTGGCCGGGATCGGGGCGCCCGCGGACCTCGATTCCATCAGTTTCGCGCCGACGCTCACCGGCAAAGGCACGCAGAAGCAGCACGACTACCTCTACTGGGAATTCTACGAACAGGGCAGCCGGCAGGCCGTGCGCTTCGGCGACTGGAAGGCGATCCGCGAGCCGATGTTCACCGGCAAGATGAAGCTCTACAACCTTGCCGACGATCTGGCCGAGCGACACGACCTCGCCGCCGCCAAACCCGAGCTGGTGAAGAAGGCGGTCAAGCTGATGGACGAGGCCCACGTGCCGGATGAGCGCTGGCAGGTGAGGAAGTGATCTCTATCCCGCGTTTACCATGAGGAACTGTCTTAGGCTGTAAGAGGTCGAAGTTGCAGGCCACGGCAAGGTTCGGACTTGGTTCTCCATGCCGAGCCACAGCTCGTTGTTTAGTAGCACTTCAACCACCGAGGACTGGTCATGGTTTCGTTGGTAGAACAACCGGAGCCAGTTGAGCCCGCAAGCAAATCGCTGCTGTCGAAGCAACTGAGACCATTCTTGATAGATGAGCGGGGTAGACTCGTCTGGCATCACTCCACGAATGCAGAATAGGCCAACAATCACCTGCATCGCGGCGCCGTCAATGCACCAGGTCTCGGCTTCTGCATGATCCGACTCGATCCCAAATAGCGACCGGCAGATCACATGGAACGTTCCCATTAGAAATCGGTTGGCTGCGTCGGCAATCGCTTGATTGGTGCTGTTTCCGAGGCCGGCGAATGACTCCACAATTCTCCTTCCCGAGGGCAATTCGAACACGAAATCGACCTGCACGGTGGCCAGATGGGGCGACGCTGCACCTTCGGCAGTCTGAACCGTGCAGCGAATGCAATCACCGCCGACGTTCACTCCGTTCCCATCAAGCTGGGCTTGGACGCCATGAGCATTGAAAGCTTCGTGCAAGAAGCGTGGCAGTTGTTGAACTGACTGCGGTAGGTTCGAGTGGTGCATTCCTACGCTCAATATCCGGAATCAAATGAATGTTCCAGCCCGGCCTGATCGTGGGAAGCGTATTACAAGTGCAGCTTCAATAGGCGGTGGTGGAGATTTGGGATGGAGTGGGCGGCCAAGGTTGCTGCGGTGGCGCTCATACACCCCGCATGAAGCATCTGCTCACTTTCCTGACCTGCGCGGCCGTCTTGTCCGGTTCGCTCGCCGCCGCCGATCGGCCCAATGTCCTCTTCATCGCCGTCGATGACTTGAACCATTGGGTCGGCCACCTGAAACGGAACCCCCAGACCATCACGCCGAACCTGGATCGGCTCGCGTCGTGGGGCGTTTCCTTCGCCAACGCCTACTGCGCCGCCCCTGCCTGCAATC
The DNA here is from genome assembly GCA_003484235.1 of Verrucomicrobiales bacterium. GTDB lineage: Bacteria > Verrucomicrobiota > Verrucomicrobiia > Limisphaerales > RI-55 > RI-55. The sequence goes on from DNDP01000290.1 coordinate 9,337, forward strand.
CCTCGCGCGCCGCACTCATGTCCGGCATGCGCCCGAGCACGACCGGCATCTACCACAACCCCGACGATTACCGGCCGCACATCGCACCGGAGCAGACCTTGAACTCGCACTTTCGCGCCAACGGCTATCGCGTGACGGGTGCCGGCAAAATCTATCACGGCGGCGGCGGCCGGATGTCCGAGTGGGACGATTACGGCAAGCCGAAGGCGGAGAAGCCCGGCGGCGTGATTGAGAGCGGAGCGGTGGGCGCGCTCAAGTGGGCGATCCTCAAAGGCGGTGGCGACGTGCTCAACGACTATCACACGGTCAGCTACTGCATCGACGAGCTGAACGCCCAACACGAAGAGCCCTTCTTCCTCGCGTGCGGCATCTACCGTCCGCACCTGCCATGGAACGTGCCGCAGAAGTACTTCGACCTCCATCCGCTGGAATCGATCGAGTTGCCCCCGCACGATCCGCACGATCTGGACGACGTCCCGCCCGCCGGCCGCGGCATGGCGCGGCCCGGCGGCGACCACAAGAGCGTGCTTGAGGCCGGCGCCTGGAAGCAGCTCGTGCGTGCTTATCTCGCGTCGGTCTCCTACGCCGATGCCCAGCTCGGTCGCCTGCTGGATGCCGTGGAGCAGTCGCCGCAGCGCGACAACATGATCATCGTGCTCTGGGGCGATCACGGCTGGCACCTCGGCGAAAAGTCGCACTGGCGGAAGTTCGCGCTCTGGGAGGAGGCCACGCGTGCGCCCCTGATCTGGGTCGTGCCCGGCGTGACACCGAAGGGTCAGATCATCCGGCGGTCGGTGGACTTCATGAGCATTTATCCGACGCTTTGCGACCTCGCCGGTTTGGCGCAACCGGACCACGTGGAAGGCGTCAGCCTGCGTCCGTTGCTGGTCGACCCGTCAGCACCGTGGGATCGTCCGGCGCTGACGACACACGGTTTCCGCAATCACGCTCTGCGCAGTGAAGGCTGGCGCTACATCCGTTACGCCGATGGCAGCGAGGAACTTTATGATGAGGTGAAGGATCCGCTGGAGCGAAAGAACGTCGCCGGCGAGGCGCAGTTTGCGCAAGTGAAGGCCGCTCTGGCGAAGTGGTTCCCGGCAATCGATGCCCCCCAGGTCATCCGCCGGCGATCAGTGGTCGCGGAAGATCGGCAATGACCACGTGACGGCCACCTGCAGTCTGTCATTTGTCGAGTGTTCGATGTTCCTTTGAGCCGGTCAAGCCGGTCGAACGAGGCCGCGCTCCCATCACTGCCCCCGCCGGACGACCCGGCCCGGGCGTGCGCCATTCGCCGGTGCGTCATCGACCACGACCTTCACTCCGTTCACCAGGACGAGCCTGAAGCCAGTGGCGTAATGGTGGGGTTGCTCGAAAGTCGCCTTATCGGACACGGTTCCAGGGTCGAACACCACAATGTCCGCCCAGGCCCCCTCCCTCAGCGATCCGCGATCCTTGATCTGGAACGTGGCGGCGGGCAGGGAGGTCATGCGGCGCACTGCGTCCTCGAGCTTCAGGACCTTCTCCTCGCGCACGTAGCGGCCGAGAACGCGCGCGTTGTTGCCGTAGCCGCGCGGATGCGGAACGCCGGATTGCCAGGCGCGCACCGAGCTGTCGGCGGCGATCATCGTGTTGGGATGCCGGAGGTAGGCGCGGACGTCATCTTCGTTCATGGAGTGGAAGACTCCGGAGGCGCCGCCGTTCAGCTGGATCTCGAGGATCGCGTCGATCTGCCGGTCCAGGCTCTCGTCGCCGTAAAGTTCCTTGGCGGCCTGGGACAGGTTCAATCCGTTCAGGCGGGGCTGCGAATCGTAGGAGGCGATGACGGCGTAGCTGAAATCCGTGCCGCGCTTCGCCGCCTGTTCCTTGAGCTGGGCGATCACTTTCGCCCGCTCGTCCGCATCCTGCATCCGCTCCTTGAATTTCCCGCCCTCGCGCGCTTCCTCGGGGATCAGGCTGCCGATGCTTGTGCTGCTCGCGGTGTAAACATATTGATCCTGGGTGATGTCGAGACCTGACGCTCGAGCTCGTTCGATCGCTTCGATCACCTTGCCGGTCTGTCCCCAGTTTTTTTGGCCGCCCAGCTTCAGGTGGGAGATGTGCGCCGGGAGTCGGGCTTCGCGGGCAATGGTGAACAGTTCCTCCAGCGATTCCATGATGTGGTCGCTCTCGTTGCGCATGTGGCTGGCGTAAAGCCCGCCGTGTTCGGCGACGACGCGGGCGAGTTCGACCAGCTCCCCGGTCTTCGTGAACGTTCCGGGCAGGTAGATGAGACCCGTGGACATGCCAAGGGCGCCGTCCTCCATCCCCTTGGCCACGACCTGCTTCATCCGCCCCAGCTCCTCGTCCGTCGGCGGCCGCATGAACGAGCCGCCCATCACATGGGAACGGATCGAGCCCTGGCCGATGAGCAGGGCGACGTTGACGGCGATGTTGGTCGCCCCGGCGCGACGGAAGAAACCGCCCACATCCACGGGGCCGGAGCCGCAGTTGCCCAGGATCAGCGTGGTGACTCCCATTCGGGCAAAGTTCCGCGCTGAGGGCAGTTCGAGGATGTTCTCGGCGTGGGTGTGGACGTCGATGAATCCCGGCGCAATGATAAGCCCGGGGACGTCGATGACTTCCGCCGCGTTGGTGCCGGGCCGCCCAATTGCGGCGATGCGGCCGTCCTTGACCGCGACGTCGGCGAAACGCGCCGGATTGCCGTGCCCGTCCACGATTCGTCCTCCACGAAGGACGAGGTCGAATTCAGCGGTGGAACCACGGCCAGCCAGCGCCAGCCAGAGGGTGATGAGGACGACATGCCGTTGCACGGGGTTGGTCTAGCCGATCACGCCGGCAAAGGCGATGACTTGTTGTGGGCGTAATTCATCCACAACCAGAAGCCGAAGCCCACGGCGGCGCCTCCCAAATGGGCCAGCGCGCTGACGTTGGAGATGCCGGCAGTTTGCTGGACGACGAGCAGCAGCTGCAGCAGCCCCCACATCACGAGGCCGCCCCAGGCAGGAAACGAGAACCAGCGGAAGTAGAGGTAGTAGCGGAACATCAGCCCGAGCCGGGCCTGAGGGAAACGGAACGCGTAGCAGGTGATCACCCCCGAGATGCCGCCGCTGGCACCCACGCAGACGATGTCCGCCCGGGGGTCGCCCAAGGCGTGCAGCGCATTTCCGGCGAGCGTGGCCCCAAGCAGGAGCAGCAGGTAGCGGCCGCGGCCGATGACCTCCTCCACGTTGTCCCCGAAGACGAGCAGGAAGTAGAGGTTGCCGACCAGATGCAGCCAGCCCGCGTGCAGGAAAAACGCGGTGATCCACGTGAGTCCAAAATGGCGGAAGGCGGCCTCGGGGAGGAAGCCCCAGGATTCGATCACTCCTCCAAAGTCTGTGGCCCGGGCGATCAGGAAGAACACGAGGCACAGGGCGGCCGTGGCCCAGGTGAGAAGAGGACGGATGCTGATGGGGTTGTCGTATTCCACCGGCATGCCGAGGAAGCCGGCCGCCACCTGCCACAGTTCCGAAGGCATTTCACCATCTTCCGTGCGTTGCGCCTCCCGGCGAATCTGCTCCACCTTGATCAAGGCCAACCGTTCCCGGGCCTCCTGCGGCAGGGCGTCGGGAGCCGACCTGCCTGCGGGCGTCCACTTGGGCAGGGCGTCCATTTCGCGCGTGTCGAACCAGAGCATGTGACATGAACGGCAGGCATCCACCTCGAGGCCGGCGCCATTTGAGGCGAGCGGCAGTTCGAACATGAAGTTCTGGCAGACTGGGCAGGGGACCGGTCCCGGATGTTGTCGTCCGATGACTGCCTTCCAAAGGCGGTTGACCGCGCGTTCCTCACACAGGCCCCGCAGTGCATAGAGACTGACAAGCCGACCTCGACAGCTGGAGCACTCCCAAAGTTTCTTGTCGGACGTTCCTCCGGCTGTCAGCGCCCCGGCACACCGGGGGCAATGGTAAAGCGGATTCAAGTGGCGAAATGCTGGGCCAAATGGGCCGTGCCTGACAAGCTGACCGGCCTGATAATGTCGTCCGATGTTTGGAACTACGACGGGATTCATCAATCCCGGTCGGCCCGTCGATGGCGGCTGAAAATCTTCGGTCGCGGCTGACTCGGGTATTGCCGGCAGCTGCTCTTGCCGCTATTTAACAGCCCCAATTACTCCCGCATGAGCTTCTCTCAACCCACCCGCGGCGTGGTCTGTGCAATCTGGACCCCGCTCAATTCAGCCGGCGGCATCGCCTTCGATCTGCTTGACCGGCACCTGGACTGGCTTGCCACGATGGAGTTGTCGGGGCTGATGGCGCTGGGCAGCACGGGGCGGTTTCCCTTCCTGCCGCCGGAACTTCGCGAACAGTTCCTTCGTCATCTGCTGCCACGGTGCGCCGGCTCGCTGCCGGTGATCGCCAACATCAGCGATCTGGAGC
>DNDP01000290.1:13878-15172 GCA_003484235.1 Verrucomicrobiales bacterium
TACAGGTGGTCGCCCGGCTGGGCTCGGTGGCACGCGATGCGGGCGCGGCGGGCGTCGCGCTGCTTCCGCGATGGTTCTACGAACAGGCCCAGCCGGACATGGAGGAATGGTTCGTTGCCGCGGCGGATGCTTCCCGGCTGCCGCTTTGGATCTACAACTTTCCCGAGCGGACCGGGAACCGTGTCGAGCGGAACACCGTGCGGTCGGTATGTGAACGGGTGACGGTGGGCGGGCTCAAGCAGAGCGGTGCGAATCAGGAATTCATCCGCGAGCTCGCGCCCCTTGCCCGTGAACTGGAGTTCTCCGTCTTTGCCGGCGCGGACGCGCGCATTCCGGAATCCCTGGAGCTGGGCGCCTCGGGGTGCATCGGCGGGCTGGCCAACGTGCTGCCCGAGGCCATGGTGAAGGTGTTCAACGCCACCCGGTCCGGAAATACTGCGTTGGCGGCAAATGAACTCCGGCTCCTGCGCGAAGTTGATCAGCGGATGCATCTCGTGCCGTTTCCCTACAACGTCGCCGCCGTCATGGAGGCCCGCGGCATTCCGGCCGGAGTGCTGCCCCCCACGATGTCGCGCGTTACGCGGGCGCACTACGAGCAGTTGAAGAAGGAAACCGGCGCGATGCTGCGGGATCATGGCTTGATGCCGCCGTGGTGAACGAAAGCGGGCCGGGGCGAGGCAGATTGCCGGGTCGGACGGGATCGGCTGCCGGCCACCATCGCGCAAACGAACCATTCCTTGACGCTCCTCCGGCCATTCCTATGATGCGCGCTCCTTTTGCGAACATTGCACTGAACCCTGACCTCTCATGAGCACGATCATTGATATCCAAGCCCGCCAGATCCTCGATTCGCGGGGCAATCCCACCGTGGAAGCTGACGTTTTCCTGTCCGACGGTTCGTTTGGCCGCGCGGCGGTTCCCTCCGGCGCCTCCACCGGTGAACACGAAGCCGTGGAACTCCGCGACGGCAACGCCAAGCAATACCTCGGCAAAGGCGTGACCAAGGCGGTGAAGAATGTCACCGACAAGATCCTGCCCGCCCTCGCCGGACTCGACGCGCTCGACCAGGTGACGGTGGATCGCACGATGCTCGAACTCGACGGCACCGAGACCAAGTCCAAGCTGGGCGCCAACGCGATCCTCGCCGTCTCCCTCGCCACGGCCAAGGCCGCCGCTGACTGCGTGGGGCAGCCCCTCTACCAGTATCTCGGCGGACCGAATGCCAAGGTGCTGCCGGTCCCGATGGCAAACGTGATCAACGGCGGCGCCCATTCCGACGCGCCGATTGATTTCC
>DNDP01000464.1 GCA_003484235.1 Verrucomicrobiales bacterium
GCGCAAATTGCGGGCGATGCTAGGGGGGGACGGGTGAGGGTCAAGGCGGAATCGGGAATTCCGCCGATCCGGGCGTATCTGCCACCCGTTTGACATCAGGGACCGCCCCGCTATAGTCGCGCCCCTTTATGAACCGGACACCGCATGTTGCAGTCGTCGGCGCGACGGGCGCCGTGGGAATCGAGATGCTCCAGACGCTGGAGCGGCGCAATTTTCCCGTCGGCAAGCTCACCCTGCTCGCCTCCGCGCGGTCGGCCGGGAAGAAGCTCCCGTTCCGCGGCGCCGAGCACACCGTCGCCGAACTGAAGGAGGACAGTTTCGCCGGAATCGACATCGCCCTCTTCAGCGCCGGCGGCGGGACCTCGAAGCAGTTCGCGCCCATTGCCGCCAAGGCCGGCTGCGTGGTCATCGACAACTCGAGCGCGTTCCGCATGGATCCGGACGCGCCGCTGGTGGTCCCGGAGATCAATCCGGACGACGCGCTGAAGCACAACGGCATCATCGCCAACCCGAACTGCACCACGATCGTCACGTTGATGGCGCTGTATCCGCTGCACCGGGCGTTCAACGTGCGGCGCGTCTTTGTCTCCAGCTATCAGGCCGTGTCCGGCTCCGGCGCCAAGGGCATTGAGGAGCTGAAGCGGCAGTCGGGTCAGATCGCCCGCGGCGAGGAGGTCACCCGCGAAACCTACCCGCACCAGATCGCCTTCAACGTGATCCCGCAGGTCGATGTCTTCCTGGAGAACGGCTACACCAAGGAGGAGATGAAGATGGAGAACGAAGGGCGGAAGATCATGCATCACCCGACCTTCAAGGCGAGCGTGACGTGCGTGCGCGTGCCGGTCTACCGCGCGCACTCGGTGGCGGTGACCGCGGAGTTTGAGCAGCCGGTGACCGTGGCCGGCGCCCGGGAAGTGCTGGCCAGGGCGCCCGGTCTCGACGTGGTCGACGAACCGGCAAAGAGCGTCTATCCGCTGCCGCTCGTGCAGGCGAACGTGGACAACTGCGCCGTCGGCCGCATCCGCAAGGACTGCGCGCTGGACAACGGTCTCTGCTTCTGGGTCAGCGGCGACCAGGTGCTCAAGGGCGCCGCGCTCAATGCCGTGCAGATCGCGGAGTTGCTGGTGAAGTAGGAGAGGGTCGTGACCTACCCGAACCGAAATAATCGAATCTGCTCCTTGATGCTTTCACTGTTCGAGTCCCATTGCTCGAGTCAGCGATTACTCGGCTCATCGGGAAAGGGTAGCGGATGGGCGACCTTAATGCCGACATCAACGCCAGATTCTTGGCCTGCACCGAGCTCCAAGATTCCCCCATCGTCCTGTCTGTCCGGCCCCGCCGCATAAATGACGTAGGCGTTCGCAGAGATGAACAGCTTGAGCGGCTGGTCTCCAAACGGATCCTTTGTCTCCGCAAGAATCGCCTCGACGGCCCCATGATCAAGCGATCGCGAGCCCAGATTACGAGCCAAGCTTTCGATGGCGATGGCCGCTAGCACACACCGGCGGCGCGCTTCCACCCGAGCCAGTTTCTCCGCCGCTTTGCTCGAACCCGGCACAAGAATCGCGGTCAGGAGCTGGAACGAGGCCTTTGCCTGGTCCGCTCGCGCATTAAGAATTTGGCCTGCGAGAAGTGCGCTTTCCGCCGTGCCATCCTCAGCAGCAGCGAGTGCTTCCTCAAAAGTTTGCAGCAGCAGTCGCTTGTCCACTGCGAAGTAGCCTGTCCAACCGAGCGGAAACTCGTCGAGGCGTAGCTGGTTTAAGAAACCACCAGCCCGGTAGCGGCCAGGATCACTTACGAGTCGAGCAATTTCCCCCAGCGACAGCGAGAATGCGCTGCCAGCCAACGCTCGCTCGGTGATCATTGCGTTACGAAACTCGCCGTCCGAGTGAACGCGCCGCATCAACGCGTCCAGTTGAGGGAGGCTTTCAGGTGGGAACTCCTCTGTCGCCAGCAGGTGAACTGCAATGTGTATGGCCTGCTGCTTGAGATTGGAGGAAAGCAGCTTGCCAAGCAGCGTGAGGTCTTTCGCAGTCAACTCACTCAATCGTATCAATTGTTCCAAGTGCAGGGTGGCAGTTGCATGCTCCCGTTTGTGTAGGGCCAAGAGGGCCAGGAGATTAATGGCGTCGGCTTCGTCGCGAAGTGCGGCGAGATGCGGCAGGAAAGCATTGTAGTCGAGGTCGATTTGAACACGGAAGCGACACTGCGGAAGTTGCAGCGCCGCTGCGACCATTTCCATGCGGGTGGCATGGCTCTGCGCCCAGGTTTCAACTGCCTTGGCCTGAGCATCTGACCAGGGCAACTCCGCTGGTCCATCGCGGCCGGATGCTCTGGATTCAAGAATCTCAGGAGGGAGCTGAAAGCGTTTCCGCTCCAGAAACGGAGCCCGTCCCGAGCGGAGCGTTTTCCAGTGTTCAGGGTCTTCATCCTCCCAAATTTGCCAAAGCGCGACGGCGACATTCTCCTCGTTCGGCACTGGTTCCAACGCGGCGGACAACTCAGCAAGCGTAATGGGCTCGCCGGCGTCGCGGGCACGCTGCTCAAGTCGGGCGATGTCGCGCTCGACACCCAGTCGCCAGATCGCAAAGACCGTCAGCGGACCCATCACCAGGAGAATCAAGACCGTCCATGCGATGCGATTGCGCCGGCGCCGGCGCTGATCCGGCAGGAGGGGAGGAGCTTTCTTGCCCACGGGCGCAGCAAATACGAAAGGCGCTCCGCCGTCCAGTTCGAGAATTGCCAGTGGAGTGGTTCATTCCGACCGCCAACCGGGCCCGGCCCGTCCTCCTTTGCGAGCAGGAGCGCCAATCGCGCCGCCATGCCATCTTGGAGTGCGCCGGCAGAGCGAAGCGGCGACGGCGCTTTCGAGCGCGACCGATCCAGTTCCCAGCGCATGTCATGACAAGTGGCTGTAGTTATCACTCCTTTTCCGTATCCACCTCGACCTTCCGCATCACCGGAGGCTCCACAAAGCGGCGTCGCCGCTCCGCTCTGCCACCGCAGTCCATGATGATTCAGGTAATCGGAATCGGTCAGGATGACTTGGAGCCTGCGGTCGTTCCGTTTTCGGAAGCTAATCGGAAGATCAACCGGCAAAGCTTCACATCGATCTTCGATCTGTCCGCGTGCACCTTGGAGTGCGCCGGCAGAGC
>DNDP01000057.1:0-3378 GCA_003484235.1 Verrucomicrobiales bacterium
CCGGAGGTGACGGCCGTCGCGCCATCGAAACTTCGGGAGGAGAAGACGACACCGCTGATGGACGGAGTGCCGAAGATCGCCGCGAAGAGGCTGTTGGTGGTCAGGCTCCCCCGCGCCATCAGACCTCCGCGCGCCCACGGATCCGAGTTGCCCACGGAATCGACCCGCGCCGAAAGGTCAAAGTCTCCCGTGCGCTGCTGGAAGTTGAACAGAAACTGGTCGGCCGTTCCAAAAATGCCGGCGCTGGCCACGGTGAGATCGTAGCCGCCGGGCTGCTGGGCCACCGTCCCGCTCTGTGCGCTGTCGCCGATGGACCAAGGGGTGTAGGCCGAAGCCACAAAGCCTGCCTGCGAACCGGCCAAGATGGTGTTGGGAGAGTTTGCCGTGTCACGCACGCCGCTCACGGTCACCACATAGCTGTCGCCGATGACCAGCGCCCCGGTGGTCAGCGCAACGGTACGCGGGTCTCCGTTGAAGAACGAGGCTCCCGAAACAGCAATGCTGCCGCCGATCGTGTAGTTGCCCGTGTTCAGCGCTGAAGCGCTCTCCACCGGTTCGCTGAAGATCACCAGCACCCGGCCGGTGCCCTCGTTGGCCGCGCGGACGAGGGTCGGCTTCACCGTGTCCATCTGCACCGAGAGCGTGGCCGTGGCCGTGGTATTCGTGCCCAATCCATTGTAAACCACGCAGCGGTATTGCTGCCCGTTCTGGGAGAGCTGCGTCGCAGGGATGAGGTAGGTGGACTGCGTCGCTCCCGAAATGTCCGCCCCGCCGAGCTGCCATTGGTAATTGAGCGGTGCGAGGCTGGTGGCCGTCACGGAGAACTGCGCCGGTTCCCGTTCCACCACGCTCACGCTGGCCGGCTGGGCCGTGATTACCGGCGGCTGGGGCAGCGTCAACCCTGCGACCCGGAAATGGGAGGCCGGAATGGGACCTTGAAAGGTTCCGCCGGGAAGGGTCCAGGCCAAGGAGACGTTGTCCCCGCCGCCGCCCTCCTTTTGGAGCACCTCGACGAAATAACGCTGGCCGGCGATGAGGTTGATCGGTCCCACCGTTGCATCCGACCGGTTGGCCGGAAAACTGGGGTTCATGCCTGGAAAGAAGGCGGTGGCGGCCGCACCCGTCCGGCGCGTGGTGGTCGTGTACTGGCGGGAGGCATTCCACGCCGGCTCGGCGGCGATCAGCTGTTTGTTGGCCGGGTTGGTGTCGCTGCTCAAGTAGAGAACGCTTTGGTCGTCACTACAGATGTAAAAGATGTAATTGCCGGTCTGCGGGGCCACCAACTCGGCGCGCAGCCGCTGGCCGTAGTTTTCCGCATAATCAACGGGAGTCTCGAACAGGCTTGTGAGAATGCTCTCCTCGGTGGGGCTGTTGGGAAAAATGGGACTGTTGGTCAGATTGGCCACGGCGCTGCCCGTGACGCCGCCATAAAACTCCCGGTAAATGCCCACGACTTCCTGCGTCGCAGCCCGAAATGGGAGAAAGAAGAAGATGCCGGCCAGAACGCAGAGCAGCGGCTTGAAGGGGAAAAACCGCTGCACGGGAGCATTGGGATTAACCATTGTCCAAGATAGTAAGGGTGATTGCATTTGCAACCCGGGGTACAGAACTGAGCCTTCAGCAAGGCCGGTTGACCGCCCCAAGGGATGCCGGAGCCCGACTGCCACACCGCCAAGGCGGTGCCACTGGGGTGCACGGCAGTTGGGAGACGGCCATGGTCTAGGTCGGCAGGCCCGCAATTGCAAGCAGATGATGAACCATGACCAGTTTTAAAAAGGCCCCGCCGATCGGCGACCGGCGGGCGTGCCGGAATCTTCCCTGCAGCCATCCCAAGCAATGGCCGAAATCCGCCACGGCACGAATCCACCGGCGGCATCACTTTTTGGATCGCCGGCCGCAGGCAGGTGCCGGTAGGACCACTGTGTGCCCGCGCCCAACACCCAGTTGATCGTCTTCGTCAAAGCGCCACGCCCGGGTCTGGTAAAGACCCGGCTCGCCGCCGGTCTTGGAGCCGAACAGGCCGCCGCTGCCTACCGGCAACTGGTCGACCACCTTTGCCCGGCCCTGGAGGAATCGGCGAACGTCCAGCTGCGATACGATCCGGCCGATGCGTTTCCGGAGATCAAACACTGGTTGCGGCCGGGGTGGACCAGTGAACCCCAGGATCAAGGCGGTCTCGGCGCACGGCTGCTAGGAGCGTTTGAGGGCAGCGCCGCCCGGGGGTTTGGACGCACCTTGATCATCGGTTCGGACTGTCCCTGGATTGATGGCAGGGATCTCCATGAAGCCGAACTGGTGCTGGAACGGCATGATCTGGTGCTGGGGCCCGCGGTGGATGGCGGCTACTGGCTGATCGGATTGAAGCAGCCTCATCCCGGACTGTTCGACGGCATCGAATGGAGCACCGAACGAGTCCTCCGGCAGACGGTCGCGGCTGCGGAACGGCTCGGATTGAGCCACGAGCTTCTCCGGACCCTGCCCGACGTGGATACCGAGGCCGACTGGATAGAGTTCATGCGCCGGGCTCCAATCCGCGGTCCCGGCGGGTAGCAGGCGTACCGCATCACCGCCCTCTCCAGCGCCGAACCGGCAGCCATCCACCGATTGAAAGCCGCTTCCGCGCGGACGTCCGACTCCCATGTTCCGCGTGATCGCGCCCCCCTCCCAACGCCGCGAGGCCGCAATCCCCTCCGGACGGTTCCAGGTGAGCGTAAAAATCTCTCAAGCCTGCCGGGCCCCCTGCCGATTAGGTGTCCCGAAGCAAAGACAGCGAGTCCCGCGTGCGGTGGGGAACTGAACTTGACGCGCCTCGTTTCCTGCTTCGGTTAGTAAACCAGCAAAATCAAACCGCAAAAGATTGTGAGCCCCACCAAACGCACTTCCTCCTTTGATTCACCCGGGCAGAAGAATTCCCGCCGCTCGAGATCTGGCCGCCTGGCCATGCTAGGCACCCAGGCACTCATCGCCGGCTGTCTGGCCCAATCCGGCTCGGACGCGTCAGCCCAGGAATCGGAATCCGCCAGTTCGGGCGTCCGGTTCGAGGGCACCGACCTGCGGATCGGCGACGTGCCGCCGATCTCCTTTCACGGGTTCCTCAGCCAGGGTTTCCTCTACTCAACGGAGTACGATTATCTCGGCAAATCCACCGATGGCTCGTTTGAGTTCACGGAGATCGGCCTCAGCGCCGCGATGAATCCGTTCCCGAAGACCCGCATTGCCGTGCAGGGATTCGCCTTCGACGTGGGCGACGTGGGCAACTACGTGCCGTTCCTCGACTACGCCTCGGTGGAATACTCGTTCGATGACGCCTTCGGCGTCCGCGGCGGCCGGGTTCGGCGGGCCGGGGGCATCTACAACCACATCCAGGATGTGGATCTC
>DNDP01000057.1:3440-7904 GCA_003484235.1 Verrucomicrobiales bacterium
CAGGATGTGGATCTCGCACGTACCGCGGTGCTCCTGCCTCAGGGGGTATACGACGCCCGCTGGCGCGACTTCTCGACCTCGATCGATGGCGGCGTGCTTTTTGGCAATTTTTCGCTGGGCAATGCCGGCAGCCTTTCCTACGAAGCATTTGCAGGCGTCACCAACCTCGACAAGGACGAGGGCGGCGTATCCCGTTGGATCGTGGACCGCACAAATGGCGGTGAAGTGACCTCCTTTGACCAGCCGCTCATGATAGGTGGCCAGCTCTGGTGGCAGACGCCGTTGGATGGGCTTCGCCTGGGTGCCAATCTCGCCCAGATGTATGACTTCGGGTTCCACGCCCGGGTGCCGGTCAGTCCGATGGGTCCCTTCGGACCGATCAACGCCTTCACGACGGGTGCGGGTGATGTGTTCTTCCAGCAGTATTCGGCAGAATACATGTGGAACTCGTGGACGTTTCAGGCGGAGTACCTGACCTACGAGTTCGAGGGCGCCACAACGACCAACGTGCGCTCGGGTTCCACGCCCATCCAGCCCACGGCCCGGGCACCGCTGTTGGTCCGGCCGGACGCCTGGTATGTCAGTGCCGCCTACCGCTTCAACCACTGGCTCGAGGTGGGCACCTACTACACCGAGCACTACGCCGACCGCGAGAACCGCGACGGCGGTCCGGACGCAGCCCAGAAGGACCTCGCCCTGTCGTTCCGCTTCGATCCGACGGATTGGTGGATCCTCAAACTGGAAGGACACTACCTGCGGGGAACCTCGCTCCTGCAGGACGCGCAGAACAACCCGGTGGCCGACCGCACGAACGATCCGTGGTTCATGCTCGCTCTCAAGACGACGTTCAGCTTCTAATCGACAATCAGAGAACGGAGACAAAGAACATGAACACACGAGCAATCCGACTCACCCTGCTGAGTCTCATCCTGTGGATGGGGATCCACTGTGCCAACGCATTTGACGGCGTCGTCATTGTCGATGACAGCACGCCCGCCACTTCCCTGAAGGCCGACGAACTGAAGAACATCCTTACCGGCAAGACCAAGTACTGGGAGAACGGCACGGCGATCGTGATCGTCTACGTTGACCAGAAAGCCGAAAAGGAACTGCAGAGCGCCTGCGGCATGAACAGCAGCGCGTTCAAGACCTTCTGGCAGCGGCTGGCCTTTTCCGGCCGGGGGCAGCAGCCCAAGAAAGCCGACGACGTTCCGGCCGCAGTCGCGCTGGTCAAGGCCAACAAGGGCTCGATCGCGGTCGTGACCGCCGATGCGGACATCACCGGCGTCAAGAAGGTCGAGATCAAGTAGGCGATCCAATGCGTCCAGGCACCGACAGGGCAGCGGCCGGCAGCGGGTCCTCCTCCAGGGACTCGGAGGGCGGCGGATCGGTGAAGACCGTCACGGTACGCCGCGGTTTTCTGGCGGTGCAGGCCCTGGTGGCGCTGCTGCTGGTGTTCCTGGTGGTGCAGGGCACCATCCAGTGGCGCACAAGCCGCGACGGTGCGGAAGCCATCGCCGGACTGGAGGAGGAAGCCCTTCCCAGCCTCGACCACATGGCGGCCCTGGAGGCAAACCTGAACCTGTTCCGGCTCCGCAGTTATGAGCTGATGTTCGTCGCCGAGGATCTGCGGGTGGCCAAGGCCGCCGAAGCCGACAATCTGAAACGGACGCAGAGCCAGCTGATTGCCAACCTCTACGCACTGATACCGGAGGGTGAAGGCTATCAGCGGCTCCAGACACTTGAACGGAGTCTCACGAACTTCACCGCACTGACGGCCCGCATCCGGTCCCAGATGGACACGGATTTTCAGGCCGCCATGGAGCTGCTGGACCGGGATATTCCGCCCCACGCCAAGCAGCTGGACGACGCAACCAGGCGGGTGAAGGCGTACTGCGCGGAGTTTGCGGAGGCGCGCACCCGGCAGACCGTGCAGGCCTTCAACGACACCCGCAAGACGGTGCTCGGACTGGGATCATCCAGCATTGCCTTCGCCGCCGCCGTGCTGCTCCTGGTCTCCATCAACTCGCGCCGGATCCGCAGCGCCTTGATCCGGCTCGCCGACCGCCTCTCGGAGGGTTCGGCCTACACCACCGCCTCGGCCGCCGCCGTGGCCGCGGCCAGCAAGCAGCTCGCGGACGGCGCAAGCAACCAGGCCACCTCCATCGAGGAAACCTGCGCGTCGCTCGAGGAGATGACCGGCATGGTCAACCGCAACGCCGACGCCGCGCAGCAGGCCAAGACGCTGTCCACCCAGACCAGTCTGGCGGCGGACTCCGGCTCCAAGGACATGGAGCAGATGATGCATTCCATCGCCGCGATCAAGAGCTCCAGCGACGAGGTCGCCAAGATCGTCAAGAACATCGACGAAATCGCGTTTCAGACAAACATCCTGGCGCTGAACGCCGCCGTGGAGGCGGCGCGGGCGGGCGAGGCGGGCGCCGGCTTCGCGGTCGTCGCCGAAGAGGTGAGAAACCTGGCCCAGCGCAGCGCCGATGCCGCCCGGGAAACGTCGCGCCGCATCGAGGACGCCATCAGCAAGACGACCCAGGGCGTGGAGGTCAGCGGCAAGGTGGCCCTGAGCCTCAAGGAAATCGTCGAACGGGCGCGCACCGTGGACAACCTCGTCGGTGAAATCGCCGTGGCCAGCCGGGAACAGGCACAAGGGATCGTCCAGATCAACGAAACCGTCACGCAGGTGGACCGCATCACGCAGTCGACCTCCTCCACGGCGGAAGAATGCGCGAGCGCGGCGGCCGAACTGAACATGCAGGCGGCAACGCAGAAGGCGGAAGTGGACCAGCTGCTCGCCCTGGTGGGCGGCGGCACCTCCGGCGGGAACATTCGATCGCAGGCAATTACCCTGGATTCCGGTCGGGGCTCCTCGCGGAGCAGGAGCGGCAAGGACGCGTCGGCCGGCCTGCCGAACCGCTCGGGCAATGGAAGCACCCGACGTCAGTCCCGCCCGTCAGCCTCCGTCCGGAGCGATTCACAGTTCACGGATTTCTAGATCGGTCGTGGTTTCAACCGCCCTGCCGCCGGAGTGCCCCGCCATGAAACAGCTGAGTCTCCATTCGCGCATGATCGCGACGGTAACCGGAGTGATTGCCGCCGTGCTCGCCGTGCTGATCTTCCTCCAGGTCCGCCACTCCACCCAGGCGGCCAGGAAGACCGCGTTCGAACTCGCGTACGAAACCACCTACCGATACGGCGCCGAGGTGCAGTCCGAACTGAATCGCGCCATGCTGGCGGCACGGACGGTCGCGCAGACATTCGAAGGCATGAAGCTGGCCCGGGTCGATGACCGGGCGCTCTACAACAGCATTCTCAACCAGGTCCTGTCGGCCAACTCCGACTTTCAGGCGATCTGGTCGGTCTGGGAACCGGACGCTTTGGATGCCGCTGATGCCGCCCATGCCGGCAGATCCGGCCACGATCTCACGGGCAGGTTCATCCCGCTCTGGCATCGCCAGGCCGATGCCATCGTTGCGGACAAGGTCACGGCCTATGCCGGAACCGAGGAGGGAAACTTTTATGAGATCATCCGGCGTTCTGGCCGCGAAACGATTCTGACTCCGCGCGCGCTCGCGGTCGGCGGTGCCACGCTTGAAGTGACCGGAGTGGCGGTGCCCGTCAGCTACAACGGCGAAACGATTGGAGTCGTGGGCGTCGAACTCGCAACCGGGCGCCTGCAGGACATCATCGAATCCATCCGCCCGTACCAGACAGGCTACGCGGCGCTCATCTCCAGCGCCGGCACGGTGGTGGCCCATGCGCGAAGGGAGAGCATCGGGAACGGCGCAGCCGAACTTCCGCATCTTCGCGAGGCGATGGCCACCGTGCGCAATCGGAACACCTTCACCCACACAACCCACTCGAAGCTGCTGGGTTCGGAGGTTTACGAGGTGTTCGTCCCGATCCAGGTCGGAATCGCGGCCGACCCCTGGGCCATCGCGGTGAGCCTGCCCATGGGCAAGATCCTCGCCTCCTCGCGCCAGGCGATGGTGACCTCCCTGGTGTTCGGCGGCGCGGCTCTCGTGGTTATCGGGCTGATCGTCGCGCTGCTGGCCCGATCGATCGCCCGGCCTCTCCGGCTCATCACGTCGGAGCTCAATGATTCCGCCTCGCTGGTCTCGCTTGCCGCCCGCTCGGTGACGGAATCAAGCCAGGGCCTGGCGGAGGGCGCCACGCAGCAGGCCGCCTCGCTGGTGGAGACCGGTGCGTCGCTGGAGGAAATGTTGAGCATGACGCTGCGCAACAACGAGGGGGCCCGCCAAGCACGCGAGCTTTCCAGCCAAACCCGATCCGCCGCCGAGGACAGCACCGGACACATGGCGGAGATGAGCCGCGCGATGGACGAAATCAAGGCGTCGAGCGACGACGTGGCCAAGATCATCAAGACCATCGACGAAATCGCGTTCCAGACGAACATCCTGGCGCTGAACGCCGCCGTCGAGGCGGCGC
>DNDP01000193.1:0-364 GCA_003484235.1 Verrucomicrobiales bacterium
TCTTCGATCCGCCCGCGAGCTATGGACCGAAGATGTGGGATCTATCGGGGGGCGATGACCGTTACCGACGCGCGCTCTACACCTTCCGCTACCGCTCGATTCCGTATCCTGCGTTGCAGGCGTTCGACGCGCCGACCGGCGACTTCTCGTGCGTGCGTCGCTCACGGTCGAACACACCGCTCCAGGCGCTGACTGGTCTCAACGAAACGATCTTCATGGAGTGCGCCCAGGCGCTGGCGAAACACACTCTCGCAGCGCAGCCCACCGACGAGCAACGCGTTGAACACGCCTTCCGCCGGGTGCTCTCGCGCAAGCCCACCCGCGCCGAGCGCGACGAACTGCTGCGCCTGCTCGCGGAACAACG
>DNDP01000193.1:653-1692 GCA_003484235.1 Verrucomicrobiales bacterium
CGCGTCCTCCTGAACCTCGACGAGACGATCACGAAGGAGTAACAATACCCCCGCATGAGTACAGAGAGAAGGCGTGGGAGAGCCATGCTTTGGCTACTTTTGGGTATACTGTTCACCCTGCTGACGGCGCTGATCGCAGTGGTTTTGTTTGCGCGTCCGTCACCGCCCTTGGGGGAAGTTCTGGTAGATGACGGCCGGATCATCGTGGTTGAGGCCATCACCTACGGTGCCGATCACAAGGTGGGTAATGCCTCTCCGATCGTGGAGCGGTTTGGACGATGGATGCCGAAACGGCTGCGTGACTTCCTTACGCCCAAGGTGCCACGGACGGCCGTCTCCACGGATTCTGACACATTGGTCATCTGGCTGAACGCGTTGGATGCGAATTCGCGGACGAACGTTGATTGTCAGAAATTGCGTGTGGAGATGATCGATGAGAATGGGGACCTTTGGGGGCAGAAAACAAGGTTTTGGCGTGCTTTCGAAACCACTTCGTTTATCCGCATTGGCCATGCCTTCGCAGCCTACCCACGGGCAGACAAAGATCTGACGCTGCGCATCACGCCGTGGAGTTCGACAAACACCGTTACTCTGAAGTTGTCCAATCCACGACCGGTGCAGCCGATGCAATGGTCCGGTGCGTCCGTTCCGGTGAGTTGGACAGCCGGCGATCTGACGATCGAGCTCACTCGTTTGGCCGCCCGGACCAACGGAGGTCCCGACAAGCCCTGGGAAACGCCCGCCCGCTACTGGGAGCCGGAGTGGAGGCTGCACGCCGGTGGCACCGAGGCTGCCGGATGGCTCCTGCCGGAGTGGACGGCCACTGATCCCTTGGGCAACGAAGGACAGTTTCTGGGCCTCCATCAGCCGGTACTGCGCTATGCGGTTTCCTTTCAACCGGCGGTGACCAATCTCGCGGCCACCACCATACTCGCATCTCTACCCGCGGCATTGCAGAACGGTGTGGCCAACGACACAACCTGGCTGCAGACCAATGCAGTTGACGGTGTCGAGGTGGTGGCCATCGGATTGATGACCT